>NZ_JAAPBF010000112.1 GCF_022695985.1 Streptomyces sp. NP-1717 | reverse complement strand
GCCCGGCACTCAGCCACGGGCCTCACCGGACTTCCAGGAGTGAACACCCATGGGCATCGCGGACCAGTTCAAGGACAAGTCGCAGGAGCTCGCCGACCAGGCGAAGAAGAAGATGAACGACAAGAAGGACGACGCGGACCGTTCGTCGCGGGACGAGGACGGGAAGCGGGACGAGCAGGCGCGGGCGCGGCAGCGGGCGCAGGACGCGCGGGACCGGTTCGACGACAACTACGACGCGTGAGCGGGTAGTCCGAGCCGGAGCGCACCTGGTGACCTGTGCACCAGGTGCGCTTCCGTGTGCGGGCCGGGGGTGCGGGTGTCCTCAATCGCCGGGCGGGCTGCGTGTCGTGCCCTCAATCGCCGGGCGGGCTGCGTGTCGTGTCCTCAATCGCCGGGCGGGCTTGATAAGCCCGTCCGGCGATTGAGGACGAACCGGCCACCGGGCGGGTCCGGTCGAAGAATGCCGGTCGGCGGGGATCAGCTTCGCGGCGGTAGCGCGGGGCGGCGGCGGTCGGGGACGTTCGTGTAGTCCGGGGGCGTCGCAGCCGGCTGCTTCGCCAGCAACTCCAGTGCCACCCACACCGCGTCGTCCAGTTGCGCGTGCCGCCCCTCCGCCCAGTCCAGCGGTGTGCGCAGCGCCTCGATGTCCGGCTCCACGCCGTGGTTCTCGACCGACCAGCCGTACGTGTCGAACCAGGCCGCGTTCATCGGCACCGTGATCACCGTGCCGTCGACCAGCCGGTGCCTGCCGGTCATGCCGACCACACCGCCCCAGGTGCGCTGTCCGACCACCGGGCCCAGCTTCAGCAGCCGGAACGCGGCGGTGATCATGTCACCGTCGGAGGAGGTGGCCTCGTCCGCGATCGCGACCACGGGACCGCGCGGGGCGTTGGAGGCGTAACTGACCGCCTGCGCGTTGCGGGTCAGGTCCCAGCCGAGGATGCGCCGGGTCAGCTTCTCCACGACGAGTTCGCTGATGTGTCCGCCCGCGTTTCCGCGTACGTCCACGATCAGTCCGGGCCTGGACACCTCCAGTCGCAGATCGCGGTTGAACTGCGCCCAGCCGGAGCCGCCCATGTCGGGGATGTGGAGATAGCCGCACCTGCCGCCGCTCATCTCGCGGACGACCTCGCGGCGTTTGGCCACCCAGTCCTGGTAGCGCAAGGGGCGTTCGTCGATGAGCGGGACGATCGCCACGCGCCGTGAACCGCCGTTCCCCGCCGCGCCGTTGGCCGTCGACAGGTCCTCGGCGGGCCGGAAGGTCAGCTCGACCGTCGTACCCCCGGCGGCGGACAGCAGCGGCGCGGGGCCGGTCACCGGGTCGACGGGCCGGCCGTCGACATGGGTGAGGACGGCGCCCTCGCGGATGCCCGTACCGGCCAGCGGGGAGCGGGCCTTGGAGTCCGAGGACTCACCGGGCAGGATCCGCTTGACGAGCCATTCGCCGTCCCGGCAGACGAGGTTGGCGCCCAGCAGGCCGATGGCGCGCTGGTAGTGCGGCGGTCCCTCGTTGCGGCGGGCGGGGGTGACATAGGCGTGCGAGGTGCCCAGTTCGCCCAGCGCCTCGCGCAGCAGATCGGCGAACTCGTCGGGCGTCGCGACGCGTTCGACCAGCGGGCGGTACTGGTCGAGCACCGCGTCCCAGTCGATGCCGCACATCTGCGGCTCCCAGAAGTACGCGCGGATGATCCGGCCCGCCTCCCCGTACGCCTGGCGCCACTCGGCCGCGGGGTCGACCTCGTGCAGGATGCGGCGCAGGTCGAGACGGACGGTCGAGTCGCCGTCGCCGGGCTCGTTGGCGGGCACGGCGCGCAGGTCGTCGTCGTCCACGACCACGAGCCGTGAGCCGTCCCGGCTGATCGCGAACCAGTCGAGGTGGTCGACGAGTTCGCTCTTGCGCGCCTTGGTGATGTCGAAGTGTTCGAGCGTCGGCCGGCCCGAGGTGTCGGCGGGGTTGACGAACGTCTCGCCGAGCGCGCCGGAGATCGGCCAGCGCAGCCAGACCAGGCCGCCGCCGCTGACGGGTTGCAGTGCCGAGTACTTGGACGCGGAGACGGGGAACGGCGTGACGCGGCTCGCGAGCCCTTCCACCTCGACCGTCACCGCCCCGTCCGGGACGCCGGCGCCGTCGGACACGACGGCCGTCAGCGGGTCGAGTCCGCCCGCGGCCGGCCGTCCGTCCGGGGACAGCGCGAACGGCGAGGGCGTCGCCGACGACAGCGGTACGAGATAGGGGCGGCAGCCCAGCGGGAAGGAGAGGTCGCCGGTGTGCACGTCGTACACGGGGTCGAATCCGCGCCAGGAAAGAAAGGCGAGATATCGGCCGTCCCGTGTGAAGACCGGATTCTCGTCCTCGAAGCGGCCGTTGGTGACGTCGACGATCGTACGGTCGGCGATCCGCGCCATCTTGATCTGGCGCAGCGAGCGGCCGACGCCGGGGTGGGACCAGGCGATCCAGTCGCCGTCGGGGGAGAACGCGAGGTCGGTGACGGGGCCGTTGACGGAGCGGATGAGTTCGGTGACGTCCTCGGTGACGTCCTCCGGCGCATCCTGCGCACCTGGCTCGGCCGAGTCCGCCGCGGCCGGCTCCGACGTCGCCTCGTCCGGCGAGTCGTCGGGAACCGTCAGTATCAGCAGTCTTCCGTCGTGCGTCGTCAGTGCCAGCCGTTCGCCGTCCGGGTCGGCGATCAGTTCGTGCACCCGCCCCAGCCGCCCGGAGGCGAGCCGCACCGGCGGCAGGTCGCCGCTCGCGCGGGGCAGATAGGCGATCTCGATCGCGTCCTCGCCGTCCGCGTCGGTGACGTAGGCGACCTTGCCGCCGCTGCCCAGCATCTCGGGGAGCCGGACCCGTACCCCCGGGGTGTCGGTGATCGTGCGGGCCGGGCCGTCGCGGTGGGTGAGCCAGTACAGGCTGCCGCGTACGTTGACGGCGCTGGCCCGGCCCGTGGTGTCCACGGAGATCGAGTCGACGTGGTGGGCGGCCGGGACCTGGTAGGTGCGCCGGCCGGCGCGCGGGCCGCCGAGCCGTACCGACAGCTTGCGCGGCACCGAGTCGGGCGCCAGCGAGTCCACCAGCCACAGGTCTCCCGCGCACTGGTAGACGATCCGGCGTCCGTCGGAGGACGCGTGGCGGGCGTAGAACGCGTCGTGGTCGGTGTGCCGGCGCAGGTCGGTGCCGTCGGGGAGCGTCGAGTAGAGGTTTCCGACGCCCTCGTGGTCGGAGAGGAAGGCGATGCGCCCGTCGACGAACATCGGGCAGTCCAGATGGCCGGGCAGGTCCTCCAGCAGCCGCTCGCCGTGCAGCCACAGCCGGCCCGTGGCCCCGCCCCGGTACCGCTTCCAGGCGGCGGGCTCGTGCGGCGGCTTTCCGGTCAGCAGCAGGGTGCGCCGCTCGCCCCCGATGTCGGTGACCGCTATGTCGGCCACCGGCCCCCAGGGGAGTTTGCCGCCGGGGGAGCCGTCGGTGGGGACGCTGTAGGCCCAGGAGTAGTACGAGAACGGCTGCCCGTGCGAGGAGACGGCGAGGATCTGCGCCGAGCCGTCCTTGTCCGGCGGCGTCCAGCCGCAGACGCGGGTGTCGGTGGAGCCCCAGTAGCTGAGCCGGCGGGCCGGGCCGCCGGCCACCGGTGCCAGATGGATCTCGGGATCGAGGCTGCGCCAGGTCGTGTACGCGATCTGGCTGCCGTCGGGCGAGAACCGCGGGTGTCCCACTCTGGTCCTGTCGACGGTCACCCGCCACGCGCGGTCCGGGCGGTGCTTGGCCGACGACAGGGGCGCGACCCAGAGATCGTCCTCGGCGGCGAAGCACAGCAAGTCGTCGTGCAGGTGCGGATAGCGGAGATACGCGACGTCGTCACTCACCCCCCAATGCTTTCCGCGCGGGAGGGGTGGGGCAACTCGTGGGCACAAGTCAGTTGGCCGGATGTGTTCGGCGGCTGCTCGGTCGTCTGTGTGGGGGATGTGGTGGAGCCCACAAGCGAAACGTTGCCGTTTCGATGAGGGTGGGGTTATCTTCGTACTGTACGAAACCGTTTCGTTCGGTCCTTCGATTCCTTGAGGGGGGGTCGGCCATGGCACGCACCAGACTCACGCCGGAGCGCGAGAGCGAGTTGTACTCAGCCGTGCTCGACCTCCTGCGCGAAGTCGGCTACGACGCCCTCACCATGGACGCCGTCGCCGGTCGTACCCACTCCAGCAAGGCCACCCTCTACCGCCAGTGGGGGAGCAAGCCGGAGCTCGTCGCACGAGCCATGCGGCACAACAAGCCGGCCGATGTCGCGCAGATCGACACCGGCTCGCTGCGTGGGGACTTCCACGCCATGGTCTCGCTGGCCGACGACTGCCAGATGGAACGGGACTCCGCGCTGATGCGGGGTCTGGTCCATGCCGTCCATACCAACCCCGATCTCCATCTCGCCCTGCGGGAACTCCTCATCGAGCCCGAGCTGAACGGGCTGAGCGTGTTCCTGCGCCGCGCCGTGGACCGGGGCGAGATCAGTGCGGACCAGCCCGCGCTGAAGTACGTCACACACATGCTGGTCGGCGCCTTCGTCGCCCGGCAGCTCATCGAGGACCGCTCTGTCGACCAGGCGTTCCTCGGCGACTACATCGACGCCGTGATCCTCCCCGCCCTCGGCGTCTGACCCTCCCCGCAGCACCGCAGCTCCGCCTCCCTGGGCCGCTCGCCCATCTCCGGGGTTCCCCAGCAGTACCCAGCACCGCACGCGTGTCGCTCTCGCGCCGTCGGTCGGCTCCCCATGCCCTGACCCACCCCCAGACCGGGAGTACGCCTCGTGGCCACGTTCCTCTACAAACTCGGACGGTTCGCCTTCCGGCGCCGACATCTCGTCGCCCTCGTATGGGTGGCGCTGCTGGCCCTGGCCGGCGTCGGCGCCGCGTCCGCGTCCACCGCGACCTCCAGCTCCTTCTCCATTCCGGGGACGGAGGCCCAGAAGGCCTTCGACCTGCTGGAGGAGCGCTTCCCCGGCGGCAGCGCCGACGGAGCGACGGCCCGTGTCGTCTTCAAGGCGCCGGACGGCGAGAAGATGACCTCCGCCGCCAACAAGGCCGAGGTCGAGAAGATCGTCGACGAGCTGCCGGCCGGCTCGGACCAGATCGCGCGGGTCACCGACCCGTACACGGCCAAGGCCGTCTCGCAGGACGGCTCGACGGCCTACGTGTCCGTCACGTACAAGGTCAGCTCGATGGAGCTGACCGAGGAGACCCGCACGGCGCTGGAGGAGACCGGGGCCGGCGCGCGGGACGCGGGCCTGACGGTCGAGATCGGCGGGGACGCGCTCCAGGCCGTTCCGGAGACCGGGGCCACCGAGGTCATCGGTGTCTCCGTCGCCGCCGTCGTCCTCGTCATCACCTTCGGTTCGCTGATCGCCGCCGGGCTGCCCCTGCTGACCGCGCTCATCGGTGTCGGGATCGGTGTCTCGTCCATCACGGCGCTGGCCAGTGTGATGGACCTCGGCTCCACCACCAGCATCCTCGCGATGATGATCGGCCTCGCCGTCGGCATCGACTACGCCCTGTTCATCGTCTCCCGCTACCGGGCGGAGCTGACGGACGGGCGTGAACCCGAGGAGGCCGCCGGGCGGGCGGCCGGGACGGCGGGATCCGCGGTCGTCTTCGCGGGGCTCACCGTCGTCATCGCGCTCGTCGGGCTCTCCGTCGTCAACATCCCGATGCTCACCAAGATGGGCGTCGCCGCCGCCGGTACGGTCGTCATCGCCGTCCTCGTCGCGCTCACGCTCGTCCCGGCCATGCTGGGATACGCGGGCAGGCGCGTACAGGGCAGGAAGGTGCGCGAGCGGCACGACCGGGAGCGGGCGGCGTCCGCCGACGGCAAGGTGGCCGAGGGCAGGCCCAACATGGGCACCCGCTGGGCCCGCTTCGTGCTGCGCCGCCCCGTCGCCGTACTCCTCGCCGGAGTCGTGGGCCTCGGCATCATCGCCGTACCGGCGAGCTCGCTGGAGATGGGCCTGCCCGACGACGGGTCGCAGCCGACGAGCACCACGCAGCGCAAGGCGTACGACATGCTGTCCGACGGCTTCGGCCCCGGCTTCAACGGGCCGCTGATGGTCGTCGTGGACGGCAAGGGCGACGACAACGCCAAGCAGACCGCCGGACGCGTCACCGACGCGGTGGAGGATCTGAAGGGCGTCGCGGCCGTCACCCCGGCCACGTACAACAAGGCCGGCGACACGGCGACGATCACGGTCGTCCCGAAGGACCGTCCCTCGTCGGTGGAGACGGAGAACCTGGTCCACGCCATCCGCGACGCGGGCGGCGAGATCGCCTCCGACAGCGAGGCGAAGGTGCTGGTCACCGGCGCCACCGCGATGAACACCGACTTCTCCGAGAAGATGAACGACGCGCTGCTGCCCTATCTCGCGCTCGTCGTGGGCCTGGCGTTCCTGCTGCTGATGCTCGTCTTCCGGTCGGTCCTGGTACCGCTCAAGGCGGCCCTCGGGTTCCTGCTGTCGGTAGTCGCCGCGCTCGGCGCGGTGGTCGCGGTCTTCCAGTGGGGCTGGCTCTCGGGTCTGTTCGGTGTGGAGCAGACCGGTCCCGTCATGTCGATGATGCCGATCTTCATGGTGGGTGTGGTCTTCGGTCTCGCCATGGACTACGAGGTCTTCCTGGTCACCCGGATGCGCGAGGCGTACGTCCACGGGGAGCGGCCCGGCCAGGCGATCGTCACCGGCTTCCGGCACGGGGCGCGGGTCGTCACCGCCGCCGCGGTGATCATGATGGCGGTCTTCGCGGGCTTCATCGGCTCCGGCGAGTCCATGATCAAGATGATCGGCTTCTCGCTCGCCATCGCGGTCTTCTTCGACGCGTTCGTGGTCCGGATGGCCATTGTCCCGGCGGTGCTCGCGCTGCTCGGCGACAAGGCGTGGTGGCTGCCGCGCTGGCTGGACCGGCTGCTGCCCAACGTGGACGTGGAGGGCGAGCAGCTCCGGAAGATGCTGGAGAAGGAGTCCGGCGGGACGGGGTCGGGCCCCGGGCCGGACGCCGGGCCCGGCCAGGAGAAGGAGCTGGTGCGGGTCTGAGGCGCACCCGGGGAGACCCCGGGTGACGTGATCTAGGAGTTGTGCAGCAGGCGGTCCAGGCCGCGCTTGGCGCGCAGAGGGTAGCGCTCCTCGCCGGCCGGGACCGTCTGGTGTGTCAGGCGCAGGAACCGGCGCAGCGCGGCGGTGTCGAACTGGATCAGTGCCACGCCGTCCGGTGAGTGGAATTCGAGCATCGTCTGCGCCCGGCCGCAGGGCCAGACGCGTACGTCGCCGTCGCCGGACGGCGTACGCAGGCCCGCTTCGAGTAGCTCGCGGGCGAAGGCCCACACCACCTCGTCGTCGTCGCGCGACACCTCGGCGGGGAAGGCGACGCGTACGGCCAGAGGGTCGGCGCTGTCGTAGCGGAGGGTGACCGAGAGGCATCCGTGGTGGGGGGCGTCCGTGATGAGGCGGACCTTGGCGGGCTGCTCGACGACGGCTGGCATCGCTTCGCTCCTCTGCGGCGGTCTTCGACGCGATATGCGGTGCGGTATGAGGTGCTTTACAGCACAAGATATCTTTTGTCAGACATTTAACGCCGAGTGTGCCGGAATCCACAAACTTTCCGTGCCGTTCGGTGTCCGTACGCCGATTCGCATGGGCGGCGCTCTTGCAACTCGTTCGCAAGAGAGGACTATCTAGTCGAACGGTTCACTTCGAGCGGTTCACCACGCCTGCCGGAAGCGGAGCCCGCCCATGCATGTCCCCGACGGAATGATCAACCTGCCGGTGTCGGCCGCCGCCGGCGTCGTCGCCGCCGGGGCCGTGGCGGTCAGCCTCCGCGGCGCCCGCCGCGAGCTGGGCGACGGACCCCTCGCCGAGGGTCACGGAGCGGAGCGCACCGCGCCCCTCGCGGGCCTCGTCGCGGCCTTCGTCTTCGCCGTACAGATGCTGAACTTCCCCGTCGCCGCAGGCACCAGCGGGCATCTGCTCGGCGGGGCGCTGGCGGCGATACTCGTCGGCCCCTTCACCGGGGTCCTCTGCATCGCCGTCGTCCTGCTCATGCAGGGCATCCTCTTCGCCGACGGCGGACTCACCGCGCTCGGCGTGAACATCACGGTCATGGGCGTCGTGACGGTGCTCGTCTCGTACGGGATCTTCCGGGCCCTGCTCCGGGTCCTGCCGCGAGGGCGCCATTCGGTGACCGGGTCCGCGTTCGTCGCCGCGCTGGTCTCCGTGCCGGCCTCCGCCGCGGCCTTCACCCTGCTCTACGCGATCGGCGGGACCACCGACGTACCGATCGGCAAGATGCTCACCGCGATGGTCGGCGTGCACGTCCTCATCGGCATCGGCGAGGCGGCCATCACGGCGCTGACGGTGGGCGCTGTCATCGCCGTACGCCCGGACCTGGTCCACGGGGCGCGCGGGCTCGCCGCGCCGCTCAAGCTGCGGGTGAACGGCGAACTGGTCGACGCGCCCGCGCCCGCCGCCGTACCCACGGCCGCGCCGGGCGCCTCGCGCTCGCCGCGCGGGCTCCTGGCGGCCGGCCTCGGCACGGCCCTCCTGCTGGCCGGCGTCGTCTCCTTCTACGCCTCAGCCAGCCCCGACGGCCTGGAGAAGGTCGCCGCCGACAAGGGCTTCGACAAGAAGGTCGAGGAGCACGCCGCCGCCGACTCGCCCCTCGCCGACTACGGCGTCGGGGACATCTCCAACGCCCGGCTCTCCGGCGGTCTCGCGGGCGTCATCGGTGTCGGCGCCACGGTCGTCGTCGGCAGCGGGATCTTCTACGTGGTCCACCGCCGCCGTACGACGCGGAGCACGTCCGCCCCGTCCACCGCCGAGCGGGCCTGACATGGGGGCGGGCCACGCCCACAAGCTCTACCGGCAGGGGAACTCGCCGGTCCACGCGCTGCCGCCGCACTGCAAACTCGCCGCCGTCCTGTGCTTCGTGCTCGTCGTGGTCTCCACCCCGCGCGAGGCCGTGTGGGCCTTCGCCCTGTACGCGGTGCTGCTCGCCGCCGTCGCCGCGCTCGCCCGCGTCCCGGCCGGGTTCCTGCTGCGCCGGATGCTGATCGAGGTCCCGTTCGTGGCCTTCGCCCTCCTCATGCCGTTCGTGGTGCCCGGCGACCAAGTCCGGTTCCTCGGCCTGTCGTTGAGCGTCCCCGGGCTGTGGGGCGCCTGGAACGTGCTGGCCAAGGGCACGCTGGGCGTCGCCGCCTCCGTACTCCTCGCCTCCACCACCGAACTGCGCGCCCTGCTGCTGGGGCTGCAACGGCTCAGGCTCCCGCCGATGCTCGTCCAGATCGCGACGTTCATGATCCGCTACGGCGACGTGATCACCGACGAGCTGCGCCGGATGTCGATCGCCCGCCGCTCACGCGGGTTCGAGGCGCGCGGCGTACGGCACTGGGGTGTGCTCGGCAAATCCGCCGGAGCGCTGTTCATCCGCTCCTACGAACGCGGCGAGCGGGTGCACCTGGCGATGATGAGCCGCGGCTACACGGGCACGATGCCCGTCATCGACGAGATGACGGCGTCCCGCGCGCAGTGGACGTCCGCCGCCGCGCTCCCGCTCTCGGCGCTCGTGGTCTGTCTGCTTGGCTGGACGCTATGAGCACGCAGTCGCAGGAACAGCCGCAGCCGCCGCCCTCTCTGGAGGTAAGCGGGCTCGCCTACGCGTACCCCGA
Organism: Streptomyces sp. NP-1717; assembly: GCF_022695985.1. Taxonomy (GTDB): domain Bacteria; phylum Actinomycetota; class Actinomycetes; order Streptomycetales; family Streptomycetaceae; genus Streptomyces. The sequence continues at coordinate 12,354 of NZ_JAAPBF010000112.1, read as the reverse complement.
CGGCCACCAGGCCCTCTTCGGCGTCGACCTGACCGTCGCGCGCGGCGAGCGCGTCGCCCTGCTCGGGCCCAACGGCGCCGGGAAGACCACCCTCGTCCTGCACCTCAACGGCATCCACACGGCGGGCGCCGGGTCCGTCACCGTTGCCGGGCTGCCCGTCGCAAAGAAGCACCTCGCCGAGATACGCCGCCGCGTCGGCATCGTCTTCCAGGACCCCGACGACCAGCTGTTCATGCCCACGGTGCGCGAGGACGTCGCCTTCGGCCCCGCCACGTCCGGACTGCGCGGTCCCGAACTGGAGGCCAGGGTCGCCGCCGCGCTCACCAAAGTCGGCATGGCCGGCTACGCGGACCGGCCGCCGCACCACCTCTCCTTCGGCCAGCGCCGCCGGGTCGCCGTCGCGACGGTCCTGGCGATGGAGCCGGAGATCCTCGTACTCGACGAGCCCTCGTCCAACCTCGATCCGGCGTCCCGCCGTGAACTCGCCGACATCCTGCGGGCGTTGGACGTCACCGTCCTGATGGTCACCCACGACCTGCCGTACGCGCTGGAGCTGTGCCCGCGCGCGGTGATCCTCAGCGAGGGCGTCATCGCGGCGGACGGGCCGACGCGCGACCTGCTCGGCGACGCGGAGTTGATGGGCGCGCACCGGCTGGAGTTGCCGTTCGGTTTCGACCCGAAGTCGGTCGTGGGGCGGTAGCCCCCGGTGGCTCTGCCGGCGCCACGGACCGTGCACCATGGAGGGATGAGCGGGATCGTAGGCGTCGCTGACGTCCAGGGCACGGTGGCCGCGGGCTTCGAACCCGTCAAGGACGCCTTCGTACGCAACTTCCGGGAACGCGGCGAGCGGGGCGCCGCCGTCGCCGTGTACCGCGACGGGCACAAGGTCGTCGACCTGTGGGCCGGCACGCGCGATGTCGACGGCACGGAGCCGTGGGCCGTGGACACCGCGCAGATCGTCCACTCCGCCACGAAGGGCGTCGCCGCCGCCGTACCGCTGCTGCTGCACCAGCGCGGGCGCATCGACCTGGACGCTCCGGTGGGCACGTACTGGCCCGAGTTCAAGGCGGCCGGCAAGGAACGGGTGCTCGTACGGCACCTGTTGTCGCACCGCGCGGGCGTACCCGTGCTCGACCGGCCGCTCGGCCCCGCCGAAGCGCTCGACGGCGAGTCGGGCGCCCACGCCCTCGCCGCGCAGCGGCCCGTCTGGGAGCCGGGCACCGACCACGGCTACCACGCCTACACCTACGGCTGGCTCGTCGCCGAGCTGGTGAGACGCGTCACCGGGCGCTCCGTCGGCCGCTGGATCGCCGACGAGATCGCCCGACCCCTCGGCCTGGACTTCTGGATCGGGCTGCCCCCCGAAGAGGCGCACCGGGTGGGCCGGATCGGCCGCATCGAGGAGCCCGCCGGTGCCGGTGGTGAGCTGCGGCTGCGGGTGAAGCGCTCGGTCGCCGAGGCGTACAAGGACCCGGAATCGCTCACCCGGCGGGCGTTCGGCGCGATCGATCCGCTGCCGGACCTCAACAGCGCCGCCTACCGCGCCGCCGAGATGCCCGCGAGCGGCGGCATCTCCACCGCGCGTGCGCTGGCGCGCTGTTACGCGGCGATGATCGGCCCGGTCGACGGCCCCGGCCCCGGCTACCGGGGCGGCGAGCGGCTGTTCGCCCCCGCGACGCTGACCCTCGCCCGCACCGAGGAATCGGCCGGCCCCGACCGGGTGCTGGTCGTCGGCACCCGCTTCGGCCTCGGCTTCATGCTGCACGGCGCGGGCGCGCCGCTGCTGGGCCCCGGCTCCTTCGGACACCCGGGGAGCGGCGGCTCGCTCGGCTTCGCCGACCCCGAGTCGGGCATCGCCTTCGGCTACGTCACCAACGGGATGCGGAAGGGAGTGACCGCGGACCCCCGGGCCCAGGCCCTGGTGCGCGCCGTCAGGTCGGCCGCATGATCGTCGTATGAGGCGATTCGAGAATCACGGTGTGCTGGTCACCGCGGCCGGGCGCGGCATCGGCGAGGCGATATCCCGGCGGCTGGCCGCCGAGGGCGCGCGGGTCCTGATCACGGACGTGGACGGTGAACGGGCCGCGCGGGCGGCCGAGTTGATCGACGGGGCTTCGTCGCTGGCGTGCGACGTGGGCGACCGCGCGTCGGTCGAGGCGGCCGTGGCGTACGCGGTCGAGCGGTTCGGCTCGCTCGACGTCCTGGTCAACAACGCGTACTCCTGCACACCGGACGCGCCGCTCTTCGAGGACGAACCGGACGAACACTGGGCCCGTGACCTCGATCTCACCCTGACCGGGGCCTTCCGCTGCGCGCGGGCGGCGCTGCCGCACCTGGCGGAGTCGGGGCGCGGCGCGATCGTGAACATCGGCTCGGTCAACGGCGAGCAGAACTTCGGCAACCACGCCTACAGCGCGGCCAAGGCGGGCCTCGCGAGCCTGACCCGCACCCTGGCGGGCCACGCGGCACCGCGCGGCGTCCGCGTCAACATCGTCGTGCCCGGCACGATCCACACGGACGCCTGGCAGGGCCGCGAGAACGTCCTGGAACGCGCGGCGCCGCACTATCCGATGGGCAGGGTGGGGCGGCCGGACGACATCGCGTCGGCGGTGGCGTTCCTGGCGTCGTCGGACGCGGCCTGGATCACGGGGGTGTCGCTGCCGGTGGACGGCGGGATCCTGACGTCCAACATGGGACTGCGGAGGGCGTTCGCCGGGGAGTAGCCGCCGGGACCCGGCGGCCGGGGCCCGGTCTCGACCACCGGACGGCCCCGGCCATTCCCGGGGTCCGACCGATGAGTTTCGGCCCGTCCGGGCGTCATACCTACGTCACCGACCGAAAGTGACCCCCGCGAGGTTCTACGCAAGGACGGCACCACCATGGTCACCACCCGCACACTCGACGTCCCCGGCGCGCACCTGCACTACGAAGTACGGGGCTCCGGCCCCGTGCTGGTCGTCACGGGCGCGCCCATGAGCGCCGCGCACTTCGCGCCGCTGGCCGACGCGCTCGCCGACGGGTACACCGTCGTCACCCACGACCCCCGGGGCATCTCCGGCAGCACGCTGGACGACCCCGCCCAGGACTCCACCCCCGAACTGCGGGCCGACGACCTCGCCGCGATCCTGGACGACCTCGGCGCCGGGACGGCCGATGTCTTCGGCAGCAGCGGCGGCGCCGTGACCGGCCTCGCGCTGGCCGTACGGCACCCGGCGCGGGTGCGGACCCTCGTCGCGCACGAACCGCCCGTGCTGGGGCTGCTGCCCGACGCGGACGAGCGGCTCGCGGAGACGGACGACATCGTCGGGACGTTCCACCGGGAGGGCCCCGGGCCGGCGTTCGCGAAGTTCATGGTCTTCGCCGGACTGGACACCGGCGCCGAATCCGGCGCCCCGGCCGAGCCGCCCGCCGAGCCCTCCGCCCAGGACATGGCGGACGGGGCGCGCTTCCTCGGCCACGAACTGCGGGGCACCGCCCGCTACCTGCCCGACATCGAGGCGCTGAAGGCCGGCCCGGCCCGCGTCGTGATCGGCGTCGGCGCGACGTCCGGCGGGCTTGTGACGTACCGCACCTCGATGGAACTGGCCGACCGCCTCGGCTCCCGTCCGGCCGAATTCCCGGGCGGGCACGGCGGGTTCATCGAGGCGCCGGGGGAGTTCGCGGAGGTGCTGCGGAAGGTGCTGGCGGGGGTGTAGGCCATCACCGATGGCTACCGCGCGGCGAACCCACCGGTGGTGACGGAGCGCACGAAGGCGTCGAACAGCCCCGCCCCGAGCGCGATGGCGGGGCTGTGGGGCCGCTTGCTGTCGCGCAGGAGGCGGCTGCCGTCGGGCAGGGCGGCGACTTCCACGCAGTCTCCATTGGCGCCGGAGTGCGAGGACCTTATCCATGACAGTCCCGCTGCCGGAGCAGCCCCCCTGTACGGCTTCATCGTCTATTCCATTTCCCTTATTGCGTCCTTGATGAGCTTCCGCGACTGACTGGCGTTCGCGGCGGCTACGTTGAGCCGCCTGAACAGCGTTGTGTACGTCTCCACGTCGGCTGCCTCTTCGTAGTACACCGTACTCGTGGGCGACTCGGTGTAGATGATGTCGGTCTCTGCCGATGTCGGGAAACCCATGATGACGAACGGGCCGAACAGGCAGGCGTTCATGGGGTCTTCACGCGGCAGCACTTGGAGCTGGATGTGCGGCTCGTGACTGGCCTCGACCAGGCTCTCCAGCTGGGACTTCATCGTGGTGGCGCCGCCGACGCGATGATGCAGCGCACTTTCCGCGATGATCACCCACAGCTGGAGGGGATCCTCACGGCTGAGGATGCCCCGACGTTCGCTCCGTACGTCGAGCAGTGTCTCCATCTGCTCATCCGTAGCGTCAGGGATCTGCAATTCGATCACCGCGCGGGTGTACTCGGGGATTTGCAGCAGGCCGGGAATCAGACTGGTCTGCACGTTGTAGAGCTTGGTCGCGTCCCACTCGACGGCGACGTACGCGGCATAGGCGGAATCGACGGTCTGGGCGTACCGCGACCACCAGCCCTTCTTCTTGGACTCACGTGACAGGAGCTCGATCTCGCGCCGCTCGGCCGGATCGGTGACGCCGTACGCGTCCAACAGGGCCCGCAGGTCCGGGAGTCGGATGTTGGACTGGGCGTTCTCGATCCGGCCCAGTTTGGACGAGGCTGATTCGAGTACCTGGCACGCGTCCGCATGCGTCAGGCCCGCAGCCGTCCGCAGCTCGCGAAGCAGCCGTGCCAAGCGCCTCTGACGGATCGTCGGGTTGCTGTTGATAGGCACGCGGATGCGCCTCCCTCACTTATTTACGCAGGCCAAGTGTGCCGTTCGAACATGGTGGCGACCAAGTTCTACTGCGACTCCTGGAAGTGGTGACTTGACACTTCGAGCACCGCACTGCGCATAGTACTCGCAGTGGTCATCCCATGACCAACGGTTACCGAAATGGGCCCGGGTGCTGCGGCTGCCTGGGCTCTCGCGGGATGCGTCGCGCCGATGCGCCCACCCCGACGGGCACGCCCTCACCGGAGGAGAACGTCATGAACTCCCGGACAGAAGCTTCACGCATGGCCTACGGATATCTGCGCGTCCTCTCGGACGCGGCGGAACGTGCGGCGTACGCGCAGGAGCGCGACATGAAGTGCTTCGCCGAGGAGCGTGGATTTCAACTCGTCGCGATTTACCACGAGTTCGTCTGTGGAGCACTCGACGCCTTCAACGAGATGGTCGAGGCCCTGAGTTACACCGGTGCGCGCCTGGTGGTGGTGCCGTCGCTCTCCCACCTCGGCGAGAGCGGCCGGCTGCGCGACGCCCTGCTCGATCGGTTCGAATTCGGCGTCGAGGCACGTGTGTACGCGCTGGACACGTCTCTCGTGGCCGGGGCGTAGCGCCGTGTCGCGCCAGTGCGCCGGGGACCGGCTCGTACTTGTGGCCGTACCCGAGGCCGTGTGCCGTGCGAGGGATTTCGCGGTGGCCACGCTGCGTTCATGGGAAGCGGCATGCGTCATGGACGACGCACTGCTGGTGGCGTCCGAACTGGTCACGAACGCCGTCCGTGCGACGGGGCTGGTGGCCCTACAGCTTCGGATCGCCGGGCCGAGCCTGTATGTCGAGGTGTGGGACGACGCGCCGGGCGTCCCCGAGGTGAGGCATCTGGAGGCGGATGCCGAAGGAGGGCGCGGTCTGCTTCTTGTGGAAGCGCTGACGACACGGTGGGGTGTCTGTCGGCCACGGGCAGGCGGCAAAGTGGTCTGGGCGGAACTGCCGTTGCCCGCTCCCGCCCCGCTCCTGTCCCCGGAGGCCGCCGCCGAGGAGCTGGCCGACGCCGTACTTCTCGAACGGGTGCTGGACGCACTGCGTGGGTGGTAGTCCCTCAACAGCCAGACATACGGCGTGTATTGGGTAAGAATTCGCCCATGCGGGGATGGCAGAGAACAGCGCTGATCGTTGGTTCGTGCGCGTTGATCGTGGCGATGGTCGTGGTCTGGGTGGTGGTGGACCTCGGGACGGCGGATGGGGTCGCCAGTGTCGTAGGAGCGTCTGTGGGCGTCGTCGGACTCGTCTTCGCTCTCATCGGCGGCGCGGAACAGCAGCCGAGCAGCTTCCGTGTCACACGGACCGGCAAGAACACGGTGCGGCGCGGCGGCACGTCCAACACCGGAATCACGCGAACCGGTCCGGGCGGTCCGGTCCAGGCGAGTGCCACGGACACCGGTGACGCCGAGGCGGACGGTGACGGCAGCGGGGCGAACAGCGGTATCCAGCTCAACTAGGGAGCTCGGGCAGTGGTGTTGGGGAAGAAGCCGACCGTTCAGGCCGCGGGTACCGGGGACGCGCGGGCAACGAACGGTGGCGTGGCCAACAGCGGTGTGATCGGTGAGCTGCACGTACATGCGCCGGAACCGGCCGAGATCACGCCGGAAGAGGCGCAGGCGGCGGTGGAAGCGTACGCGGGTCGGGTCCGCACGAGCTACGGGCGGCTGGACCTGGAGGTCCTGACGCCGCTGTCGGAGCAGAACGAGCATCCGGCGGTGGAGTTGCGCGAGGTCTTCGTCGCTCCTTGGGTGCGGGCGGACCCGCCGCAGGTCGAGTTGCCCCGCGAGCTGATGAAGCGGCTGGTGGAACAAGGCGAGTTGCCGGAGAGCGGCGACCTTCCACCGGGGACCGATCCAGCCCGGCTCCAACGGATACACGAGGCATACCGTCAGCGCCCGCCCGTGGACGTACTGGAGGTCGTTGCCGACCCGCACGTCAGGCGAGTGGTGCTCCTGGGGGACCCAGGGGCGGGGAAGTCCACCCTTGCCCGCTATCTCGCACTGACCCTGACCGGCGCGGAGCCACAAGGCCCCTTGGCCGCCCTGAAGGGGTGGCTGCCGCAGGTCATCGAACTCCGCCTCTACGCGGAGGAGCGCTGGCGCGAGCGAACGTTCGAAGACTTCCTGGAGCATCTGCACGCCACTGAGGGAATGTCGGTCCCGGCCGGCGTGCTGAAGGAGCGCCTTCGGTGCGGAAAGGCGTTGGTCGTCTTCGACGGTCTGGACGAACTGTTCGATCCGCGCGTACGAGCGGAGACCGCACGGCGCATCGCCGCCTTCACCGACCGTTACCCGGACACCCGCGTAGTCGTCACCTCACGCGTCATCGGTTACCAGCGGGCGACCCTGGACGGCGCGGACTTCAAGCACCACATGCTGCAAGACCTGACCGAGCAGCAGATCGCCGAGTTCGCCCGGCTCTGGTATGCCACCGCCTGCCCCAACGACAGAACCCAGGCCGCCCAGCTGGTACGACGGGTCACCGACGCCGTATCCCACTCCCGGCCTGTACGTGAACTGGCGGGCAACCCGCTGCTCCTGACGATCCTGGCCATCATCGGACGCCGCCAGACCCTGCCACGAGACCGTCAGGGTGTGTACCGGCACGCGGTGACGGTCCTCGTCGCGCACCTGGACCAGGACGTCAAGCACCTCAAGGGACAACCCGGCTCGGAAGCCTGGGAAGTCCTTGACCCCGAAGAACTCCACGAATTGCTCCGCCTGTTGGCGCGCTCCATGCAGAACGGCAGCAGCGGCATCGCCGGCAACCACATCCACGGCTGGGAACTGGAGACCGTCCTCCGCGACTACCTGCGGAACTACGAACTTCCCCCGATGCAGGCCAAAGCGGCGGCACGCGCCATGGTGGAGCGGCTCCGGACAAGGAACTTCATCCTCAGCCGCTATGGCGGCGAGGTCTACGGATTCGTTCACCGCGCATTCCTCGAATACCTCGCCGCCGCCGACATCGCCCATCGGTACAAGGAAGACCGCGAATGGAGCCGGGATCAGCTCATCGACGAGATCTTCAAGGCCCGTGCGGCAGACCCCTCTTGGCATGAGGTCCTGCTCCTGGTGATCGGCCAGCTGAGTGATCGGGACGCCGGCCCGGCGATCGATTGCCTCCTCCAACTCCACCGTGAGTCGCCCACCGGTGACAAAAGCATGCTGGCGCTGGCGATACGCGCTCTGGCCGAAGTGCGCAAGATCGGCCCCCTTGCCAAGCAGAGCCACGCTGTCGTGGACGCCCTCATCCAAGCAGTCAGCGTACTTCCGTCGTATCGAGCGGACAGTGCACTCGGTGCCGCGCTGCCGGCCCTGACCACCTTCAGTGAGTACTGGAGCGGGCGCCGGCCCTACTTGCGCTGGTTCCACGCGTCCGGCCAGTTCCAGCAGAGCCGCAACTGGCCCATGAGAGTGGCCGGCGCTCTCTACAGGTCTCCTACAACCCTCATGCTGCTCGCGAGATTCGCGCCGGAGTCCTTCGTACGCGTTCAAGCCCTGAACCTGTTGGGGCAGCACTGGTCGGCAGAGCCGGAGACCCGGGTCCTGATCTGCGAGCGTGCTACTACGGACCCTCACGGGAGCCCTCGTTCGACTGCTCTGAGGTTGCTGGGGGAGTACTGGTCGGAGGATCCGGGGATCGTTGCGTTGATTCGTGACCGTGCCACCGCCGACCCCGAGGCATACCCTCGCGCCACTGCCCTGAGGTTGCTGGGGGAGTACTGGTCGGAGGATCCGGGGATCGTTGCGTTGATTCGTGACCGTGCCACCACCGACTCCGATGAGGACCCTCGCGCCACTGCCCTGGAGGTGTTGGCGCAGCACTGGTCGGCTGAGCCGGAGACCCGGGCCCTGATCTGCGAGCGTGCCGCCACGGACTCTCACGGGGGCCCTCGTTCGACTGCTCTGAGGTTGCTGGGGGAGTACTGGTCGGAGGATCCGGGGATCGTTGCGTTGATTCGCGACCGTGCCACCACCGACGCCGAGGCATACCCTCGTTCGACTGCTCTGATGTTGCTGAGCGAGCGCTGGTCGGAGGATCCGGGGATCGGTGCGTTGATTCGTGAGCGTGCCATCGCTGACCCTCACGAGATGCCCCGTCACAGGAGCTTGGGGCTGCTGGCTCGTCACTGGTCGGAGGATCCGGGGATTGGTGCGTTGATTCGTGAGCGTGCCGTCAAGGACCCGGACGAGACTCCCCGCTACATCGCCTTGGGGCTGCTTGCCGACCATTGGTCGGAGGATCCGGGGATTGGTGCGTTGATTCGTGAGCGTGCCGTCAAGGACCCGGACCAGACTCCCCGCTACACCGCTTTGGAGTTGTTGGGTGAGCGCTGGTCGGAGGATCCGGGGATTGGTGCGTTGATTCGTGAGCGTGCTGTCGCTGATCCCGGTGAGGACCCTCGTTCCACCGCTTTGGAGTTGTTGGGTGAGCATTGGTCGGAGGATCCGGGGATTGGTGCGTTGATTCGTGAGCGTGCTGTCGCTGATCCCGGTGAGGACCCTCGCGCCTCCGCCTTGGTGCTCTTGGCCGAGCACTCGCCCGACCAGCCGGATACCCGGGCGCTGATCCACGATCGCGCCGCCGAAGACCAAAATCCCCAGCTGAGACTTGAGGCACTCCGGCTCTGGGCGGCGGAAGCGACAGACGAAGCACGCGACGCTCTGCACGACGGCGCCCGCCACGACGAGAGTGAGGCTGTCAGGCGCGGCGCCGTGTGGATGCTGGCCTGGGGGTGGCCGGCTGATCCGCTCACTCTCCCCACTCTGCGAGAGGTAGCCGTCCACGACCCCTCGGAAGACGTACGCTCGGCCACGGCACAAGCGGTGCAGGCAGTCGAAGCAATCCTGGCCGGTGGAGAGTTCTTCTAGGGCCGAATCGGAAGGGTCCGTACATGTCCGCGCTGACCGCGTCCCGGCTTGCCGCGATCCTTCGAGACGCCGGAGCGCGGGCGGGCGTTGACGGATTCGAGGCGTTGGGCGGGGGCACGTACAACTCTCTCTACCGGGTGCGGCTGGACGACGGCGGGCGGCTGGTTCTGAAGCTGCTGCCGGAGGACGGGGCGCCGCGTCTGACGTACGAGAGTGAACTGCTGCTCAACGAGGGTGAGTTCTACCGGTCGGCCGAGGGCGTGCCGGTGCCCGTGCCCGAGGTGGTGCGGCTCGCGGGGGACTCGCTGCTGATGACGGAGGTGCCGGGGGAGCCGTGGTCCGCCCTGGCGAACGGGATCGGGGACGCGGAGTACGAGCGGCTGCGGGGTGAACTCGGCTCGTACGTCGCCCAGTTGCACACCGTCTCCGGTACGCGCTTCGGGTATCCGTCCGAGGCCGTTGCCACGGCCGGGAGTTGGCGGGAGGCGTTCACCGCGATGCTGGAGGCGGTCCTCGCGGACGCCGAGCGGTTCGGAGCCAAGTTGCCGGTGTCCGGGGAGCGCGTGCGGGAGTTGATACGGGCCGCCGTACCTGCGCTGGACGAGGTCACCGTGCCCGCGCTCGTGCACTTCGATCTGTGGCAGGGCAACGTCCTGCTGACGGGTGAGGCGGGGGAGCGGCGGATCGGTGGGGTCATCGACGGTGAGCGGATGTTCTGGGGCGATCCGCTGGCGGAGTTCGCTTCGCTCAATCTGTTCGGTGAACCCGAGGACGACCCGGCGCTGCTCGCCGGCTACCGGGCGGGTGGCGGGGACGCCGGTTTCGACCACTCCGCTCGGCTGCGCATGGCGCTCTACCGCTGCTACCTGTACCTGATCATGCTGGTCGAGGGTGTGCCGCGCGCCTATCCGCCCGCGCGGACCGCGGTGACCCGCAGGACCGCCGGCACGGCGCTGATCCTCGCCCTGGGGCTGATCTCCACCACCGCCTGAGCGTTACGGGGGATCAGCCGCCCGGCGTGGGCATGCCGCCCTGGAGGCGTTCGCGGTCCGATTCCCGTACCTGGATCACGAACAGCGCGATCACGGCCGACACGGCGGCGAACACCGCCGCCACGATGAACGCGTTCGAGACACCGTGGGCCAGCACCTCGTCGCTCCACGGTTTCGGCAGTGAACCCGTCTTCTGGAACATCGCCTTCTGGGCCGGCGTCGCGTGCGCCAGGAAGTCCGGGACCTGGCTCTTCGCCTCGTCCTTGCTGGCGGTGCCGAACACCGTCACCAGGATGGACAGCCCCAGCGAACCGCCCACCTGCTGCGTCGCGTTGAAGACTCCGGAGGCCGCGCCGGCCTCCTCCTGCTCGACACCCGAGAGCGCCATCAGGGTCAGCGACACGAACTGGAAGCCCATACCGAGGCCGAAGATCAGCATCGGCCCGAGCACGCTGCCCAGATAGGTGCTGTTCACGTCCGTCAGCGTCAGCCACGCGAGACCCCCGGTGGCCAGGAGCGCGCCGGACACCATGAACGGCTTCGGACCCCAGCGCGGCAGCAGCTGCGAGGCGATGCCCGAACCGATGGCGATGATCACACTCACCGGGAGAAAGGCGAGACCGGCCCGGAGCGGGCTGAAGTTGAGGACCTCCTGCACGAAGAGCGTCAGGAAGAAGAACATGCCGAACAGTGCCGCGGCCAGGCTCAGCATCATCCCGTAGACACCCGCGCGGTTGCGGTCACGGAACATCCACAGCGGCGTGATCGGCTGCCGCGAATTGCGCTCGATGACGATGAAGAGGGCCAGGAGCACCACGGCGGCGCCGAAGGACCCGAGCGTCAGGCCGTTGGTCCAGCCCTCCTCGGAGGCCCGGATGAAGCCGTAGACCAGACACACCATGCCCAGTGTCGCGGTGAGTGCGCCGACGACGTCGAAGTGACCGGGGCGCGGTTCGGACTCCTTGATGAAGCGGGGCGTCAGGGCGATGATCACCAGCCCGATCGGCGCGTTGACGAAGAAGATCCACCGCCAGTCCAGCCACTCCACCAGGATGCCGCCGGCCAGCAGCCCGATCGCGCTGCCGCCCGCCGAGACCGCCGCGAACACGCCGAACGCCCTGTTGCGCGCGGGCCCTTCACGGAACGTCGTGGTGATCAGCGACAGCGATGTCGGGGAGGCGATCGCGCCGCCGACGCCCTGGATGGCGCGGGCGGCCAGCAGCTGCCACGACTCCTGCGCGAAACCGCAGAGCAGGGAGGCGAGCGCGAAGAGCGCCACACCGAACATGAAGACCCTGCGCCGTCCCAGGACATCGCCGAGACGGCCGCCGAGCAGCAGCAGACCGCCGAAGGTGAGGGTGTAGGCGTTGACCACCCACGACAGGTTCTGTGTCGAGAAGTCGAGCGCGCTCTGGATGTGCGGGAGCGCGATGTTCACGATGGTGATGTCGAGGACCACCATCAGCTGGCAGGAGGCGATGATGGCCAGCGCGATTCCGTTGCCGCGGTCCCCGTCGGGGGCGGCGGCACTCTTCGTGGTCGTCGGCGGCGTGCCCGGTGAATCAGTCATAGGTGTGGGGTGGTGGAACGGGGTGATGCGCGCCCTCGGACAGGGAACGCCGTCGTTCACCGGATCCGACTCTAAGTGGGGCGAACCGGA
>NZ_JAAPBF010000111.1 GCF_022695985.1 Streptomyces sp. NP-1717 | reverse complement strand
CCCTGGTCACACGCTCGGCGCCCGCACCGTGCGCCGAGCCCCCCGACCGGCGCCGACGAGGCCCGCCGTACTATGACAGGCGCAGAAAGGGCCTGTCTCAATGATCGATATCGCGGTACGCCGACGCCGGAGAGCACTCTTCGTCTTCTTCCTGATACCCGGGCTCTCGATGTCCTCGTGGGTCACCCGGACCCCGGACGTGAGGGATCAGCTGGGTGCCTCCACCAGCGCGATGGGTCTCATCCTGTTCGGGCTGTCCGTCGGTTCCATGCTCGGCATCCTCAGCTCCGGCCCCCTGGTCGCCCGCTTCGGAGCCCGGCCCGTCATCGGCGTCGGGACCGCCCTGATCGTGCTGAGCGTGCTCGTGATCGGCGCCGGGACCGACGTCTCGTCGGCGCCCGTCGTGACCGTCGGCCTGTTCCTCTTCGGCGCCGGCATGGGCGGCGGCGAGGTCGCCCTCAACGTCGACGGCGCGGAGGTCGAGCGCATCACCCGGCTCACCGTGCTGCCCGCGATGCACGGCTACTTCAGCCTCGGCACGGTGATCGGCGCCTGTGCGGGCATCGTGTGCACCGCGGCCACCGTCCCCGTGGTGTGGCATCTCGGCGCGGTCGCCCTCGTGACCGCGGCTCTCTTCGCCTACGCCTACCGGGCCATTCCCACCGGGACCGGCAGTGCCCGGCACGGCGCGGAGCCCGTCGAGGCCGGGCAGCCGGGGAAGCGGCCGGCGGTCTGGAAGGACCGGCGTCTGATCCTGATCGGCGGCATCGTCCTGACCATGGCCCTGGCCGAGGGCGCCGCCAACGACTGGCTGCCGCTGCTGATGGTCGACGGGCACGACATGGACCCCGCCCTGGGGTCCGCCGTCTACGCGGGCTTCGCCGCCGCCATGGCGATCGGCCGCTTCAGCGGCGGCTACTTCATCGACCGCTTCGGCCGTGCTGCCGTAGTCCGGGCCAGCGCCCTCTCCGCCGCCCTCGGACTGGCCGTCGTCATCTTCGCCGACGCCCCCCTGCTCGCCGGGGCGGCGGTGTTCCTGTGGGGGCTCGGCGCCGCGCTCGGTTTCCCCCTCGCGCTCTCCGCGGCCGGCGATTCCGGGCCGGACTCGGCGAGCCGCGTCAGCCTGGTGGCGACGATCGGGTACATCGCGTTCCTCGTGGGGCCGCCCGGTCTGGGCTTCCTCGGCGACCATTACGGGCTGCGCGCCGCGATGACCGTTGTCCTCGTCCTCGTCGCCGTGGCGATCTTTCTCGCCCCCGCCGTCAACACCCCCCGCGCGACGCCGGCACCCGCTCTGCCCGAGCAGCGGCCGGAACCGGCGGACGAGTCCCGACCGCACCCCCATCGGTGAGCTCCGGCGGAGCACCGGGCCGGCGTCCGGGATCCAACAGTTGCCTCGGGGAAATTTTCTGCGCCTCACCTGCGAGAACATGAATTTCCGCTGCACTCAGGACCGTTTCCGGGGGCATATGCAGGTCGCCGTCGAAGATTGGCCATGTCCTTAATTTCGACTTGAATCAATCGCCGATTGACCGGAAGTCTCTTTTTCTTTCCGTCTGCCGGGTGGATGTGACAGCTTTTCCGAGATGGGACGGAGACCGGATAAAATCTGGGGGGCGTACTGGGGAGCACAAGCGCATGACGGGGGCTCACGGCAGTCCGAAAAGTGCCTCAGCTTCCGGTCGGCAAGGAGTTCCCGTCGGCGCAGGACGGGCAGTGGATGTGATGCCGACCGGCGACTCACCATCTACAGGGGGACGTGCATGATCCATGTTCAAGTCGTACACAGGCTCGGACTGTTCCGTTCAGCTCTCGTGGCGCTGCTGCGCTGCGAGGAGACGCTCCAGGTGTCGGCGTCCCCCAGGCGCCCCGTCCATCAGGAGGCGCTGTGTTCGTCTCCGCATGTATGGGTGACCGATATCGACTGTCTCGAAGACCCGGCGCGCACGGGAATGCCCGGGCCCGGCAACGGGCAGGGCGGTATGGGGGCGTTATTGGTGCTCACGTCGGAAAGAAAGCCCGGAGCATTGATGAAGGCATTCGAGGCGGGGGCGCTGGGGTATGTCAACAGGGACGGGGACCCCAGCCGGTTGATCGAGGGAATTCACCGGGTGGCGCGCGGTGAGCGGTATGTCGACGACTCTCTGGCCTGCGATTTCCTCCAGGCGACCAAACTGCCCCTGACGCCGAGGGAGTTGAGCGTTCTGGCGCTCGCGGCGCAGGGTTCGCCCATCGGCGACATCGCGACCTCCCTGCATCTGTCGAGCGGGACGATACGCAACTACCTGGCCTCCGCGATACGCAAGGTCGGGGCGCGTAATCGCATGGACGCCGTACGGATCTCCCAGGACGCGGGATGGCTGTAGCCGGGGCCGGCCGCCCGGCAGTGCTCCCGTGCTCGGCCGTTCAGCGGCCGGCGGGCGGCGGCGGGTGCTCCCAGTGGCCGAACAGGTCGCGGTAGAGCGCCGAACTCGTCAGCAGCTCCTCGTGCGTGCCGAACCGCGGCGTCGTGCCGTCCAGGACGAGCACGCGGTCCGCCCGGCGCGCGGACGACAGCCGGTGGGCCACGACGATCAGGGCGCCGTCACGGGCGCGGGCCCCGTCGCCGAAGGCCCGCTCGGCGAAGGCGCGTTCGGCGCGGGCCTCCGCGACCGGGTCCAGATGGCAGGTGGCCTCGTCGAGCAGCACGAGTGGCGCGCGGGAGAGGTACGCGCGGCACAGGGCCAGGAGTTGGCGCTCACCGTGGGACAGGGCCCGGGGGTCCAGCACGGCGTCCGGGCCGCCGAGCCGGTGGACGAGTGGCCCGGCGCCCAACGTCCTCACCGCGTGCGTCAGTTCGCCGCTCGTGGCGTCCGGCCGCAGATGCAGGAGGTTCTCGCGGACGCTGCCGGTGAAGACGTACGCCTGCTGCGGGATCAGGACGCGCCGGTCCGCGAGGTCCTGGGCGGTCCGGCCGGCCACCGGTTCACCGCCGAGCAGCACCGTTCCGTCGTCGGGGGCGACGAGCCCGGAGACGACCCCCGCGAGGGTCGACTTGCCGATGCCGCTCGGGCCGACGACGGCGATGTGTTCGCCGCGCCTGACGGTGAGACTCAGGTGTTCCAGCACGGGTGGTGAGTCGGGGCCGTAGGCGTGGGTGACGGCGCGGACCTCGACCGACGGCACGGCGGCGCGCGAGGGGCGCCGGCCTCGCGGGAGGCCGGCGTCGGCGGCCCGGTCCGGGGCCTTCGGTGGCACGGGAGGGGCGGTGGCGTCCTGGAACCGGTCGACGACGACCAGCAGCCGCGTACCCGCCGCTCCGAGGGCGGTCATCATGCTGTGCAGCGCGGGAAGCAGCGCCTGGAGCAGATAGGTGAGCGCCCCCGCCAGTGCGCCGGTCGTCACCCCCTGCCGCAGCAGCCAGGGAGTGGCGACGAGCAGGAGGAGTACGGGCAGTTGGCCCGCGACGCCGAGCGCCACCGTACGCAGCGCGGCCCAGCGCGCCAGCACGCGCGACGTCCGCTCGGCGGCGTCGACGAGCCGCCCCGTACGCTCCGCCGCGCCCGTCTGCGCGCCGCAGGCCACGAGGTCACGATGGCCGGCCGACACCGCGCCCACGCCCTCGGCCACGGCCTCGTCGGCGTCCAGGAAGGAGCGCTGGGCCGAGGCCATCGGGAGCAGTGTGGCCAGGAAGAGCGCGATGCCCAGGACGAGCGGGGGCAGGACGACGAGGAGCAGTTCGGGGGCGAGGGCCAGCAGGCCGATCAGCGCGCCGGCGGCGTTGAAGACGAACGCCCTCACGGTGAGGACGAGTCCGGCGAAGCTGTCACGGACGATCTCGGTCTGGTGGGTGAGCCGTGAGACGGCGGCGGTGTCCGAGCGGTCGTCGGTACGGGCCGGATCGGTGACCGCCCGGCGCAGCGCCTGCCGGACCGCGCGCCGTACGAGCGCGTCCCGCAACGGTTCGGTCAGCTCGGCGAGTTGGGCGAAGACGCCGCGCATCGGGGGTCCGGCGCCGAGGACCGAGGCGGCGGCGACGGCGAGCCAGAGGAGGCCTGTCCCCGTCTGTCCGGCGAGGAAGCCGCGGTCGAGGGCCTGGGCGAGGCAGTACCCGCCGAGGAACGTCTGCGCGGACTCCAGCAGCGACCACCCGCCGAGTATGACGAGGACCCGCTTCCGGCCCGCCAGGAACCGCCGGGCGGGCGGCAGGTTACGGCGCAGCGCCCCCCTGCCGGAGGACGCTTCGGTGGCCGGCGGCTCGGCGGCGGCGCTCACCGGTCGGCCCGTTCGGCGGCGGGTTCCGGAAGTGCGGGTCGCGCAGGTGCCGGTTGCGTGAATGCCGGTTGCGCAGACGCGGGTCGAGGAGTCGCGGGCTGCGGCGGTACGGCGTCCGGAGGGGCGAACAGGGCGCGGTACTCCGGGGAGCGCCACAGCTCCTCGTGCGGGCCCGTCGCCCGGACCCGGCCGTCCTCCAGCCAGACCACCAGGTCGCAGCGGGCCGCCGAGGAGAGACGGTGGGCGACGATCAGCCGGGTGCCGTGCCGGACGTCCCGCGCCAGCGCGCGCTCCACCTGATGCTCCGTCACGGTGTCCAGGCTGGATGTCGCGTCGTCGAGCACCAGCAGTCGTCCGGCCCGTGCGAACGCCCTTGCCAGGCCGAGTCGTTGCAGCTCTCCCCCGGACAGCGGCGCGGCGTGCGGCGGTGTGGCGTAGCCCTGCGGCAGGAGGCGTACGAACGCGTCCGCGCTCGCCGCGCGTGCCGCCGCGCGGACATGTTCCCCGGGCATCGGCGAGCCGCCCGCCAGTGCCTCGCCGAGCGTGGCGCCGAAGAGGACGGGGCGCTCGAAGGCATGACCGACCTCGCGGCGCAGTTCGTCCCGCCGGAGGGCGCCGAGCGGGACGCCGTCCAGCAGGACGGTCCCCCCGTCCGGTTCCGTGAGCCGCCCGGCCACCGCCGCCAGCGTGGACTTCCCCGCCCCCGAGCGGCCGACCACGGCCACGGACGTGCCGCCGGGGATCGTCAGGTCCACCCCGGCGAGGACGGTGCGGTCCTCGTGCTTCACGCTCACTCCGCGCAGCTCCAGCGTCCCGCGCCCCTCGGGCGGCAGGGTTCGCTCTCCGTACGTCATGGGGGGCAGCGCCATCAGTTCGGCCGCCCGGCGGGCCGCCGAGCGGCTGCGGATCAGGGAGCCGAGGAGGCCGGCGGCCGTACCGACGCCGGCGGCGAGCGCCGCGTACCGGCTCGCGGCCAGCAGTTCGCCGACGCTCATGTCCCCGGACGCGAGCCTGATGCCGCCGACCGCCAGGACCGCGACGGTGAGCAGCGGCATGAGCACACCGCTGCGTGCGACGGCCGCGCCGTGGATCCGCCACATCCGTCCGCCCTGCGCGGCCAGTTCGGGCAGCGGGGCGAGGATGCGGTCGCGGTCGCGTGCCTCGGTGCCGGCGGCGGCGATCGTACGGGCCCCGGCCAGCGCCTCCACCAGACGTGTGGCGATGTCGGCCTGGACGTGCTGGTAGCTCGCGACGCTGTCGGAGGAGCCGCGGGCGAAGGCCCGCAGGACCAGTACCAGCAGCGGGAGCCCCGCGAGGAAGGTGAGAGCGGTCCACGGGTCGATCAGGAACAGCGCGACGACCGCTCCCCCGGGCGCGAGCAGCGAGGCCCCGAGCGTCGCGGCGGAGACGGGCGCGGTGGATGCCTCGGTGGCGTTCGCCGTGAGCCGGGTGGCCACGTCGCCGGGTGGGAAACGGGAGGCGTGGCCGGGCCACGCGGCGAGCAGACGGCCCGTGGCCCGGGTGCGGAGCCAGGCGGCGGAGCGGGCGCCAGCCGTGCCGCCGAGCAGGGCCACCGCCGCGTCCAGCAGCACCTCGGCGACGATCAGGGCGGCGCAGGCGAGGAGCCAGGGGTCGGCGTCCGGGCTCCGCCGGAGCAGGAGGTCGAGTGTGCGGCCGAGGACGGCCGGCAGCGCGAGGGACGCCGCGGCGGAGGCGGCGGAACAGAGGAAGACCGCCGTGGTGCGGCCCGCGCTGTGGCGCGCGGCGCCCAGCAGGAGACCGGCGGCTGTCGCTTCACGATCCTGCGGGACGGGCGGCGACTTCAAGAAGGTGTCCCCTCGGTTCGGGCGGCGGCCGGTGCTGGGGCGCGCGTCGCGCGGGAGGTACGCGTGGGGGCCGACGGCCGGGAGCGCCGGACGGGCTCGGAAGCCCGTCCGGCGCCGCACCAGGTCATCGGCCTGCCGACGACCAGTGGTGTCAGTTACAGGTGGTGATGCTCAGGCTGCTGTCGCCGCAGAGCAGCAGGCTCGCCCGGCTGCCGGTGGCGACGTCGCCCGTGGCCTCTTCCTTCGGGGTCTCCATCGACTGCAGGTCAAGAAGGTTCATGACAGTGCCTCTCTTTTATGGGGACGGTGTGCTGGTCACGACTCCAGGAGGAGCCGGTTCATGGGCCGCTTCTTCAGCGGCGGGAGGAACGGCAGTCGCGCGGGTTCGTCCGCGTGGGCGGCGGCGACTGCCAGCAGACAACCGGCGGTGCCGGTCGCGAGGTCCATGGAGAGCCGCATCATCTGCTCTCCGGGGAAGGCGAGATGCCCCTGGTAGGGCAGGGCGTGCCAGGCGAGCGTGCCCATCTGCCGCGCGATGTCGGCCGGTTCGGTGCCGGGGCCGGTGACCGACGTACGGCTGAGGTGGAGCACCATGCCTGCGGCACCGCGGAAGAGTCCGGGCTGCGCGTAGAAGGTGGCCTGGGCCGCCCGCACGATGTCGCCGCGAGCCCGCTCGAACCGCTCCTCTCCGCGGTGGGCGAGATAGTCGTCGAGGACCATCCCGATGCCGACGCTGCCCGCGCCGAGGTAGGGCATGGTGCGCCAGCCCTCGTCCACCTGGAGTGTGCCGCCCGCGCTCTGGACGCACCGGTCCAGGTCGTTGTGGAGCGCTTTGGCCGCGAGGTCGAGCAGTCCGGTGTCGCCGGTGCGTTCGTACAGGCGGATGAAGAGGAGGGCGGTGCCCGCGCCGCCGTACAGCAGCCCGGCCCGGCGTGTGCTGTCGGCGGCCGTCGCGCCGGGAGCCGTGTCCAGGGAACGGGCGGCGAGCTGTGCGCAGCGCGTGGCGGCGTCGGCCAGTCCGCTCTCGCCGGTCGCCGCGCCGAGGGCGTCGAGGGCGAGTCCCAGGCCGGCGGCGCCGCCGTGCAGATCGGCGGGCAGCTCGTCCCAGGACTGACGGAGCGTCAATTCGGCGAGTTCCAGGGCGCGGTGGGGATGGCCGAGGCGGTGCAGGGTCCAACTGAGGCCCGCGAGACCGTCGTAGAAGCCGAGCGGGGTGCCCGATTCCGGCTGCTTGGTCCGCTCCAGCAGCCACTCCTCGGCGCGGGGGCAGGGGTCGGCGCCGCTCTCGGCGAGGGCGTAGAGGACTCCGGCCGCGCCGTATCCGAAGGAGAGACCTCCGCCGGTGGTGGCGAACTGGGCGATGTCACCGGGGAAGTACCGGTCGTCGCGTTCGGGGGTCGCGGAGGCCAGGATCGCGCGGACCATGGAATCGCGGCTGTGCGGCCAGTCGGCGGGCTCGGCCGGCAGATAGGGGCCGGACGTGGTGGGTGCCGGAGTCCGGGGCGCCGTTTCCGCGGACGCCACGGGCGTGCTCGTACCGGCACCGGTGCTCGCGGCCCGGGCGGGCTCGCGCACGATCTCGGCCACCGCCTCGTCCAGGAAGCCCCGGTCGACGGGGAATTCCCGCGCCACCACGTCCGCCAGATGCGCTGCCTTGCCGCGATCGATGGCGAAGAGGCTGGTGAGCGGTATGAAGAGGGCCAGGCGCAGGCAGGCGAGCGCGTAGCGGTCGACGTCGAAGCCGCGCCGGCCTGCGGGGGCGACGAACGCCGGATTGGCCACGGTCTGCCGCCCGTTGTCGGCGGCGGGCGCCGCCGCCTCGAAGTCCAGCAGCACGACGGAGGACTCGTCCTCCGAGACCATGATGTTGAACAGGTGCAGGTCGTTGAAGACGATCCCGCGTGCGTGCACCGCCTGGACGGCCTCTTCCACCAGCCCGTACACGCGCATGGCCCACTCGGTGTACTCGGCGAGCCGCTGCTCACCGGGGTCCGCGTCGATCAGCGGATGCCTGCGGGCGAAGAAGGTGTTGAGCGGCCTGCCCTCGACGAACTCCAGCACCAGGAAGTGGTGGCCGCCGAGCTCGAAGGTGTCGAGGACCTCGGGGGTGCAGGCGAGCCCCGACAGCTGCTCCAGCGCGTTCCGCTCCCGGGTGAGCCGGGTCACCGCGTCGGCGCCGTCCGCCGCCAGTCCGGCGTGCGGCCTGGCCTCCTTGAGCACGACCTTCTCACCGGTCCTGCTGTCGCGGCCGACATACACACCACCGCCGTTGGAGAAGTGCAGGGCCTGTTCGACGACGTACGGCGAGGACTCGACGGTCGTCGCGGCGCGCGCTTCGAGATGGGGACGGAGCACATCGGGCGGGGTGATCCAGTCGGGCGTCCGGAAGACGGGGCCGCGCGGATCGGGTACGAGCTTGCCCTCGGCGTTCTCGATCGCCGGACGCAGCATGCCGTCGGCGTAGCAGTCCCGGCGTGTGAAGCTGCCGTAGCGGACGTGGACGGGGCCGGCGTTCCACCGCAGGTCGCTGAGGATGTACGGGCCGGGCTCGCCGGCCAGTATCGCGTCGAGTTCACCGGCGATGCGCCCGAACTGCTTGTCGTCCGCAGGGTAGATGGTGATGAATTTCCCGCTGGCGCCGCGGTCGGCGTATTTGGCGTTCCGCGTGTGCAGGAGATATCTGCTCGGCACGAATTTGAAAGCGATACGGCGTTCGACGCAGTAGGCCGACGTGCGGTCGAGAATCGACTCGGCGTTGTCCAGGCAGGCGGAGACATGGATCTTCCAGCCCTGGGCCGGGAGTTCGTGCTCGACCGGGCGGAACGCCAGCCAGTCACCGCTGTGATGGCGCTGCCATCCGTCGGGCACCGGGCGCCGGGCGGCTTCGTACCACTCGCCCGTCCCGGCCGAGGAGGTGCCGGCCGATTCGGCGGCTCCGGCCGTTTCACCGGCCGGGGAAAGGTGGTGCGGCGAGTCGTAGAATTGCCGGTCGGCGTCGCAGAAAACTGCGTAACCCTTGTTCACACACCCTCCCTTGTCGGCGACAGCGCCAACGTTGCCACGCGGCCGAGGGCGGCCCATAGTCGCCGATGTCACCGACACGGCATGCATTACGCACAAGTAACAACGGTATTTCGTAAAGCGCCGGTTCGGGCCGGGCCGGGCGTGAGGCCGGCCCGGAGGGTGCCGGAGCAGGCGTCGTTCGCGGCGGGCCCGCGCGCACCTACCTGCGGTAGGGGTGCCGCACATCTTGACGTTAATGGTCCAGACCAATACGTTCCTGTGCGCACCGCTCCCTTCCGGCACGCGCACAGGAAACGAGCCCCATGCCTCGAAAGCACCTTTCCCGGCTGGCCATCGCCGCCCTCTCCCTCGGCCTCGTGGCCACTCTCGCCCCCGCCGCGGGTGCCGAGCCCGCCCCCCGGGGCGACACGTCCGGCTCGCACCCCTCGTATCCCTCGCACAGCTCGTACAAGCGGGTCGGCTACTTCGCCCAGTGGGGTGTCTACGGCCGTAACTACCAGGTCAAGGACATGGACACGAGTGGGGCGGCGGCCAGGCTGACCCACATCAACTACGCCTTCGGGAACGTGAGCGCCGAGGGGAAGTGCTTCACCGGCAACATCCCGGGAGAGGCGGACGCCTGGGCCGACTACGCGCGCCCGCTGGACGCGGCCGGCTCCGTCGACGGCGTGGCCGACACCGACGACCAGCGCCTCGCCGGCAACTTCAACCAGCTGCGTGAGCTGAAGGCGAAGCATCGCGGTCTCAAGGTCCTGATCTCGCTGGGTGGTTGGAGCTGGTCCAAGCACTTCTCGGACGCGGCGCTCACTCCCGCTTCCCGCCGCGCCCTGGTCTCCTCGTGCATCGACCTCTACATCAAGGGCAATCTGCCCGTCGACGGCACTCGCGGCGGCGCGGGAGCGGCGGCGGGCCTCTTCGACGGAATCGACCTCGACTGGGAGTGGCCCGGTTCGGCCGGCGACGCCGGCACCGTGTTCCGCCCCGAGGACAAGGAGAACTTCACCGCGCTCGTACGGGAGTTCCGCAGACAGCTCGACGCGTACGCCAAGTCCCGCAAGGGCCACGAGAAGCGCAAGCACTACGAGCTGACCGCTTTCGTCCCCACGGCCCCGGCCAAGATCGACGCGGGTTTCGAAGTCTCCAAGGTCATGCGGGACTTCGACTTCGTGAACCTCCAGGGATACGACTTCCACGGCACCTGGGAGCCCACGACCGCCCAGCAGTCCGCGCTCTTCGCCGGGTCCGGCGACTTCAGCGTGAGCCAGACGGTCAACGACTGGCTGCGGCGCGGCGCACCGGCGCGCAAGCTCGTGGTCGGCATGCCCTTCTACGGCCAGGGCTGGACCGGGGTCTCGGGCGGCGGCACCGGCATGGGGCAGCCCGCGACCGGCCCCGCCCCGGGCACCTGGGCGAACGGCAACGAGGACTACAAAGCGCTGAAGAAGCTCGCGGACTCGGGGGCGTACACCGTCCACCGCGACGTCAGGAACGGCCACGCCTGGCTCTTCGACGGCACGACGATGTGGACGTACGACGACCCGCAGGTGCTGCGCGCCAAGTCGGCGTACGTGCGCGCCAAGGGGCTCGGGGGCGCGATGTTCTGGTCGCTGGACGGGGACACCGCCGACGGTGAGCTGATCAGGGCCGTCGACCGCGCACTCGGTCGCCGCTAGCTCTCGGCCGAGGCCGTGCGCCCCCGTCCGAGGTGCCTATCCCCTCGGACGGGGGCGCTTTCGCGTCGCCGGATCGTCCTCCCCGGCCCCCGCGCCGGCCGGGGAATCTCCCCGCCGGACGGCCCCGATCGGCCCAACCGCCACCTCAGCCACCCGCTCCACCGGACGCGCAAAAGGTGCTGTCCCCGGCGGGCGCCAGTTGTATGGGACGGGCTGCCCGGGATCGCCGGCCCGGCGTGATCCGCGATCGTGTCGCGGTCCGGAGCGCGGCCCATCACTGGACCGACCCGCGGGCGAGGGAGAAGCGCGTGACCGAGACGCAGTCAGCACAGGACGGGACGGGCGGGCCCGGAACGGCGAACGAGCGGCACGCCGTACGCGACTCCTTCCCCTCCCCCGCCGAGGCCGACCTCCGCCGTACCGGCATCAATCCCGACTTCTGGTATCCGGTCTCCGTGTCCGGGAGCGTACGGAAGAACAGCACCTTCGCCGCCAGGTTCGCGGGCGAGCGGATCGCGCTGTACCGCGGCGCGAGCGGCACGGTCTACGCCCTGGAGGACCGGTGCGCGCACCGCCAGGTACCGCTGAGCATGGGTGTCGTGGAAGGCGAGTCCCTGCGGTGCTGCTACCACGCCTGGGCCTACCGGGGCAACGGACGGATCTCCCAGATCCCTTATCTGCCCAAGGGGACGGACCGGCCGCCGCGCGGCGTGCGCGCCTACCCGGTCCGTGAGGCGTACGGACTGGTCTTCGTGTACCCCGGCGACCCGGAGAAGGCGGCCGAGACACCGCTGCCCGAGGTGCCCGCGTACGCCTCGGCCAAGCACCGGACCATGACGTTCTCGCGCACGGTGCACTGCCACTACTCGTTCATGCACGAGAACCTGCTCGACATGAATCACCAGTTCCTGCACCGGGGTGTCCTCGGGAGAATCCAGCCGGAACTGCTCGGCTACGACACCGGCCCGCACTTCGTGGAGGCGCGGTACCTGTTCACCCCCGCCGGCGGGAGGAAGGACCGCGGCGCGGGTCTGCTCTCCGCCGAGGGGCTCGGCGGCGGCAAGTCGCCGGACGTCGTCACCGTCCGTACGCAGTACCCCTACCAGACCCTTCAGGCGGTGCCCGAGAAGGCCGAACTCCCCGCGTTCTCCCTGTGGGTGGCGTACGTACCGGAGGACGCCGAGCAGCGCACCAATCACGTCTACGGTCTGCTCATGATCCAGAAGCCGCCCGTCCCCGGTGCGCTCCGCCTCGCCTGGCCGCTGATCCGGCGCTTCACCGAGCGGGTGTTCGCGGAGGACCGGATGGCGGTGGAGTCGGAGCAGCGGGCCTGGGACGAACAGGGTTCGGACTGGAACCAGGAGGTCTTCCCGCTGATCCTCGACGTCCGGAAGGTACTGCGCTCCAACGGCGTTCCCCTCCGGGCGAGGGCCGACCTGTGCGCCGCGGCCACGCTCTGCGGTCCGGCACACCGCACGGACCCCGCGCCGCGCGCCGGGAACGAGGCCGGGACCGACTCCTAGTCCGATTCCGCGACCGGCATCCCCGGCCGCGTCCGGCACCGTGTCCGACGGACAGCGGCCGGGCTGATCGGCCGGCCGGCCCCGGGGTGACCCGGGCGCCGTGGCGACGCCCGATCACTGGTGGTCGGGAGCCTGCGGCGACCCTTGCGACATTGACCGGAAACCGCCGCCCGACCCGGCACCCCGACTGCCGGTCGTGCCCTCTTCACCCCCCTAGCGTCCTTTCGGGAACGCACGACGCGCTCCGTCAGTCCACCCGAAGGGATCACTTCATGTCTCCTTTGCCCCAGACTCCCCGGGCAGCCGCCGCGGCACTCCTGACCGCCGGGCTGCTGGCCGTCGGTACCACCGCCGCGGTGGCCGCCCCGGCGCCGGCCGCCGCCGAGCGCATCACGAGCGCCGCCGAACTCCAGGAGCACCTGGCCCAGGCGGTCGCTCTGGAGGCCGCTCAGGGGGCCGTCGCCCTCAACGGTGACCCGGTGGGCCGCCCCGCCCTCCAGTCGAAGCCCGGCACGGCCGCGACCGCCGCCTGCTGACACCGTCGCCCTGAGGAGAGTCATGGACACCGAGAACACGCCCGACGTCGCAACTGCTGCCGAACCCGCACCCACCACCTGGTGCCCCAGCGGACAGGCCCTCGCGCCCGAGGCCGTCGTTCTCGGCGTCCGCTCCCAGTCGGACGGCACCCTGGCCTATCTCGCCAATCCGGCTCCGGCCAGGGACGTGCTGCCGATGGTCCCGGAAGGCATCGAGCCGACCCGGGTCCTGCGCTTCGCCTCGCACTGCGTCAGCAGTTGCGCCCACCGCCTCAACAACGACTGCACGCTCATCGACAAGGTCCGTACCCTGCCCGCCGCCGACGAACAGCCGCTCCCCCGCTGCCACTTGCGTGCGCGCTGTCAGTGGTGGCAGCAGACCGGCCGGGCGGCATGCGGGCGCTGCCCCGCCGTGAGCACCTCCGTCCACGCCTCGGACGCGCTGAACTCGCTCATCGCCGACCCGACCGTGACGCCGGACCAGCTCCAGGAGTGGATCGAGAACAGCCCCGACGGCCCCGCGGAGCGGGCGGCCGGCTGAGGAGCCGGCGGGCCCGGGAGCCGGGAGGCCGAGAACGTCACGCGTGTACGCCGGGGCGCCGGACAGCCGGGAGGGCGGTCGGCGCACCGGCGCGGTGACTCCCCTCAGCCCGGTGCGACGAAGTAGAACCGCCGATAGCCGAGCAGCATGCCGTCGTCGGTGAGCGTGAAGACATCGGCGAACTCCAGCGGACCGGCGTGGGCTCCGTTCGCCCCCTCGCCGTCGGCGGCACCCGTGTAACTTCCCGTCACCACCACGCAGTCACCGTCGGCCACGATCTTGTAGATGTGGTGGTGCTCCCTGCCTCCGGCCATCCGGGTGTGCAGGCGTATGACCTCGTCGCGGCCGTGCCCGAAGGGTGCGTCCGGCCGCTTGACCTGCACGTCCTCATGCAGCAGCGATCCGAAGGCATCGATGTCCCCGGTGTCGCGGTAGTGATAGGACAGCCGCACATGATCGATTCCGGCCGCCATGGAGGCAGCACTCTGTGGTGACCGCCTCGGAAACAGGCCGCTCATACGGCTACTCCTCTCAACTCGCACCGAGGCGTCCGTGCCCGCGATGCGTGGTTCGCTCGGACACCCTCGCCGAGTGTCACAACTGGGGGCTATCACCGCGCTATTACTGTGAACGGAATCGGAACGGAGTCCGATTCAGATGACCACCCGCGGGCGTAAGACATCGGCCACGCGCAGGTTCGGGCAAACGGTCACAGACACCACCCGCCCCAGGCGTCACAGCGCGCGGTAGCATCCCCATCTGACCAACCGTCAATTGTGCAACGTTCCGTCAATATGCGGCATACCCAGCGGACTTGGCGAAACCACAGCTCATACACCGGGTGCGGGCCGCCGCCGGCTCCCGTTGGTTCGCGGAATTTACTTTCCAGACACACGGATATCCAAGATAGCCATCCACACCCCATGGACAACCGGTTTTACGGTCGTTGACACTGTGTGCCCAAACGTCGCAGATGTGTCCGAGCTTGGAGACGCATGATCGAGTCGTCGGCAGTGGAACGGACCAGCTCGGCACAGCTTGCCTTCCTGATCCTCGGCCCGCTGGAGGTGCGTGGCCCCGCCGGCCCCGTACGGATCCCCCCTGGCCGCCAGGAGGCGATCCTGGCGACGCTGCTCCTGGAGGCCAACCGGGTGGTGAGCACCGACTACCTCGTCGACCTCATCTGGGACGAGGAGCCGCCCGACACCGCGCGCACCCAGGTGCAGATCTGTGTGTCCCGGCTGCGCAAGGGGCTCGCGGAGGCGGGCATCGACGCCCCGATCACCACCCGGCCGCCGGGATATCTGCTGACGGCCGCCGACGAGATGCTGGATCTGCGGCTCTTCAACCGCCGTACGGCGGAGGCCAAGGTGCTGGTCAAGGAGGGGCGGATCGGGGAGGCGGCCGAGCTGCTGCGCTCGGCGGCGGCGCTCTGGCGCGGCCAGTGCCTCGGCGGGGTCACCAGCGACGCGCTGCGCGCCAAGGCGCTCCAGCTCGACGAGGACCGGCTGAACGCCGTGGAGACCTATATCCAGCTGGAGCTCGATCTCGGCCGCCATCATCAACTGGTCGGCGAATTAGGGCGGTTGCTGCACGAGAACCCGCTGCGGGAACGGCTGCGCGGCCAGCTCATGCTCGCCCTGCACCGGTCCGGCCGGCAGTCCGAGGCGCTGGACATCTACCGTGCCGGCCGCGATCTGCTGATCGAGGAGCTGGGGCTGATCCCCGGCGAGGAGCTGCGCCTGCTGGAGACGGCCATCCTCGCCGGCGACAGCGCGCTGCACGCCGGGCCGACCGCCCCGGCCCGGACCGCCGTGCAACCCGCCGCCGCAGCACCGGAGGCCGCCGACCTGGTGCAGCGTGACGAGCTGCCGCATCAACTCCCCACGGACACGGCGGACTTCGTCGGTGACAGGGCACTGATCGAGACGGTCGAGGCCGTACTGACCGGGGGCGCCGGCCAAGGCGCGGTCGGCGTTGCCGTCATGATCGGCAAGCCCGGCATCGGCAAGAGCACGACCGCCACCCACATCGCGCACCGGCTGAGCGGAGAGGTCTTCTCCGACGGCCAGCTGTACTGCGACCTGCGGGGCGCGGGAGCCGAACCGGTCGCGCCCGCCGACGCCCTCGGCCGCTTCCTGCGGGCACTGGGCATTCCCGGCCCGGTGATCCCCCCCTCCCTCGACGAACGCGCCGAGATGTACCGCACGCTGATGGCCACCCGCCGGGTCCTGGTGGTGCTGGACGACGCCTACGACGAAGGCCAGGTCCGCCCGCTGCTGCCCGGCAGCGACACCTGCGCGGTGCTGGTGACAAGCCGCTCCCGGATGACGGCCCTGCCCGGTGCGCGCCGTATCGAGCTGAAGATCCTGGACGAGACCCGGGCCCTGGAGCTGATGGGTCTGATCCTCGGCCCCGAGCGGGTGGACGACGAGCGGGAGGCGGCGCGGGCGCTGATCCGTACGGTGGGCGGACTGCCACTGGCGCTGCGCATCGTCGCGGCCCGGCTCGCCGCCCGTCCGCACTGGTCACTCGCGTCGATGGTCAACCGCCTGGCGAACGAACGCCACCGCCTCGACGAGCTGGCCTACGGCGAGATGACCATCCGGACCAGCCTGTCGCTCACGTTCGACGGACTCGACGCCGGCGACCGGCACTTGCTGCGCCGGCTGAGCCTGGCGCAGGGGCCCACCCTGCCGGGCTGGCTCGCGGGGGCGCTCCTGGACGACCACCGCGCGCAGCCGTCCGACCTGATGGAGCCCCTGGTCGACGTGCAGATGCTCGATGTCGTCTCGGTGGAGAGCACCGGCGAATTCCGTTACCGGTTCCACGAAATCATCAAGGTCTACGCGCGTGAGCAGCTCTCCGTCACCGACAGCCGGGCCGTGCGGGACAGCGCGACGGAGCGGATGCTGGGCGGCTGGCTCGCGCTGGCGGAGCGAGCCCATCGCAGGATCTACGGCGGCGACTACACCGTCCTGCACGGATCGGCCCCGCGGTGGGTGCCGCCGGCCGACTACGTGGAGGAGCTGCTCGCCGACCCGCTCGACTGGCTGGACAGGGAGCAGGAGAATCTGTGCAACGCGGTGGAACACGCGGCGAAGGAAGGGCTGGACGAACTGTGCTGGGATCTCGCGGCCACCTTGGTGACGCTCTTCGAGGCCCGTGGCTATCTCGACCACTGGGAGACGACGCACCGGGTGGCGCTCGACGCGGTTCGAAGATCCGGCAACAGACGCGGCACCGCCGCTCTGCTCGCCTCGATCGGCACGCTCTACCTCAGCAGGGGCCAGCCGGAGGAGTCCAGGGAATCACTGGACCAGGCGCTGGCCATCTTCGACGAACTCGGTGACCGGGGCGGGCTGGCACTGTGCCGGCGGGACCTGGCCCTTCTCGAACGGCAGGCCGGCGACGACGACCGGGCTCTGGCCCTCTACGACCGGTCGATCCACGACTTCGGGCTGATCGGGGACATCGTCGGCCGGGCGACCGTACTGACGCAGAGGGCGCACATCTGGATGAGGCGGGGTCACACGGCCGCCGCACACGCCCAGTTGGAGGAGGCGCTCGACATCTACCGGTCGGTGGGGTTCACCGGCGGTGAGGCACGCGCGCTGCGGCGGGTGGGGCAAGTGCTGTTCCAGCGTGGTGAACACGCCGAGGCCGAGCGGACGCTGACCGACGTCCTGGCTATGGTGCGCGACAGCGGGGATCTGATCGGCGAGGGCCATCTGCTGCGCAACCTGGGCGAGTTGAAGGCCGGCCAGGGCTGCTACGAGGAGGCCCGCGACTTCTTCGTCCGCTCACTCGCGGTGCGGGAGCAGATCATGGACCACGGTGGCGCGGAGATCGTACGGCGCGACATCGCGCGACTGCCCTAGCGACGAGGGGGCGGCGGCTTCGCGGACGGCCCGTCACGAGTGACCGGGCGGCGTCGCGACGGTGCTGCCGCCGTCCGGCCGGTGCGTACGGGGACCGGCCGGGCTGTCCATGGTTCCTCGCGGGTCAGTCCCAGGGGTTGTTCGCCGGCGCGCTGTCCCACGGGTTGTTCTTCGGCCGCGGGGAGTCCCACGGGTCGTTGCCGTCCTGGACGCCGTCCGACGGCGCGGAGTAGGCGGAGGCGCCGTACGCGGGGAGGCCGTCGCTCCCGGCGGCGTGGGCGGCCGTGCCGCCGATCAGGACCGTGCCGCCGATGGCGGCGGTGACCACGAGGCTCTTGAGGACTGTGTTGACGCGCATCTCGGGGGTTCCTTCCCTCGGTTCCGCTCTTCGATGACACCGAACTTAGGGAGAGTCGGAAACTCGGGACTATCGCGGCCTTTAACCCGCCGCTATCACCAGTGACGCACATCCTTTCACCGTCGGTTCCGCCCGCGCACCACGCACCGCGCGGAAACCGCCGACCGTTGTTCCGGAGATGCCGCGCCGATAACCGGATTCGGACGATGGGTCGGGAGTCCCGGTCCGGGGACGGAACGACGCGGGAACACCCGTCGCCCGGACCCAGGTCCCGACGCGAGGAGTGTTGAAGGTGACGACGAGCGCCAAGACGGTGAGCGCCAAGACCGACCAGGGGGAAGCGGCCGATGGCACCGGCCTGTTCGGAAGGCTGGTACGCGGGCACCGCGACCGGGTCGGCCTGACGCAGCGCGAGCTGGCGGATCTCTCGACCATCAGTGTGCGGGCCATCCGCGATCTGGAGCAGGGCAGGGCCACCCGGCCGCGGCACGCCACCGTGCGCCTGATCGCCGACGGGCTGCGGCTGGGCCCGCGGGCCCGCGCGGATCTGGAGGCCGCCGCCCGCCAGGGCCAGAACGGCTGGGCGCTGAAGGCGGGGTACGACACCGCGCCCATTGTGCCGCCGGCCGCGCTCGACACCCTGACGGGCCGGGAGTCCGAGGCCGCCTCCCTCACCGCCGAACTCGCCTCGGGAACCGAGCGGTTGGTCAATGTGATGGGCCTGAGCGGAGTGGGCAAGACCCGGCTCGCGCTGGAGGTGGCCGCCCGGTTGCACAGCGGCAGCGGATTCCCGGTGCTGTGGGCGGCCTTCGCGGGTCCGCCCGTCGCGTACCGGACGCCGAGCGGCCCCGAGGGTCTCGCCGCGCTGGTCACGGGGTGCGCCGAGGCGTTGTTCGGTCAGCCGGGAGAGCGGACCCCCGCCGGAGGGTCGGTCGAGGGGGCCGGCCGGCACGCCGATGTCACGGCGCTCGCCGAACTCGTCGCGGACCGGCCCGCGCTCCTGGTGGTGGACGGCGCGGTGACCGACCGCCCGGACACCGACGGGATCGACCGGCTGCTGCGCGACTGCCCGGAGCTTCGGATCCTGGTGACCTCGGAGGGGCCGTACGGGATCGCCGGTGAACGCACCTTCCTGCTGGGCCCGTTGGAGGCTCCGGACAGTACGCGGGAGTACACCCCCGACTCGCTGGGACGGATACCGGCCGTACGGCTCTTCCTGGACCAGCTGCGGCGCACCAGGCCCGAGTACGTGCTGACGCCGGACGACGTGCCGGCGGTCGCCGACGTCTGCCGCAGGCTCGACGGTCTGCCCGCCGCGCTGCGGGCCGCCGCCTCCTGGCTGGTCGTCTACGATCTGGCGACCCTGCGGCAGTGCCTGGAGGACGACCTGGCGAGCCTGCTGGTCCATCTGGCCGGGGACGACGAGGGGGCCAGGTTCAAGGAGGCGCTGCGGCGCCGGGTCGCCCGGCTGCCGGCGGACGGCAGGGCGCTGCTCGCCCGGCTCTGCGACGGGGAACGGGGCGGCCGGGACGGCGGTTTCGAGCTCGCCGACGTCGCCGCGCTGACCGGGCGGAGCCTGCCGGAGTGCGGTCGTATGGTGCGCGATCTGCTGCTCAGCGGCACGGCCCGCCCCAGCTATCAGCTCGGCCGCTCCCGCTTCCAGGTGTTCCACCTGGTACGTGCCTTCCAGCCGGCCGTCGCACGGGTGGCGACCGTCGGGGGCCACCGGTGAACCGGGGCCGGGGGCCGGCCGTCCCGGCCGGCCGTTCTGCTCCGCGAATGCCGGAACAACTGCCGCAGGCCGTTTCGCACCAGGTGTTCGATGAGGACAGCAACGGGCCTCGGAGAGCGACGGAATCCCGCCGGGCCGACCACACGCGCACTCAAGGAGGGACCATGTCCCCGGTAACGCACAGTGCCCCTGGCACCAGGACCGCCGTCATCTCGGGGATCGGTGTGTCCCTGCCCGCCCGTCTGGTGAAGAACGAGGAGGTGGCGGAGCGGCTCGGTGTCACCGCGGACTGGATCAGGGAACGGACGGGAATCGAGCAGCGCCATCTCGTCGACCCCGAGGGCGCCACGTCGGACCTGGCCGTGGAGGCGGGACGGCGCGCGCTCGACGCGTGCGGGAACCCCCCGGTCGACTTCCTGATCCTGGCGACCTGCACGCCCGACCACACCTTCCCCTCCACCGCGCCCGCCGTCGCCTCCCGTCTGGGACTCGCCGGGATCGCGGCCTTCGACCTGAACGCCGCCTGTTCCGGCTTCGTGTACGGGCTGTCGGCCGGGGCCGGCATGCTGGCCTCCGGTGCCTACGGCACCGGTCTGATCATCGGCGCCGACGCCATCTCCACCATCGTGGACCACGACGACCGGATCACCGCCCCGATCTTCGGCGACGGCGCGGGAGCCGTGGTGGTACGGGCCGGTACGGCCGACGAGCCCGGCAGCCTGCTGGCCCAGACGCTCGGGAGTGACGGCGATCTGCTGGACATCCTGGTGACGCCGGCCGGTGGTTCGCGTCAGCGCTCGGCGCTCTCGGCGGCCGACCCGGAGCGGAGCTATCTCGGCATGCAGGGGCGGCTCGTCTACCGGCACGCGATCGCCCGGATGGCCGAGGCGTCGGTGGACGTGCTCGCGAAGACGGGCTGGGCGGTCGAGGACGTCGACCGGCTCGTCGCGCACCAGGCAAACCGCCGGATCCTCGCGGCGACCGCCAAGCAGATCGGCCTGCCCGAGGACCGGGCGGTCATCAACGTCGACCGGGTGGCCAACACCTCCGGCGCCTCGATCCCGCTCGCGCTCATGGACGCGATGGGCTCCGGGGAGCTGAAGGCGGGCGACAAGGTCCTGCTGGCCGCGTTCGGCGGCGGTGTCACCTGGGCCGCGGCCACGCTGATCTGGCCGGACCTGCCGCCCGTCGCCCCCGCCGACAGCATCTGAGACCCCCCACGGGATCCCGGCAGACGGGTTCCTGTCGTACCGAAGATCCGTCACCACCCAACCCGGCGCGGCGTCCGCCCGCCACCACCGAGGGAGAGACATGGAAACGACTCTGGAAAGAGTGCGGGAAATCGTCGTCTACGTCATGCCGGAGATCCAGGCGGACATCACCGCCGAGGACCGGCTCGAAGAGGACCTGGGAATCGACTCCCTCTCGCTGGTGGAGATTCTCGTCCAGGTGGAGAAGCGCTTCTTCCTCACCCTCGACGACAGCGAGCTGATCGACGTCGCGAGCGTGCAGGACATTCTGGACGTCATCCAGCGCCGTGAGGCAGTGGCCGGCGTCTGAGGGCCTTGCCCCGGAGCCGCAGGTCTTCGCTCGTCCCGGGTGTCCGGCGCGGTATCAGGACCGCGCCGACGCCGTCACGCGTCCGCCAACGGAACAACGTACAAGGGGAAGCCATGTCTGGTCCGGTGAACGGCGGACGTCCGCTCAACGAGGCGCAGTCGGGGGTGTGGTACGCGCAGCGGATGGATCCGCTCAACCCCGTCTTCAACATGGGCGGCTATCTGGAGATCAACGGCCCCGCCGATCCGGAGCTCCTCAAGGCGGCGGTGACGGCCCTGGTGGCCGAGGACGAGACCGCGCGCATCACGTTCGGCGAAGTGGACGGCGTGCCCCGGCAGTACTTCGGCGACGCGCCGGACTTCGCCGTGGAACTGCTCGACGTGAGCGCGGAACCGGATCCCGTGGCAGCCGCGCGACGGCGGATGCTCGACGACCTGGCTACCGTGCCCGACCTCGAACGGGGCCCGCTCTTCCACCACATGCTGTTCGCGGTGGGCTCCGACCGCTACTTCTGGTACAACCGTGCGCACCATCTGGTCAACGACGGCTACAGCGCGACCCTGATGCGACGCAGGGCCGCCGAGCTGTACGCGTCCCTCGCCGGTGCGGCGGGACCGGGTACCCCGTACGGCTCGTTCGAGCGTCTGCTGGCGGAACAGGACGCGTACGCCACCTCGAAGGCGCGTGCCAGGGACGCCGCTTATTGGAAGAACGTCATGGCGGGTGCGGAGTATCCGGCGGGCCCGGGGCCGGCCGGGGCGCTCACGCACCGGATCAGCCGGCAGACGTCGTCGGTGGACGAGGAGGGCTTCGGGCGGCTCGTCGCGTTCGGCGAACGCGCGGGGATCTCCTGGCAGCAGGCGGTGCTCGCGGCGGCGGCCTTGCACCGCAGGCTGTGGACGGGGGACCCGGACGTCCTGCTGAGCCTGCCGGTCTCGGGGCGGCTCGGTAAGGACGGCATGAGCGTGCCCGGCATGATGGCGAACGTCATCCCGCTGCGCTGCCGGGTCGACACCGCGGTGACGTGCGAGGAGTTCGCCGCCCGGGTGGCGGCGCTGACCCTGCGGGCGCAGTGGCACCAGCGGTACGGCTCGGCCGATCTGATGCGTGATCTGGGGTGGCCGGGGAACGGGCGCCGCCGGTTCGGTCCGGTGGTCAACATCGTCGTCGCCGAGGAGCAGTCGTCGTTCGCGGGGATACCGGCCGTGGGGCATCTGCTCTCCACCGGGGGCACCGCCGAGGATCTCTCACTGACCGTCAGCCGCGGTCCCGACGGGGGGCTGCGGGTCGACTTCACGATCGACGAGGCGTACGGGGACAGCGTCGACCTGTCGGCGTACGAGCGGACTTTCCACCGGATCCTCGCCTCGATGACCTCGGGTTCCGGGGTGCC
>NZ_JAAPBF010000110.1 GCF_022695985.1 Streptomyces sp. NP-1717 | reverse complement strand
CGCCGCGCAGTACCGTGGAGAGCACGAGGGCCGCCGGACGCCCCCACGAGGGAGGACCGGGCCCCGGAACGTCGTAGGTGAAGAGGTGCTCCGTATGGACTCGGATCGTGCTGAGCGTCTGACGGCGGAGCTGCGCGCCCGCGGCGTCATGGCGCACATGGTGCACGCGGGTGTCTACGAGTTCGGTATCCGGGTCGTCCTCGACGACAGGATCGAGGCGCTCTGGGACATGGACGGGGCGGCGGGGCTCGACGCCGAGATCGTCAACGAGGGGGCCCTGATCGGGTTCGTCCCGCATGTGCCCGGGTCGGAGGAGTTCAGCGAGGAGCAGCTCGTGAACTGCATCGCCACCACCAACTACGCCCTGGACACCCTCCAGCGACCCGCGGACCGCACCGAGGGGGCGACGGCGCCCGTCCGCTCGCCGGACCAGCCCCCGCAGGCGGCCCCTCCGGCCCTGCGCCGTCAGCGCCGTGGCCACTGGATCAGGAGGGGCAAGCGCTGACGGCGGCGGAGCCGGAGGCGGGTGAGCGGGCGTCGGCAGGACCGGCGCCGCCCGCGCGACCGGAACCTCTCGGCGTCACTCCCACCCCCGGACGGGACATTCGGCCAGACTTGCCGCATGTCGGGCACTCGCGGTAAGAAGTCGAACACCAGGAGCACGCGGAGTGCGGCGGTACCGGGCAGCAAGCCCCTTCGCGAACTCGACGCCCAGCAACTGCGCGTGCTGCGCAGCGTGGGACGCGAATGGCGGCGGGTGTCGGCGGAGCCGGACGTATGGCGCCGCGCGCTGCCCGTCGATCCGGACCTGGGGAGCCTCCCCACACCGGCCCAGATCACGCCGGCCCGTTTCGGCCGGGTCGTCCCGGTGTCCCCCTTCGGCCCCACGGCCTCGGGCGCCGCGCCGCCCCCGCTCGTCCCCGTCGGCACACCGGACCAGGGGCCGCCCGCACCCGTCGCCGAACCCCGTCCCGTCGACCGGCCCCGGTCCGTCTACCGGCTGCGACGCCTCTTGCTCGGGCCCGCACTGGCGAGCACCGCCCTGGCCCGCGAGCGGATGCGCAAACTGGTCGCCCTGCCCGTCCTGTCCGCCGACGCGCTCTCCTCCGTCGCGTACGGGCCGGAGGCGTTGCTCGCGGTCCTGGTCCTCGCGGGCACCGCCGGACTCGGGTACTCGATCCCCATCGCGGCCACCATCGTGTTCCTGATGCTGGCCATCGGCATCTCGTACCGGCAGACCATCCGCGCCTATCCGCGCGGCGGCGGCTCCTACATCGTCGCCAGCGACAACCTGGGGCTCTTCCCGGGGCTCACGGCCGCCGCCGGACTGATGACGGACTACATCCTCACCGTCGCCGTGTCCATCTCCGCCGGTGTCGCCGCCATCACCTCGGCCGTACCGTCGCTCGCCTCCTCCACCGTACTGATCGGCGTCCTCGCCATCCTCGTCCTCCTCGCCTGCAACCTGCGCGGGATCCGGCAGGCCGGCGCGATCTTCGCCGCGCCGACGTACGCCTTCGTCATCGCGATGTTCGCGCTGATCGTCGCCGGCCTCGTCGACGCGGGCGGCCGGGACTTCCATCCCGTGGCCCACCCCGCAGTCAACGCCACGGAAGGGCTCGGCATCCTCCTCGTGATGCGGGCCTTCGCCTCCGGCGCCACCGCCATGACCGGCATCGAGGCGATCTCGAACGCGGTACCGGCGTTCAAGCCCGTCGAGTGGCGCAACGCCCGCACCACGCTGAGCTGGATGGTCGGCCTCCTCGTCGTTCTGTTCGCGGGCATCATCGCCCTCGTCCACTTCAGCGGGATCCTGCCGCGGTCCCAGGAGACGGTGCTGTCCCAGCTCGCCCATCTCAGCTTCGGCTCGGGCCCGATGTACGTCTACACGCAGGCGGCCACCGCGGCCGTACTGCTCCTCGCGGCCAACACCGCCTTCAACGACTTCCCGCGCGTGCTGTCCCTGCTGGCCCGCGACGACCACGCGCCGCGCCTCTTCGCGCGGATGGGCGACCGGCTCGCCTTCAGCAACGGCATCATCCTGCTGTCGGTCGCGGCGGGGCTGGTGTACGTGGCGTTCGACGGCCGCACCGCGGCGCTCATCCCGCTGTACGCGGTGGGCGTCTTCCTCGCCTTCACGCTGTCGCAGGCCGGAATGGTCGTCCACTGGTGGCGCCTGAGGGACCGTCACTGGCGCAAGAGCCTGCTGTTCAACGCCACCGGCAGTCTGCTCTCCGCGATCGTCCTCATCACGGCGGGCATCACCAAGTTCACCGAAGGCGCCTGGGTCGCGCTCGTGGCGGTCGGGCTGTTCCTCGTCGTCACGACCCGCATCCGGCGCCACTACGACACCGTCGCCGCGGCTCTGCGCCTCCAGCGGCACGCGATCGAACTCCCGCATCACACCATCACGCCGCGCGCCGTCGTCCCGCCCAAGGGCGTCGAGGGTGTCGACGGGGCGCCGGCCTCACGCGAGCCGCGGGACCCGCGGGCTTTCGACGAGTCGGAGCGGGCGCAGGGGGCGGAAGAGGCGGAGGAGGTGCCCGAGGAGATCCGGCATCTGTCCCTCGTACCGATCCAGACGCTGGACCGGGCCGGGATGCGCGCGCTCGCGTACGCCGCCTCGCTCCAGCAGCCGGTCCTCGTCATCCACGTCAGCACGGGCGTCGCGGAAGCCGAACGCTTCCGCGACCAGTGGCTGCTGTGGGGTGATCACCTGCCCCTCCAGGAACTCGTCTCCCCCTACCGCGCCGTCATCGCCCCCCTCGTCAACTACATCGAGGCCCTGCACCACCAGCGGCCCGACCTCACCCTCACCGTGATCCTTCCGGAGATCGTGGTCAGCCAGCGCCGCTACAGCGCGCTGCACAGCCGGACCGCTCCCCGGCTGCGCCGGGCGCTCCGCCCCCTGCGCAAGGTCGTCGTCACCACGGTGCCGTTCCATGTCTGACGGCGGCCTGATTCCCTTGATATGTTCCCGATATGAACAAAAGGGGAGTGGACGGCAGCGCGGGGGACGCGGACTACGGCGCCATCGGTGGTGGGTACGCCGAGCACCGGCGGCCCGACGAGCGGATCGCCGCACGGATCAACGAGGCGCTCGGGCTGTCGCGGACGGTCGTCAACGTCGGCGCCGGGGCCGGTTCGTACGAGGCGACCGACCTGGCGGTGACCGCGGTCGAGCCCTCGGCGGCCATGCGCGCGCAGCGGCCGGCGCGTCTTCCGGCCGCCGTCGACGCGGTGGCGGAGGACCTGCCGTTCGCGGACGACACCTTCGACGCGGCGATGGCCACGTTCAGCGTGCACCAGTGGAGCGACTGCGCGGCGGGGCTCCGCGAGATGCGACGCGTGGCGCGCGGGCCGGTGGTGGTGCTGACCTGCGACCCGGATCTGGTGCGGGAGTTCTGGCTGTACGAGTACGCCCCGGCGGTCCTGGACACCGAGGCCCGGCGCTACCCGTCGATCGAGACCATCGCCCGGACACTCGGCGGCCAGGTGTCGGTCCGGCCGGTGCCCATCCCGGCGGACTGCACGGACGGCTTCAACGAGGCGTACTTCGCGCGCCCCGAGCGGCTGCTCGATCCCCGGGCCCGGCAGGCGTGTTCGGCCTGGAGCTTCGTCGACGCCGAGCGGCGCGAGCGGTACGCCGAAGCGCTCCGGCGCGATCTCGAGTCGGGCGCCTGGGACAGGCGCCACGGCGCACTGCGCCAACAACCGTCTCTGCTCGGGTCGCTGGTCCTCATCCGCGCGATCCCTTCGTAGCGGTCGCCACCCCAGGGCCCCGTTCTTCGGGGGCCGGAAAATCGGTTGCCCCCATGCCGCGCCGCCGGTTTTCATGGCCGAGGACATGATGGAAGACCTACAAAGGCGGTGTGCACCGGATGGGTACGACCCGGTTGGAACCGATCTCGTGATCGAGGTTGGTTCATCTCGGCGCTGATCTGCGAACCGTCGCAGTCACATTCACACAGCGAGGCGAACTCCCTCGACGCGAGACGGACACGAGACCCCGTCGTCCTTCTCCGCGTCTCCCGAGGAGTCCCGCACAGCATGCCCCGCGACCACACGTCCCGCACCAAGAGATCCGGATCCCGCAACACCTCACGGCGGGCGCGCACGGAAGCGCGCGCCGAATCCTTCCGGTGTCTCCAGTGCGGACTCGACGTCCCCATGAGCGCGCCCGGTACCGATCACCGCAACCACTGTCCGAACTGCCTGTGGAGCCGTCATCTCGACGACACCCCCGGCGACCGGCAGGCGGACTGCGGTGCCCGGATGGAACCGCTCGCCATCTCCGTGCGCGGCGACGGCGAGTGGGTACTCGTACACCGCTGCACGCACTGCGGAGTGATCCACGCCAACCGCACGGCGGGCGACGACAACGCCCTGCCGCTGACCCGGCTGGCCGTACGCCCCCTGGCCCAACCGCCTTTCCCCTTCGAACGGTTGAGTGGGCTGTAGGGGGCGGGCGACCGCACACGCCGGACGGGCTGATCCCAGCCCGTCCGGCACGTGCGGAGATAATTCGGATGAGGCGACCGGCGGTTGTCGGTTACTGTCGTCCAAGTCCCGGCGGCAAGAGGCGGATTCGCCTCCGCACCGGCATCCGGGCCACAGAATTTCACATGCGGCATCTCCCGGTGCGTGGGCCGCGGCTACTTCTTAAGGTGAAATCACGCCGCACGCCGTCTTGATCTCGGGGGACATCGGCATCGGAGCGCCCGGTGCGCAGGCGACGGATACTTCTTTCTCCAAAAAAGGGGACCCGGGTTCGAATCCCGGCGGTCCGGCTCCGGCCGGACTGTGGTGCAGCGGCCCAGCATCCATGTCTCCGTCGCCGACTCCGATCTCGGGCGCCCCGATGCTGTTCCTCGTCCGCCCGCACGGCCGGCCGGGCTCCGGTCAGCGTTTGATGCCAACGCCTGCCAGCAGGCTGATCTGTGCGTCCGTGATCTCGTCCCCGGGCTTGACGGGCTCGTCCGGGCGCCAGCGGTGGCAGCAGCAGATGCCGGGGTCGACCAGATCGAGTCCGTCGAAGAAACGGCTGACTTCGCTGTGGGAACGGAACTGCACCGGAGAACCGGACTTCGTGTAGACATCCGCGACCTTGTTCCAGGTGACGGGGTCGAAGTCGGGCGTGCAGTGGTTCATCGCGAGCGCGCTGCCCGCCGGCAGCGGGTCGAGGAGCCGGCGGACGATGGCGTAAGGGTCGTGGGGGTCGGTGATGAAGTGCATGAGCGCGTTGAGGGACAGGGCGATCGGCTGGCCGAAGTCCAGCACCCCCGCGTCCTCCACGGCCTCCATCAGCGCGTCGGGGTCGGTGGCGCTGGCCTGGACGTAGGCCGTGCGTCCCTGCGTCGTGCTGCGCATGAGGCGTTCGGCGTACTTCAGGACGAGCGGGTCGTTGTCCG
The DNA here is from genome assembly GCF_022695985.1 of Streptomyces sp. NP-1717. Lineage (GTDB taxonomy): Bacteria > Actinomycetota > Actinomycetes > Streptomycetales > Streptomycetaceae > Streptomyces. Next base: position 17,379 of record NZ_JAAPBF010000110.1, on the reverse strand, counting down.
CGTACACGACGCGGGCGTCGCGCGCGACGGACTGGGCGATCTGGTGCAGGTTGGGCTCGGTCGGAATGCCCGTGCCGATGTCGAGCCACTGGCGGATGCCGTACTCCTGCGCCAGGACCCGGGTCGCCCGGTGCATGAACGCCCGGTTCTCACGCGCGGTCACATAGATGCCGGGGTGGGCCTGGGCGGCGACCAGGGCCGCTTCCTTGTCTATCTCGAAGTGGTCCTTGCCACCGAGGAAGTAGTCGTACATCCGGGCCGAGTGCGCCTTGCTCGTGTCGAGATCCTGGCCGGCCTGCCTGGCGGTCATGTTCTTCCCTTCATGCCTGTGTCTGTCGGCCCGCGGGCCAGGGGCGGGGGACGGTGCCGTCGTCCCTTCCGTTCACCACCGGATCATCCGGCGGTCAAGTGATCGGCCAGGCCCTCTTTGACCCCGCGGACGAACGCGGTGATCTCCTCCGGCGTGTAGATCAGCGCCGGGCCGGCCGGGTCGGCGGACTGCCGTACGGCCACACGGCCATCGGCGAGTTGTTTCGTCTCGACGCACTGACCGCCGTTCGGCCCGCTCCAGGGGCGCTCCCAGCCCTGTTCTCCGAGAATGTGCGCCGGCATGCCGTTGTAGACGCCCTCATCGATGATCGTCATGAGTACTCCTTGCGCATGCGGTTCAGGAGCGCCCTGCTGTCCTCGGACGACGTCAGCAGCGCCATACGGGAATGTGCCTCGAGATGGGAGACGACGTCCGCGCGCTGGTCCAGATAGACCGAGGCGCACAGGAGTTCGCTGTAGACGATGTCCGGCAATTCGGGTTCCTCGAACCGGAAATATGTGAACGGGGCGCACGCTCCGACGTGCGCGCCCGCGGTGAAGGGCACGATGTCGAGGCTGACGTGCGGCAACTGAGAGACGTCCAGGAGCCGTTCGAGCTGCTCTCGCATCACATGGGGGCCGCCCACCACCCGGTGCAGCACGGCTTCCTCCATGACCACCCACAACGTGGGGGCTTCCTCCTGGTCCAGCAGACTCTGGCGGCGCAGACGCAGCTCGACGCGGCGCGCGAGTTCCTCCTCGCTGCCGTTCGGCAACCCGCCGCGCAGCACGGCGTGCGCGTAGTCGGGGGTCTGCAGAAGACCGGTGACGTACTGGGGTTCGTACGTGCGTAAGGTCTTGGCGCCGGCCTCCAGGCTGACGTAGGCGGTGAACCAGCTGGGGACGGCATCGCGATAGGAGTGCCACCAGCCGGGTTTGTTGGCCTGCTCGGCCATGTCGACGAACTCGTCGATCTCCTGGCGGTCCGCGCCGAAGGTCTCCAGAAGCTTCTCCGCGTAGAGAGGCTTCAGCGCGACCTCGGCCTTCTCCAGCCGGCGGATCGTCAGGGTGGTCACGCGCAGAGCCTTCGCCGCGTCCTCCAGCGAGGCACCGACAGCGATCCGCTTCTCCTGCAGCCGACGGCCGAGGATCATGCGCAGGACTGTCGGTGCGCTGGTGCTGGAACGGGCTTCGCTCACGCCCAACCTCCTGAGGAACCGTCAACAGCGCCATTCTTACAGCCAATTGATGACGACGCCAGACTGATACCAGCGCTGCTGAAATTATCAGGGAGTCGGTTGCAGCGTGAGCTCTGTCACCCGCATAGTGGACGTGTGAGCGGTCACGTCACAGCAATCGCGCGCAGATCCGGTCCGGACGGGGCGGCGACATCGATGCCGTCGTCGGCCTCCGAGCGTCCGGGCTGCCTCGGCGAACACCGCTCGAGTTGCGTCCCGCACCCCCCACCTCCTCACCGCGCCCCGCCACCGGAAGGCGCTGGAAGGCGACAACCGTGACTCTGTCCACGCCCTCAGCCCCGGCCTCGACCCCTTCCTTAGCCGGGACCGTTTCGCGCCGCGAGTACTGGTTCGGCCTGCCCGCCCTGCCCGCGAGCGCCCGATCCGCCCGGGACACCGTGCGAGACCTGGTCCGTGCCTGGAACCTGCCCGGCGACACATGCTGCGACGCGGTGCTGCTGGTCTCCGAGCTGACGACGAACGCCGTGCTCCACACCGGCAGCGGTCATGTCCTGTGCGGTCTCACGCTGACCAGTGACGAGCGGCGCCTGCGCATAGAGCTCCATGACGAGGGCGACACCCCGGTCAGCCCGCCCGAGACCCCCGCCGGTCCCGAACAGGAGGGCGGACGAGGGCTGTTGCTCGTCCAGCAGCTCTCGTACAGCTGGGGCTCCGCGCGCTCGACGTGGGCCGGAGGCAAGGTCGTCTGGGCAGAGCTGGCGGCCCACCGGTGAGAGGCCGTGGGCGTGGTCAGAACGGGTTGGCCGCGCTCCCGACCAGTTGCCCCGTCCGACAGCAGCGATCAGAAGGCGCCCATGACTCCCCACGAGGAAGCCGCTTCTCCCGTCGTGCTGTACGTGTGCGCCGACCGGGCCCGGGACGTGCCCGGGGGAGCGACGCGGCGCGCGCAGACAGAAGGCCACGCCTACGCCCAGGAGCGTGGACTGGCGATCGCGGAGGTCGTCACCGACACGTACGGTGAGCCCGACCCGGCCCTGCGCAGCGGGTGGCGGAGGGTGAGACAGCTGGCACAGACGGGTCACGTCGCCGCGGTACTCGTCCGCTGGCCCAGCACCATCGCCCCGGAGCCCGCGCACGAACTGCGGCACCGCGAGATCGCCTGGCTCCAGGACCTGGGCGTGAGCGTCCGGTACACCTGGGCGCCCTTGTCGTCGAAGGGCTGCGAGATCCGGTGACCACGCTCAGCAGGGGGCCCGTACTCCGGCTCGTGGCCGGGCCCGGCGGCGCCGGGTGGCGTCGGGCTGCCGGGACTGGTTCGCTGGAAGGGACACTTCTCGGTGATGAGGCGAGGCTCGATCATGAACGAGAGAGGCGAATCGCGACGCCACGTCGAGCGGATGCGTGAGGCAGCCATCGCGGCGCGAGCGGAGGCCGAGCGGACCAGCGACCCCGAGGAGCGCGGGCGACTGGAGCGCAAGGCCCGGCAGCTGGAGTTCGACAGCGAGCAGGAGAGCATGATGGCGGCCGGGGACATCTATCCCGCCGAGTGACCGGGTGGGCCGTCACGGGGCGCGAGGCGGCGCGCGACGGACCGCCTCGCGCGGGTGCGCACGCGGGAGGCGCGACCGTCAGCGGCGCCGAACACGTCAAGCTGCCCGGCACGATCCCCGCACTGCCCGAGCCGCCGACACCGCTCAGCTCCCACAGCGCCGTGTGCGAGGCGCCCCACCACCTGTTCGCCGAGCTCGTTCCGCCGTCAGCGCCCCGACGTCGCCAGGTCCTTCGGCGCGCGGGGACCCATTCGGGAGGCGGCGGGCAGGGTGGTGCTCACGCGCTTCTGCCGCGCGGCCTGCGTGAGCTCGCCGCGACCGAACAGGAGGGCGTAGCCCGGCGGCAGTTGCGTGAGCACGCGGCTGAGGACATCGCTCCCGGCGAGGCGGCCGACGAGGGTGAGAACCGTGCTGGAGTCCCAGCGGGTGGTGGCGGTGGTGCCGCCGGTACGCGCGGCCAGTTCCTTCACGAACTCCTGGCCGCTGAGGGGCTCGGCCGGCGCCGCGGCGCTGAGCAGCCGAGCGGCTTCGGCGGGCAGCCGGGCGGCGAGGGAAGCGCGTTCGCCGCCGGCGAGCTGCGCTCCGAGGGCCGTGAGAACGCCGGTCACGGACTCTTCGGCCCTCTCACGGGTGGGGTAGGCGCCGTCATAGCGCACCGTCTCAAGCATCCGCTCGAACGTCATGATCTTCGATGGACCTGTTGTCGCCTGGGCGTGCATGGGCAGGTGCCCTCCTCGTCGTGGGTGGTGTTCTCGCCAACAAGGCAGACAGAGCCAACTGTTCCGCGCCGTTGCGGATGTCCTGTCGTCCTCCGGTCCTGACGGGCCGGGGCCCCGGCAATGGGCGAGGAGTCTGTCCCGGCGAATCCATCAGCGCCAATGCCGACACGTCGGGTGCCCCGGCTCGCGCGACCCATGCGTGAGAACGCCGGAAATCTGCCGGGCGGCGGACGGAAGCGGAATTCGAGCCACACCGACGCCCGCTTCAAGCTTCCCACGTCCCGAAGTCGGCCTCTTCGGCGGGCACTTGAGGGCCGGTGGCTCCGTGAGCCGCTTCTGCGGCAGGGACGGGCCCGCGCGGACCAGGGAAGAGCAACAGCGGCGCGCGTGCGGCGCGTTCGACCATATCGTCCGCGACGCCGTCGACCTGGCCGCGGTGGGCGTGCGCCGGCACACCGCGCGCCGCGTCATGCGGAACGACCGCGCTCAGCCGTTCGAACTACCGTCGCGCTCAAGGAGTTGTCGGTGGCACGTACTAACGTGCCCACAGCGTCCTGCCGATCTTTGTATGCCCGAGGAGCCACGATGCCGGGAGACCCACCCGAGCTGCCCGCCAAGGATCTGCTCACCCTGATTCCGGAGTACGCGGGCCTTGCCCGGCAGACCGCCCTCCTCAACCCGGAGCCCGGCGACCCCGGCGTGCGGGAGAGCTCGCTGGGAGGCAGGCCGCTGTGGCCCGCCGGTGAGCCGTGGCCGTACTGCGCGCAGGAAGACCACTGGACGTACGGGTCCGACCCGCGCAACACCACCGAGATCGTTCCGGGTGCGGTGCCCATGGTGCCGATCCTCCAACTGTTCGCCCGGGACGTGCCGGAGCTGGAGTTCCCGGAGGGGAAGGATCTTCTGCAACTGGTGTGGTGCGGGCTGATACATGAGCGGGATCCCAGGCTGGTGATGCCGCGGTTGTACTGGCGCAACGAGGCCGATGTCGTGGCCGGAGGGCTGCTGCCCGAGATCCCCGGGGTGAGCGAGGGGGAGTACGACGAGGACAACATGCCGGAACCGTCCACGTTGTCCCCGACCACCGCGGAGGACTTTCCGAGGTGGCTCGATCTGCCCAAGGACATGTGGGAGACCTGGGAACCTCGTTTCCGGTCGCGGACCGGCGGCCTCACGGTGCCACCCGACGCCAACGTCATCGCGACGAAGACCGGCGGCTGGCCCGCCTGGACGCAGCCCGCCGACTGGCCGAACTGCGCGAGCGGACACCGCATGGAGCACCTTCTGACGATCACCGGAGACATTCAGTTGGGCGACTGCGGCGGCGTCTACTTCTTCCACTGCCACCGGTGCCCCGGCCTCCCGTGGGACTGGCGCTTCGACTGCCACTGACCGCGACCGGAGGCTCGGGACGGCGGCCGGTCAGAAGCTCCAGCTGTAGAGCCCGCCACCCGTGCGCACCGCAGACGCCGCGAGCCGGGCGACTCCCCGCAGAACCGCCGGCAGATCGTCGTCGGTCATGTCGTCCCCGTCCTCGGAGCGGAGCCGCGTGGTCCAGCGGCCCGCGAGTTTTTCCAGTTCAGCGGGGCTCGCATCGGCCAGCGCCCGGGTCAGCCTCTTCGGGAATGCGAACACCTCAACGCCGTCGTTCAAGGGGGCGGTGACGTACTCCGGCCACGTCCACCCATGGAACTGCTCAACCCCCGGGGCGTCGGCCGAAGGGTCCTCGAAGTACATGTCCCACTCGGCCATGGCCGTGTCCGGCTCGATGAAATGGCAGGTCACAGAGTCAAAAGCCGCACCCGGTCCCCGAAGGCTTGTCGCGGCGGCGGTCTCGTCGTCGGGGGCGAGGAAGAAGACGATGTCGTGGGCCACCCGAGCAGGATGGCAGGCCGCCGGGCAGACGCGGGTGCCGCGCGGGTTCCCAGCCGGCTGAGCCGGGAAGGTCAGGCGTCCATGGGCTCGGCGTAGCGCCGGAAGTCCGTGCGGTCCTGGTGCATGTTCCAGAGCGTCTCGGCGAGGACGGACGGGTCCTTGCGGGGATCGCCCGCGGTGATCGCGCCCGGGATGATGAGCTGCGCCGCGTGGATGTGGTCGGCGGCGAGGGCGTCGTGCAGCATCCGCGCGTAGGCGCTCTCCGCCGCGAAGGCGATCGAGGTGCCGGCCCGGTCGGGGTGCGGCTGGACGGCGCTGCCGCCGTTGACGAACAGCAGCGTGCCACGGCCGAGGGAGCGCATCCCGGGAAGGACCTGGCCGACGGCCGTCATCGGTCCGACGACGGAGAACGCCAGCGGGCCCTCGATGTCGGCCGGGGAGGTCTCCAGGACCGGCTTCATATAGCTCTGGTGCGGGATGGGGCTGTACTGGAGCACCTCGACGGGGCCGAGGGCGGAGGCGGCGGACTCCAGGGCGGCGGAGAGAGAGGCCGGGTCGGTGACGTCGGCGGCGAAGCCGCGCGCGTTCACGCCCTCACCGCCGAGGTCGGCGGCGAGGGCGTCGACGTGGTCCTGGGTACGGGACAGCAGGGCGACGTCGAAGCCCTCGCGCCCGAAGCGCCGCGCCACGGCGCCGCCCAGGCCCGCGCCGGCTCCGACGATGGCGATGGTGGTCATAGGGGTTCCTTCTCGTGGGGGCCGGGGAGCGGGGGCGGCGTCGCGGTGCCGCGTTCCGGCGCTGTCACCGGGGGACGAGCCTGAGGGTCGCGGCGCGGGCGGTGTCGGCCACCAGCGGCCGGACATAGGTGTCGCTGTAGCGGCCGTACTTACCCTGGTAGGCCGCGTCCAGCCGGTCGTTGAGGGCCTGGTCGGTCTCCTCGACGAAGGTGACGTCCTTGTCCACGCCGCCGGAGCGGATATGCCCCGCGTGCTGGGCGGTGGCGGCACGGAACCAGCTGCCGCCACGGCCGTGGAACGCGCGCACATGCAGATCGTCGCCGTCGCGGACCACCCAGACGGTCGTCGGTTCGCCCGGCGTGTCGTCGCGGCCCAGAGGCGCCAGCTCAAGTTCGTCGGCGCGTTCGATCCGGCTCAGTTCGTCCTGCGTCCAGGTGGTCATGGCACGTTCTCCTTCGCGACGGTCTCGGTGCGCCGACGTACTCGACGCCACACTGGCAACCATGACCCGCCTCGCGCGCCCCAACGAGCCGGGGGAGTTCCGCGCGATCCGAGGAGTCGGCCGGAGCCCTCGGAGAGGACCGTGGTCCGGCCTCCGAACCCGTGCCCGCCGTCCCGGCGTCGATACTCCATCCGGATGACGGCGAGGGGTGCCTCGGGAGCCGCGAGGCACCCCGGCGGGCTCCGAAGCGCCTCCCGAAGCGCGAGGCGCCTTCAGAGGCGCGGCCACGGCCTTCCGCCGAGCCGTTCGATGTCGGTGTTGAAGCGCTTCAGATACGCGGCGAACGCGGCGATGTCCTCCTCGGGCCAGTCGGACATGACCCGGTCCAGCGACCGCACGATGCCCGCCCGCTCCTTGTCGAGTACGCGCGCGCCCTCGTCGGTGATGCGGAATTTACGGGCCATGCCACCGTCGGGGTCCGGGATGCGCTCCACGAGCCCCGCACGCATCGCCGCCGCCGTCTGCCGGTTCAGGGTGGAGGCGTCGAGCCCGAACGCGTCGCTGAGTTCGCCGATCGACATCGGCCCCTGGAGCCGGATACGGCTGAGCAGGATGTAGGCGCTGCGTTCCAGTACGGCGTCCCGGTTGCGACCGCCTCTCTGGTTCAGATACGTGTGGCGGCTGAGCAGCATCTGCTCGTACTCGACCTCGTGCGTGGCCCCGACCATGCCTGTGTCGCCTCCTGCCTCTCGCGCCGGGCCATTGTCGCACCACGTCCGAACGGCCCGGACATCGTCGTTCATCAGTATGCAGCATGCATGTAAAGTGCTCGATGCATGCGATATGTATGATGCACATGCTTGTTTCGAATCGGACAGCCCTAGGAGTCCCTCTTCATGGACGCCCCACAGCCCACGTCCCGCTCGGGCGGCGTGGTCGCCACGCTGGCACTCGCCGGCACGACGGCCGCGATCATGCAGACACTGGTCACCCCGCTTCTCGCCGATCTGCCCAGGATCCTCAACACCTCGGCGTCGAACGCCACTTGGGTGATCACGACGACGCTCCTGGTGGCAGCGGTCTGTGTGCCGGTCGTGGGCCGGCTGGGCGATCTGCTCGGCAAGCGCCGCATGCTCCTCGTCTGCTCGGTGCCGCTGATCGCGGGCTCCGTGGTGTGCGCCCTGTCGTCCTCCGTCCTCCCGATGATCGTCGGGCGCGGTCTGCAGGGCATGGGCATGGGCATGGTGCCGCTCGGCATCGCCCTGCTGCGTGACGTCGTTCCCACCGAGGAACTCAGCTCGTCCATCGCCCTGGTGAGCGCCTCCATGGGAATCGGCGGCGGACTCGGCCTGCCGATCGCCGCGGCGGTCGCCCAGTACGCGAACTGGCGCGTCCTGTTCTGGGGCTCCGCCGTGCTCGCCACGGTCATCGCCCTGCTGATCTGGTTCCTGATCCCGGCCGTGCCGGCCGGCGCGAAGGGGCAGCGGTTCGACGCGATCGGCGCGTTCACCCTCGGCGCCGGTCTGGTCAGTCTGCTGCTCGCGATCTCCAAGGGCGGCGACTGGGGCTGGAGTTCGGGCACCACGCTCGGTCTGTTCGTCGCCGCCGTCGTGCTCCTGGCCGGCTGGGGCGCCTGGGAACTCCGTACGACCGACCCGCTGGTCGACCTGCGCACCACGGCCCGCCCGCGGGTCCTGCTCACCAACATCGCCTCGATCTTCGTCGGCTTCGCGATGTACGCGAGCATGCTGGTGATGCCGCAACTGCTCCAGTTTCCCGAGGCCACCGGCTACGGCCTGGGCCAGTCGATACTCGCGTCCGGTCTGTGGATGGCGCCCGGCGGCGTGAGCATGATGATCGTCTCCCCGCTCGGCGGCAAGCTGACCAACGCCTACGGCCCGAAACTCACGCTCCTCGGCGGGGTCCTTGTCATCGCCGCGGGCTATGGGCTCTCTCTCGCCCTGATGGGGTCCGCCTGGGGGATCATGCTGGCCATCATGGTCATCAACAGCGGTGTGGGCCTTGCCTACGGCTCGATGCCCGCGCTCATCATGAGTTCCGTACCGCTCTCCGAGACCGCCGCCGCGAACAGCTTCAACGCCCTCATGCGCTCGCTCGGCACATCCGTCGGCGCGGCGGTGATCGGCGTGGTCCTCTCGCAGATGACGACCGACATCGGCGGTTTCAGCATCACGTCCGAGAGCGGATTCCGCACCGGCCTGGTCATCGGCTGCGCCGTCGCGCTGATCTCCGCCGCGATCGCGGCCGTCATCCCGGCGGTGCGGAACATCGCGGGTGCCACGGACGGGCCCCACCTCGTCGCCGAGTCGGAGAAGCCCACGGTCAAGGCGTGAACACCCCGGCACGCGCGCCGAGTTGGGTCCATGGGCCCGGATTCCGGGGTCCATGTCGGGAGTGGGCCGGTGTTGTGCTTTTCTTGTGTGTCCAGCGAGTCCGGCCGGGATCCCGGCCGGACTCGTGAGTGGCACCAAGAACCGCTACGGGCCGGCCTGTCGCCGGCCGGCGACACCAAAGGGGATTGTCATGTCGAACGTCACGGTGAAGGCCGCCACCCACGCCAGGCTCCACCTCGGCACCTGGGTGAACACGGCCGTCACGGCGATGGGGCGTCGCGGTGACAAGGGTCAGGGCGCGGTCGAGTACGTCGGTGTCATCGTGCTGGTGGCGCTGATCATCGCCGCAATCGTGGGCTCGGACGTCGACGCCGCGATCGCCGACGGTCTCACCAACACGGTCGGCGAGATCCTCGGCGGGTGACGGGACCGCACACCTACTGGATGCTCAGACCGTGCGGATGACCGGGGTCGCCGGGGCAGGCGAAGATGTTCAGCTCGCCCCAGCGGCCCACCGTGACCCCGGTGGGCGTGGCGAACCGGTGCGGGGGCAGCCCGCGTTCCTCCAGCGGCTGCCAGCTCCCGCTGCCGCCGTCCCACTCCGAACTGTCGATGGTCAGCAGCAGTTCCATCGGTGACGCGCAGGCCGCGCACTTCATGACGTGGGCGTCGGTCAGATGCCAGGACGCGAAACCGCCGGCCCGCCAGCCGGGCGGGATGGAGAGGTCGTACTGGTACATCGGCGGCCCCGCCGCCTCCCCGTCAGCCGCCTCCCCGTCCGCCGCCTCCCCGGAACCGTCCCCGGCCTCGGTCTCGGCCTCTTCCTCAAGCGCGTCTTCGCGGGCGTAGATCCGCTCGCGCAGTTCCTCGGGCAGCAGACCCGCGAACGGATAGGTGACCACCTGTTCGGGATGGAGGACACAGGGCTCCGCCACGTACCCCTCGTAGCCGACGACCCGAGGCAGCGGCGGTGGGAGCAGTACCTCGCCGACCTCCCACGACCGGCGCCAGCGAAGATCCAGCGACATGCCGTACCCGCCTTTGCCGTGCGCGTCGAAGGGGCACCAGAACACCTGAAGCAAGTCGCTGTCGCCGGGCCCGGCAAGCAGGTCGGGTATGTCCCGGCGGTACAGCTGGGCGACACCGATCATCGGAAGCGGATCCGTCTCGGGGATCCCCGGCACCCGGTGCTCGCGCCCCAGTTCGTCCAGGAGCAGGCGTTCCTCGTCCGTGGGCCCCGCGACCGGCGTGCGTGACCACGCCTCGGCCAGTACCCGCCGCTCCCGGTGAATGTCCGACGGGCGCCGGCCCCGCCCGCGCTTGTGCGCCTCGGTGCACACCGGCCACGCCTCGTCCACGGGCCACAGAAGCGGCCCGCCCACGGAACTGTCCGCGGCGGTGGGCGTGCCAGGCCGCGGATGCAGCCGGGTGGTCGTACCCCGGTGGCCGGCCAACTCGGGGAAGAGCGCCTCGACATCGAGCGGCCGGGGCGGTGTGGTCCTGGTCATGGACGCGACCCTAGACGGCCGGTTGACGACGAAGGAGCCCGGGGAAGGGGAGGGGCGGAGGTCACGCACGCCAGTGCCACCAGCGCCCAGAGCAGCGGGACGGCCATCGCCCACGGCGCCGACGCCGCGTACACCAGCGCGGCCGTCGCCGCGCCCGCGGCGAGGGCGACGAGCCGGGCCAGGGAGCCCAGGTCCGCGAGGCCGACGCTCCCGGGGCCCGTGGCGCGGGCGCGGCGGACTGCACCCCCATGGCGACCGCGACCGCGACGAGCACCACGTCGAGCCACGGCTGCGCGGGCGCCCCGTCGGCCGCGGCCCAGCCGGCGGCGACGGCGGCCAGGAGGGCGACCTCGGCGGCCAGCCAGCCCACGACCGCGCGGGGCCAACGGGTCTCCGGCTCCCCCTGCCGCCGCCGGGTGAACGGTGCCACGACCGCGACCCCCGCCACGTAACCCGCCAGCGCCAGCAGCGGCGCGGCCGACCCGCCCTCGCCACCGGTACCCGTGAACGACAGGCCCAGCAGTACGAGGTTGCCCGTCATCACCCCGGCGAAGACCCGGCCCAGCGCGATGAACGCCAGCACGTCCACCGCGCCCGAGGCACCGGCGAACAGAATCAGCGCGGCCCACTGGGCACGCCCCGGACGCACCGGTTCGTTCGGCGACAACGCCGTCACCCCCTCCGCGCCCGCTGTGGCCGCTGTCTGAGGAGGTCACCAATACGGCGCCGGGGCCCGCCCCGCACCACGCCGAGCCGATACCGCCGAACCGCTCACCCGCCCGGCGGCGCCGGACACCCCCTAGGGCGTGTTTCGAAAGTCCCGCCTGGCTCGCGACGCCTGGCACGCACGCTCGCTGCGTTGTCGGAGTCGTCCAAGTACGTCCAGTACGAGAACGATCCTCCGCCTTGCGATCGCACGCACCAGACGCCGCGAGCCCCGCCCTGCGGGCGGACGGCGCTACTTTCGAAACACGCCCTAGCCGTCCTTGGGCTCCTCGGCGTTGCGCCAGATCGTGAGGTCGATGGTGATGTACGTACTCGCGTCGTCCGCGCCCGACTTGCCGCGGTAGGTCACCACCGCGACATGGCCCGCGTCGCTGAGCAGGCACATCTGCGACCCGTTGCTGACCTGGTCGAGGCCGATCTTCTCGGTGTAGCGCGTCTCCGTGCGGCAGGTCTCCAGGGAGCCCTTCTGCGAGTTGTTCAGCAGGACGAGCTTCCCGTTGGCGGTGCCGATCGAGGATTCGCCCAGGGACTCGTAGTTGACGTAATAGAGATCCGCGTCGCCGTAGGCCACGTCGTCACCCTCGACCGGGCGGGGCGGACTGTCCGCGAGCATGATCTCGTAGCGGCTCGTCATGTCGATGCCCTTGTACGACACCGGCTTCGGGTCCGCCCGCTTCTCCCCGCCCGAGGTCCCGCCGTCGCCCGAACCACTGCCGCCCTGGGAGCCCTGGGAGCCGGACTTGTTGTCCTTGTCCCCGTCCGGCACCAGGGAGCCGATGACTCCAAGGATCACCAGCGTGCCCACGATCGCCCCGGCGACGATCAGCCCCGTGCGCTTCGGCTTGGGCTGCGCGGGAGGTACGTACGGAGCGTGGATGACCGGCGGCGGCGTGTGGTAACCGGGCGCCGGCGTGTGGTGGCCCTGCATGGGGCGTGTCGGGTATCCGGGCGGCGGGGTCTGGTAACCCTGCGTCGGGTACGACTGGTGGCCGGGCAGCTGCGGCGGCGGGCCGGGAACTCCCGGTCCGCCCTGCGCCGGGGCGGCGGGCGTCGCGAACCCCGTCGGCGCGTACGGGTTCACCGTCCCCGGTGCCGGAGGCTGACCGGGCGCCGGGTTGTGCGGCGAGAACTGGGTCGGCGTCGGAGTCACGGCGGGCTGCGGCGGCGGGGTCTTCGCCGGTTCGGGCAGCCGCAGCCGCTCGGTGATCGATCCGGCGACCGCCTGCGGCAGCCAGTCCTCGCCCTGGCGCAGCGCGTCGGGTGACAGCTCGTGGCACAGCTCGATGATCTCCGTCAGGCTCGGCCGCTGCTCCGGGTCGCGCGTCAGACAGCGCGTCACCAGAGGCAGCAACTCCGGCGGCACCCGGCTGAGATCGGGGTCCTCGTGCACGATCCGGTAGAGCACCGCGTGCGAGGACCCTTCGCCGTACGCGGGCGCACCGATCGCCGCGAAGGCCGCGATCTGCCCGAGGGCGAAGATGTCGGTGGCGGGGCTGACCGTACCGGCCGCCGCCTGCTCGGGTGCCATGAACGTCGGGGTGCCCACGCTGACACCGGTACCGGTCAGCGCGGTGGTGTCGGCCGCCCGGGCGATACCGAAGTCGATCACGCGAGGGCCGTCGGAGGCGAGGAGCACGTTGGCGGGCTTCAGATCGCGGTGGACGATGCCCGCGCCGTGGATCACGTGCAGTGCCTCGGCGACACCGACGGTCAGCAACAGCACGCTGCGCAGCGGGAGTCCACCGTGCTGGGCGACGGCGTGCGAGAGAGAGGGGCCCGGCACATAGGCGGTGGCGAGCCAGGGCTGCGCGCCGTCGGTGTCGGAGTCGATGACCGGCGCGGTGTACAGGCCCTGCACCCGCTGCGCTGAGTGCACCTCCTGCTTGAACCGCCGCCGGAACTCGGGGTCCTCGCTGAACTCGGGCCGGATCACCTTGAGCGCGATGGGCCGGCCGCCCGGTGTGTAGGACAGGTACACCTTGCCCATGCCACCCGTGCCGAGCACGGCGGCCAGGCGATAACCGCCGACGACGGCCGGGTCGCCCTCCCCGAGCGGTTTGAAAAGGTTGGCGGAAGGTGTGTTGGTCATGGTGAGTCATCCCCTGTTTACGGCAGTTCGGTCCCTGCCGAAGCCCCGAAGTCTTGGGGGAGCGTACCTACTTCCCCACGCGTCCTCATCCACGAGGCGCAACAACCCTGCAACAAACCCCAGGCCAGGGCAGGCGGGCTCCGGCCTTCGCGCATTGCCAGGAGCCTGCGGGTCGCCTACCTTTGCAGCGTGCATCTGGATGTAAGGCTGGTTACGCGCATTCACGTCGACCTTCTGCGGTCGGCCAGCGCGCTGTGTCTCTGAGGGCTGTCCCGTAATCCCCGGCCCCCTCCGTCTTGCACCGCACCGCATCTGACGCCGCGCGCTGATCCACCAGGGATTACGAAACAGCCCTTGGACCCGCCCGAAGCGTAGACGCGCGCTCTCCGCGCTCGCGCCGATGCCGGTTCCCCTTTCCCCTTTCCCCTTTTCGTTTTCCCTTTCCCCCTCTCACCGGGCTCCGCCGTGGGCTGAACGCCCCGAGCCGCACGCGGTGGGCGGACGCCTGCCGTCCGCCTTGTGCCGCGCGCCGCCGGCCGGCGCGGCGACCCCGGACTCACCACTCCAGAAAGGCACCGTCTTCCATGGGCTACCGAGCCGCCGACGACCGCTACGAGAAACTGCCCTACCGCCGCGCCGGGAACAGCGGTCTCGACCTCCCCGCGCTCTCCCTCGGGCTGTGGCAGAAGTTCGGCGACGACCACCCGTTCGACACCCAACGGGACATCGTGCTGCGCGCGTTCGATCTGGGCATCACCCATTTCGACATCGCCAACCGGTACGGTCCGCCGTTCCGCGCCGCGGAGAAGTTCTTCGGACGGGTCCTCAGGAGCGACCTCGCGCCGTACCGCGACGAGATCCTGATCTCGACCAAGGCCGGCAACCCCGTCGGCCACAGCCCCTACCTCCGGGGCGGCTCGCGCAAGTCGCTCCTCGCGTCGCTCGACCACAGTCTGCGCGACCTCGGCGTCGACTACGTGGACGTGTTCTACTCGCACCGGCCGGACCCCACGACTCCGCTGGAGGAGACCGTGGGCGCCCTGGTCAGCGCCGTCGAGCAGGGCAAGGCGCTCTACGTGGGCATCTCGAACCACTCCCGCGACCAGGCCCACCGGGCGGCCGAGTTGCTGCGCCGCGCGAACGTCCCCCTGCTGGCGCACCAGCCGCGCTACTCCCTCTTCGACCGGCGGCCCGAGACCGAGGGCCTGCTGGACGTGGCCGCCGAGGACGGCACCGGCCTGATCGTGTACTCACCGCTGGCCCAGGGACTGCTCACCGACAAGTACCTCGACGGCACCGTGCCCGCGGACGCCCGCGCCGCGAACAGCGCCTTCCTCTCGCCCGACGACATCAGCGAGGTCTACCGCGAACGGGCCACCGCGCTGAACGGCATCGCCAGGAAGCGCGGCCAGTCGCTGGCCCAACTGGCGTTGCAGTGGGTGCTCCGCCGGCCGGAGGTCACCAGCGCGCTCATCGGGGCGAGTTCGGCCCGGCAGCTCGACCACAACGTCCGGGCGACCGGGTTCCCGCCGCTGACGGACGAGGAGCTGGCGCTGATCGACGAGTACGGCGTCCACGGGACCGGCCTCCGTCCCCCGCGCCGTGCCTGACGCCGCGCCCACGGAGCCCGCGGTCGCGCACGCGGCGGCAGGCGGACCAGTCGTAGACCACCTCACGGGACAGGGGCACCCTGCCCGGCAGCGAATCGGAGTCCTCACATGAGCCAGGAATTCCTCTGGTACATCCCCAACACGGTCGAGCCCGGCCATCGCGGTGACAACACGGCCGAGGGCTGGGGCACGCTCGGCTTCTCCACCGAAATCGCCCTGGCCGCCGAGGCGCACGGATGGGGCGGCGCGCTCATCGGTACGGGATGGGGCCGGCCGGACACCTTCACCGTCGCCACGGCGCTGGCCGCCCGCACCACCACGTTCCAGCCGCTGGTGGCGATACGGCCCGGCTACTGGCAGCCCGCGCACTTCGCCAGTGCCGCGGCCACGCTCGACCGGCTCAGCGGCGGACGCCTGCTGGTCAACATCGTCAGCGGCCTCGACAACGCGGGGGCGTACGGCGACGGCGAGAGCGACCCGGCCCGCCGCTACGACCGCACACGGGAGTTCCTCCAGCTCGTGCGGACGCTGTGGACCGAGGAGAACGTCACCTTCCGGGGCGAGTTCTTCGGCGTCGAGGGCTCGACGGTGAGCCCGCGACCGTACGGCGCCGAGCACGGCAGGACCCCGAGGCTCTACTTCGGCGGCGCCTCCGCCGCGGCCGAGTCGGTCTCGGCCACCGAGGCCGACGTCCAGCTCTTCTGGGGAGAGCCGCTCGACGGTGTGGCCGAGCGGATCGACCGCCTGAAGAGGCTGAGCGAGTCCCTGGGCCGTACGCACGCGCCCCTGGAGTTCGGTCTGCGCATCACGACCCTGGTCCGTGACACGACCGAGGAGGCCTGGCACGACGCCGAGGCGAAGGTGGCCGAACTGGCGGGCGCCCGGCCCGACTCGACGTTCACCCATCAACGCCGCCTGGCCGTCGGCCAGCAGCGGCTCCACGACCTCGCCGAGCGCGGCGAGGTGCTGGACTCCTGCCTCTACACGGCCCCCGGGCGGGTCGGCGGCGGAGGCGCGGGGACCACCTGGCTGGTCGGCTCCCCGGACGACGTCGCCGCCGCGCTGCGCGCGTACGGCGAACTCGGCATCACCCACTTCGTCCTCTCCGACACCCCGTACAGGCCGGAGGTCGCCCGTATCGGAGACCAACTGCTCAGCCGGCTGCGGGAATCGGACCCCGCCGTAACGGCCGGCGTCGGCGACACTGTGAGTACGCCGGGGTAGGGGCCGGCCCGTCGGTGGGGGTTCGATGGACGATGCCGTGGTGGTGCGCGAGGTGTGGACCGGCGAGGTCCGGTCACTCGTCTGGGACGGGGACGATCTCCTGGACCCGGTGGGCGGCTGGCGCCGCTGGTCGCCCGACGGGAAGGAACACCCGCGCCGGCGGCGAGGATACGGCAGGGCGTACGACCGCGCCGTCACCTCGCCGTCCGGCCGGTGGACCGTGGTGTACGCGGAGCGGGGCACCCGGGGAGTGCTGCTCGACGGGCGGCGGGTGGTCCGGGAGATCCGCCGGGACGAGCACCGGGCCGGGCAGTTCGACTACCCGGTCTGCCTCGGGATGCTGGCGGACGGCCGGGAAGTGCTCGTGCACTGTCCCGAGCGCTACGCCCGGCTGGAGGTCGAGGACGTCGCCACGGGTGAACGCCTGACCACGGGGGAGCGGGACCCGGTCGGGGTGTTCCACTCACGGCCGGCGGTCAGCCCGGGCGGGCGGTGGCTCGTATCGGCGGGCTGGGTATGGACACCGGCGGGTGTCGCGGCGGTGTACGACCTGCCCCAGGCGCTGAGGGACGCCACGGTGCTGGACGGACGCGGGCTCCTGACCCACTGGCCGATGATCGACGCCGAGGCCGACTCCGTCTGCTGGCTCGACGGCGACCGGCTGGCGGTGGCGACCGGCGCGCACGGCGGCGAGCCGGAGGAGGACGGCGAAGTCGACGAGGACATGGAACTGGGGCAGCACCAGCTCGGAGTGTGGTCGTTCGCCACCGGGAAATGGCTGTACCGCCACGATCTTCCCGGGCCGATCGGCACCGTTGTGGCGTGCGGCGAGAAGGTCCTCGCGCTGTACGGCCACCCGCGCCTGTTCGACGTCCGCACCGGTGAACTCCTCGCGCAGTGGCCGGAGCTGGTGACGTCACGGCGGGAGGGCTCGTACGCCCTGGCCCATGAGCCGACGCCCGTCGCCGCCGTCCACCCGGACGGCACCCGGGTGGCGCTCGCCGTCGCGCGGGGCATCGCCGTCATCCGCGTCACCT
>NZ_JAAPBF010000011.1 GCF_022695985.1 Streptomyces sp. NP-1717 | reverse complement strand
CGCGAGAAGCGCGGCCAGGCCTTCGGCGCCGGCGGGGGTGACGGGGGTCGGCAGGGGGTGCGAGTGGCTGCCCATACTCCGAGCCTATCCGCGCGCGTGCCCTGCCGGGGTGGTGGCCGGGGTTCGTTTCACCAGGCCTGTCCGGTGGCCGGTTCGTCCTCGATCGCCGGACGGGCTTGATGTGCCCACCGTTGTCGAGTCGTCCTCAAACGACGGACCGCCTTGATGGTGCGCGCCGTTGTCGGGCTCAGCGGCTCGCGCGGCGGGCGTCCCTGATGCGGCGCAGGCGGTTGACCGTCACCGGGTCGTGGGCCAGGGCCAGCGGGTCGTCGATCAGCGCGCCCAGCAGCTGGTAGTAGCGGGTGGGCGAGATGCCGAGCCGCTCCCTGATGACGCGCTCCTTGGCGCCGGGGCCCGGCCAGGAGCGCTTCTCCACGGCGAGGACGGCGCGGTCCCGCTCGGTCAGTTCCGACCGGCCGACGGGACCGCGGTCCTCCTGCGGCGTGCCCTCGGGCCCGGGCTCGGGTATCGGTGCGGCGGTCATAGGACTGCCACGCTACTCGGCGTTCTCCGCCGTCGTCGCGTCACGGCCGATCCTCGCCAGGATCTCCGACGGCACCGCGCCGGGCTGCACCGTCTTGCCGATGTTCTTCTTTATGTCGTCGCTGACACCCGCCCACGACGTCTTGCCGAACGGGTACAGCTCGGCGGTCGGCAGCGCCTCCAGGAACTTCCGCAGTTCCTTGTGCTCGTCGTCCGCCACCATCGTCTCGGACGCGCTGTAGGTGACCGGCAGGAGGTCGTACTGCCCGACGAAGTCCATGACGTTCTCGTCCTCGAAGGTGAAGTCGAGGAATTTGCCCGCCTGTTCGCGGTGGCCGGCCTGCTTGAACGCCATGATCCAGTCGGCGACGCCCATCGTCGCCTTGGACTTGCCGTTGATGCCGGGCAGCGGCACCATCCCGACGTCGACGCCGGCCTTCTCGGCCTCCTGCATCATCGTCGGGTGCCCGTTGAGCATGCCGACCTTGCCGTCGGTGAACGCCTTGAAGGCGTCGGCGCGGTCCAGTTCGCCGGGCGGTACGGAGCCGGTGAGGCCCTCGCCGACCAGCTCCCGCTGGAGCCATTCGAAGGTCTTGACGTTCGTCTCCGAGTCGACCGCGTAGGAGCCGTCGGTCGCGTCCGTGTAACCGCCGCCACCGCTGAGCATCCACATCATGGTCTCCGCCTGCGCCTCCTCGGGGCCGAGCGGAAGGGCGAACGGGGTCGGTACGTCCTGCGCCTTGAGCGCCTCCGCGTCCGACTTGATGTCGTCCCAGTCCTGCGGCGCGGAGAGACCGGCCGCCGCGAACAGGCCCTTGTTGTAGAAGAGGAGCCGCGTGCTGGCGACGAACGGCATTCCGTACTGGGTCTGGTCGACCTTTCCGGCGTCGGCGAAGCGGGAGAGGAAGTTCGCCTGCGTGGGAATGGAGAGCAACTCGTCCGCGCTGTACAGCTCTTCCTTCTTCACGTAGTCGGCGTACGCGCCGATCTGCGCGATGTCGGGCGCCTCGCCGTCCCTGACCATCTTCGCCACGTCGGCGTCCACGGTCTTCCAGGAACGGACGTCGACGTCGACCTTGATGCCCGGGTTCTCGGACTCGAACTCCTTGGCCAGGCTGTTCCAGTACTTCTCCGAGCTGTTCGCGGCACTGTTGCCGTAGTCCGCCGCGACCACTTTCAGGGTGACGTCACCCGAACCGCTGGAGCTGCCGCAGCCGCTCAGCGCCATCGTCATGCCCAGCGCGGCCATCGCCGCGGAAGCCCTAAGGAAGCGCTGCTGCACAGCTCTTTTCCCACCCTTGTATTCGCTCGGCCGTCTTTACGGCGTTCGTTGTCCCAGTCGGTCCCCCGCGACGTCCTGCGTTGACGAGCAGCGATTTTTCCCCATGCACCGCCGGAGGTCTACACCAGCCCCGTATCGCTTCGGCAACTTCCCCTGCCCGTCAGGTTTGGCGAAGGCTTTGTATGGGCTGGCAACAATCCCGCACAGTGGACTAGACCTTTCTTGGGTTTTCACGCGAGAATGCGCTTGTGAGACACGTCATCGCCCTGGATGTGGGCGGCACAGGCATGAAGGCCGCCCTGGTCGGGACGGACGGCGCGCTGCTGTACGAAGCGCGCCGCGCCACCGACAGGGAGCGCGGGCCCGACGCGGTCGTCGAGACGATCCTCGGCTTCGCGGCGGATCTGCGCGCCTACGGCGCCGAGCACTTGGGCGAGAGCGCGGTCGCCGCCGGAGTGGCGGTACCGGGCATAGTCGACGCCGAGCGCGGGATCGCGCTGTACGCGGCGAACCTCGGCTGGCGCGACCTGCCGCTGCGCGATCTGCTGGCGGCGCGGCTGGGCGGCGTACCGGTCGCACTCGGGCACGACGTACGCACCGGCGGGCTCGCCGAGGGGCGGATCGGCGCGGGCAAGGGCTCGGACCGGTTCTTCTTCGTCCCTCTCGGCACCGGCATCGCGGGCGCCATCGGCATCGACGGGGCCATAGAGGCGGGCGCGCACGGCTACGCGGGTGAGATCGGGCACGTGGTGGTCCGGCCCGACGGGCCCGTGTGCGGCTGCGGGCAGACCGGCTGCATGGAGACGCTCGCGTCGGCGGCGGCCGTCACCCGCGCGTGGGCGGCGGCCAGCGGTGATCCGGAGGCCGACGCCGCCGACTGCGCGAAGGCCGTCGCGTCCGGCGACCCGAGGGCCCGGGCGGTCTGGGCGGACGCCGTCGACGCGCTCGCGGCCGGGCTGGTCACCGCGCTCACCCTGCTCGACCCCCGAAGGCTGATCATCGGTGGCGGTCTCGCCGAGGCCGGGGAAACGTTGTTCACACCCCTGCGGG
The DNA here is from genome assembly GCF_022695985.1 of Streptomyces sp. NP-1717. Taxonomy (GTDB): domain Bacteria; phylum Actinomycetota; class Actinomycetes; order Streptomycetales; family Streptomycetaceae; genus Streptomyces. The sequence continues at coordinate 74,920 of NZ_JAAPBF010000011.1, read as the reverse complement.
CCGCAGTCGAGGAGCGGGTCACGTTCCAGAAGCTGCCCGAGATCGTCCCGGCGGCCCTCGGGGACACCGCCGGATGCCTGGGCGCGGGGCTGCTCGCCTGGGATCTTCTCTCCACGGAGGTATCCGCCTGATGGCCGCACGCGCCGAAAGCACTGTTCTCACCGGGGCCCGGGTGGTGCTGCCGACCGGGATCGTGGAGAACGGACGGGTGAGCGTCGAGGGCGGGCGCATCACCGAGGCCGGGCCGGCCGCCCCCTCCACGGGAGACGCGCCCCCGTCCCCCGGTGCCGCCGCCCCCGGAGCGCTCGACCTGACCGGCCACTGGGTGGTGCCCGGCTTCGTGGACATGCACAACCACGGCGGCGGCGGCGCGTCCTTCACGTCGGGCAGCGCGGACGACGTCCTCAGAGGCGTCCGTACGCACCAGGAGCACGGCACCACCACGCTCCTCGCCTCCACCGTCACCGGCGAGATGGACTTCCTCGCGCAGCGTGCCGGGTTCCTCTCCGAACTCGTCGAGCAGGGCGACCTCGCCGGCATCCACTTCGAGGGGCCGTTCATCTCGCCCTGCCGCAAGGGCGCGCACAGCGAGGTGCTGCTGCGCGACCCGGACCCGGCCGAGGTGCGCAAGCTCCTCGACGCGGCGCGCGGCACCGCCCGGATGGTGACCCTCGCGACCGAACTGCCCGGCGGCATCGACTCCGTACGGCTGCTGGTGGAGCACGGCGTGATCGCCGCGATCGGGCACACGGACGCGACGTACGAGCAGACCGTCGAGGCCGTCGACGCGGGTGCGACGGTCGCCACGCACCTGTTCAACGCGATGCCGCCGCTCGGCCACCGCGCGCCGGGGCCGATCGCCGCGCTGCTGGAGGACGAGCGGATCACCGTCGAGCTGATCAACGACGGCACGCATCTGCATCCGGCGGCGCTGGAGCTGGCGTTCCACCGCGCGGGCGCGGGCCGGGTGGCGTTCATCACGGACGCGATGGACGCGGCCGGTTTCGGCGACGGCGTCTACCAGCTCGGGCCGCTGGAGGTCGAGGTCAAGGACGGTGTGGCGCGGCTCGCCGTGGGCGGTTCGATCGCGGGCTCGACCCTGACCCTGGACACGGCGTTCAGACGCGCGGCGACGATCGACCGGCTGCCGGTCGCGGACATCGTGCGGGCGATCTCGGCCAACCCGGCGAAGCTGCTGGGCGTGGACGACCGGGTGGGGTCGCTGGAGGCGGGCAAGGACGCCGACCTGGTGATCCTGGACGCGGACTTCGCGGTCAGGGGCGTACTGCGCAAGGGCGAATGGGTGGTCGAGCCGGGCCGGTAAGGCCCTCGCCGGTACGGCCCTCGCCGGTACGGGCTCGGGCCCACCGGCCGGCGGGGCCGGTCAGCCGTTCCGCTCGCACCACCGGGACGGTACTCCCCGGCTTTTGGCATGATCAGGACCGATACGGAGCGGGCAGGCGGCCCCTCCCCCGTCGCACCCCGAGGGAGGGCGCCGCGCATGATCCTCACGGTCACGCTCAACACCGCCCTCGACATCACCTACCGCACCCCGGCCCTCACCCCGCACGCCACCAACCGCGTCGCCGAGGTCTCCGAACGGCCGGGCGGCAAGGGCCTCAACGTCGCCCGTGTGCTGGCGGCGCTCGGCCACGAGACCACCGTGACCGGGTTCGCCGGCGGCCGGACGGGGGACGCGCTGCGCGAACTGCTCGCCGCCGAGGGCCCGTCCGACGCGCTCGTGGGCATCGCGGGCACCACGCGCCGCACGATCGCCGTCGTCGACGAGGCGACCGGCGACACGACCCAGCTGAACGAACCTGGCCCGACCGTCACACCCGCCGAGTGGGCCTCGTTCCTCACCTCCTTCGAAGGGCTCGCCGCCCGCGCGGACGCGGTCGCGCTGTGCGGCAGCCTGCCGCCGGGCATCCATGTCGGCGCGTACGCGGAACTGGTGCGCCTCGCGCGGGCCGCGAACCTGCCCGTCCTCCTCGACACCAGCGGCGAACCACTGCGCCGGGGCATCGCCGCCCGCCCCGACCTCGTGAAGCCCAACGCGGACGAGTTGGCCGGGCTCACCGGCTCACGCGAGCCGCTGCGCGCGACCCGTGACGCGCGCAGGCGCGGCGGCCGTGCCGTGGTCGCCTCGCTCGGCGCCGCCGGGCTGCTCGCCGCGACCCCGGACGGCTCGTGGCGTGCGGCGCCGCCGAGGGCCGTACGGGGCAATCCGACGGGCGCGGGAGACTCGGCGGTGGCCGGGCTCCTGTCGGGGCTCGTGGAGCGGCTGCCGTGGCCCGAGAAGCTCGCGCGGGCGGTCGCGCTCGCCACGGCGACGGTCCTGGCGCCGGCGGCGGGCGAGTTCGACCGGAAGGCGTACGCGGAACTGCTGCCGCGCATCGCCGTGACGGAACAAGCACCGTGACCGAGCAGGCCCGGTGACGGAACGGAACAGTCCGGACAGGGGACCACATGCCACTCGTAAGCACCGGTGAACTCGTGTCGTCGGCGGCGGCCGGACAGCGGGACGGGCGGGGCGGCGTCGCCGCGTTCAACGTCATCACGCTGGAGCACGCCGAGGCGATCGCCGCCGGCGCGGAGCGGGCGGGCCGCCCCGCGATCCTCCAGATCTCCGAGAACGCGGTGAAGTTCCACGGCGGCCGGCTGACGGCCCTCGCCGCGGCCACCGCCGCCGTCGCGCGCGCCTCGGACGCGCCGCTCTCGCTCCACCTCGATCACGTCGAATCGGCCGAACTGATGCGCGCGGCCGACGGCGAGGGCTTCAGCTCCGTGATGTTCGACGCGTCGAAACTGCCCTACGAGGAGAACGTGGCCGCGACGGCGGAGGCGGTCGCCTGGGGCCACGCACGCGGCATCTGGATCGAGGCGGAACTGGGCAAGGTCGGCGGCAAGGACGGCGAGCCACCGCTGGGCGCCCACACCCCGGGCGTCCGTACGGACCCGGCCGAGGCGGTCGCGTACGTGAGCGCCACCGGCGTCGACGCGCTGGCCGTGGCGGTCGGCTCCTCGCACGCGATGACGGACCGCACGGCGGCCCTGGACCACGACCTGATCGGCGCGCTGCGCCGGGCCGTCGCCGTACCGCTGGTACTGCACGGCTCGTCGGGCGTCCCCGACGACGAGATCCGCCGGGCGGTCGCGGCGGGCATGACCAAGATCAACGTCGGCACGGCCCTGAACACGGCCTTCACGGCCACCGTCCGCACCCACCTGGCGGCCGCCCCGAAGACGGTCGACCCCCGGAAATACCTCGCCCCGGCTCGCGAGGCGATGACCGGGACGGTGGAGGCGTTCCTGAGGGTGATCGGCGGGGAGCCCCGCGCCGTGTCGGACAACTAGCGCCGTCCGCCCGCAGGTGCGCCGGGCGCGGCGGGCCAGTGGGTCAAACCCCTGGCCCGTCTGACACGGGCCAGGGCTCCACGGCGTCCGCCGGGGCGGGCCCCGGCGGGTGGGCTCAGCCCTTCGCCTTGCCCTGCTCCAGGGAGACCTGGTCGAGGATCGCCTCGCACTGGTCGCCCGTCTCGCACGACAGCTTCATCGTGTTGCTGCCCTTGGCGAGGTTGACGTAGGCGTAGGTGGTGGTCCAGCCCTTCTCCCAGTCGCCCTCTTTCGCCTTGGCGAAATTGGACATGTTGACCGAGCGGGGCGTCTCGTCGTTGATCGTGAGCGATGTCTTCGCGTCCTTGCCCGGCACGGCGTAGGTGATGAACAGCGTGTACTCACCGGCCTCCGGCAGGTCGACGGTCCAACTGGCCGATCCACCGGTCCCGTTGAACGTCACATACGCGCCGCCCGTGCCCTTCGCGCCCTTGATGTCCTTCGCCAGCACCGCCGGCGCCCCGAGCTTCAGCGTCGCCGCGTCCTGCTTCGGGAGTTCGATCGGCTTCTCGGGGTCCGGGTCCTGCTTGCCGGGGTCCTCGCTCGGTGGCGCCGACTCGCCCGTGGTCGGGGCGTCCGTCGGGCCGCCGTCGGCGTTCTTGCTGTCGTCTCCGTTGGAGAGCAGCGCGGCCGTGATTCCGATCACGACGACCGCCACGACCGCCACGGCGCCGATGAGCAGGCCCTTGGTGTTGGGTCCGCCGCCGTTGCCACGACCGCCGCCGCGCTGGGCGGGGACCGTACGGGTGGCGGCGCCGCCGGTCTCGGGGGCCGCGTAGTGGGCGTCGGGGGCCTGGCCGTAAGGAGCCTGGCCGTACTGCTGCTGGCCTCCGTACTGAGGCTGCTGCCCGTAGGGCTGCTGTTGCTGCGGGACCTGACCGTACTGGCGCTCGCCCACGGTCCTGACCTGGTTGTACGACGTTCTCGGCACACCGGGCTGAGAGGCGGGACCGGGGTAGCCGTAGCCGCCGCGCCGGGCCTGCGCACCGTTCGCGGCCGTCTGTCCGTCCTCGTACAGATAGCCGAACGGATCGTCGTCCTCGGGCGTACTCGCGCCGTTGTTCCCGGCCGTCATCCCTGGGTCACTCCTTACCATCTCGCCAGCGTCGCCGACCGGCCGAGCCTACCTCGATTGGGCAAGCATACGGACGGGCCTTGATCGGAGTGGGCGGTTGCACCATCCCCCGGTGAACATCGGGAGACGTCGTTGGACATCGGTGAACCGCCGTACAGAGAGATACGACACGGCGCCCCCCGGCACACCGCCCGACGTTATCCCGCCCGGCGCTGGACCTTGCTGCGCGAGCGCTTCTCGATGTACATCCGCTGGTCCGCGGATTTCAGCACTTCCTCGACCGTCATGCCGCAACTCGCCCAGCCGATACCGAAGCTGGCTCCCACGCGGACCGCCCTGCCGTCCACCCTGATGGGCGGGATGATCGCGTTCCGCAGCCGAACCGCCAGGTCAGCGGCGTCCGTGGCGCCGAGGCCGTCGGCGAGGACCACGAACTCGTCGCCGCCGAGGCGCGCGACGGTGTCGCCGTCCCGCACGCCGGTGTTCAGCCTGCGGGCGACTTCGATCAGCACGGCGTCGCCGGTGTTATGGCCGAAACGGTCGTTGATCGACTTGAAACCGTCGAGGTCGCAGAAGAGGACGGCGAGGCCCTTGCTCCCGTCGTCGGGGTCGGGACCCGGCGCGACGGTGTGCACGTGGTGGTCGAGGGGCGCGGGGGCGGACGACGGGTCGAAGCCGTCTCCTTGGTAGGCGCGCTCGACGGGATTTCCGTAGGAGTCGTACGGCTCGTAGGACTCGTACGGTTCGTAACCCTCGACCGCGCCTCCGTAGCCCCCGCCGTATCCGGCGGCGGGCACGGGCGCGTAGCCGGCGCCGCCGGTCGCGTCGTAGCCGCCGTAGCCGGGCCCCTGGCCGTACGGGACCACTCCACCGCCGTAGCCGCCGTCGTCGTATCCGCCGTACGCCTTGTCCACGGTCTGCGCCGCCGTCTCCCGTACCGATATGGCGTTGGGGCGCTCGCAGAGGCGGGCACTGAGACGGGCGCGCAGCTCGGCGCTGTTGGGCAGACCGGTCAGGGAGTCGTGCGACGCGCGGTGGGCGAGCTGGAGCTCGTTGCGCTTGCGCTCCTCTATGTCCTCGACATGGGTGAGGAGGAAGCGGGGGCCGTCGGTGGTGTCGGCGACGACGGAGTTGCGCAGCGACACCCACACATAGCTGTTGTCACGGCGCGCCAGCCGCAGCTCGGCGCGGCCGCCCTCCGCCGAGGTGCGCAGCAGCGTGCCGATGTCCTCGGGGTGGACGAGGTCGGAGAAGGAGTGGCGGCGGATCGCGGAGGCGGACCGGCCGAGCAGCCGGCAGAGCGCGTCGTTCGTCCGCAGCAGCCTGCCGTGCTGGTCCCCGCCCATCTCGGCGATGGCCATCCCGCTGGGCGCGTACTCGAACGCCTGCCGGAAGGACTCCTCACTGGCCCGCAGCGCCTGCTGCTCCCGCTCCAGCCGGACCAGCGCGCGCTGCATGTTTGCTCTGAGGCGGGCGTTACTTATCGCAATGGCGGCCTGGGAGGCGTACATCTGGAGCGCTTCGCGCCCCCAGGGGCCCGGACGGCGCCCGCCGCGCGGCCGGTCGACGGATATGACCCCGAGGAGCTCGCGTCCGCCTCCAGGGGCGTACATGGGGGCGTAGAGGCGGTCCTGCGGGTGCCACTCGTCCTCGAAGCGCGGATCGGGTCCCTCGGTGTACCACTGCGGGACGTCGTCATCCAGCAGGATCCAGCCCTCGGTGTGGGGTATGTACCGCAGCTCACCCCAGGTCTCGCCCATGCTGAGCCGGCGTTCCCAGGAGGCGCGGGCGCCGACGCGGCCGGTTATCAGCGCTTCGGCGGCGGCATTGCCCGCGAAGGCGGCGACGACCAGGTCACCGTCGGGCTGTACGAGGTTGACGCAGGCCAGCTCGTAGCCGAGGCCCTTGACTATGCCGTCGGCAACTGTCTGAAGGGTGTCGGCCAGACTGCGGGCGGTGTTGAGCTCGCCGACAACGTCGTGCAGCTGCCGCAGGGTCGCAAGGCGGACGTACGGCTCCGACTCGGTCTCCATCGTTCGCTCTCCCCGAGACCTCGACAGCAACTCCAGAATTCTCATCGGCTCGCTTGATGCGGTATCCCGGCCACTGAATCACAGCGAGCTGTGCAGTCGGTACACAGGGTCAACAATTCCTCGGCCCTGTGAGCCAAGTCACATATGAGGAAGGAGAGTTCAAGGGGGGCGTGGGAGCGCTCCAGGTCTTCGTGAACGCAAATATCGAGGTGGGAAGTGGTGCGGTGGGGGGCGCGCGGAGGGGCGCACTATGGGCGCACACTCCGGCGTGCGGCAGCCGCGAAACCCTCCGAGCCGCCATCCGCCCCGCCCTCGCGACGCCCCTGCGGCGCCCCTGTTGAGCGCCGCGAAACCCTGACGATGTGTCGCGCCGCACACGCGGGAACGGCTGGACCTAGGTCCTGGCTGGTTCTGTGGTCCGATGCGGGCATGTCACCGCCGGGGCTAGCGTGGACGACGTGCTGCAGAAGACAACCGCCCGGCGTACCGAGGCCCAGCCTCCCGACGCCGCGTCTCCCGAAGCCGTCCCCCATCCTGAGGGAGTGAGCAACGACGAGTTCCGCGCCGCGCTCTCCCGGCTGGCCGCCGGGGTGGTGCTGGTCACCGCGCACGACCCGGACGACGGTCCGAACGGCGCGGACGCCGGAATGACGGCCACGTCTTTCATGTCCGTCTCGCTCGACCCGCCCCTGGTGGTGGTGAGCCTGCGCAACGGCTCCCGGATGGACGACCTGCTGGACGAACAGCCGACGTGGGCGGCGTCGATGCTCTCCGAGAGCCAGGTACGGGTCGCCGGCCGCTTCGCGATGAAGGGCCGGATCAGCGACCGGCTGCTCTTCGAGGACCTGCCGCACCGGCGCGGCGAGGTGAGCGGGGCACCGCTGATCGAAGGCGCGCTGACGGTCCTGGAGTGCCGTACGGAACAGCGGATCGTGACCGGCGACCACACGCTGGTCGTGGGCCGGGTGCTGACGGCGTCCGTGCCGGGCCGATCGGGCGACGCGGGCCCGCTGACGTACTTCCGGGGGAAGTACCGGCAGTTGGGACAGGGACAGGGTCAGGGCTGAGCCCGGAGGGACCGCGAGCCGGAACGGACCGCGAGCCCGGCCCTACGACCAATCCCGGCCGTTGCGCCCGCGCTTGGTCTCCGCGCGCTGCTTCTTCTGGCGCAGCCTGCGCTCGTTGATACCGCGCGGGATCTTCGTGGCCCGGCGCGGACGGGGCGGCGGAGCCGTCGCCTCGGCGAGGAGCGAGGCCATCCGCACCAGGGCCGTCTCGCGGTTGCGCCACTGGGAACGGTGTTCGGACGACCGTACGGTCACGACACCGCCCACCAGCCGGCTCGCGAGCCGCTCCAGCGCCCGCTCCTTCCACACCTCGGGCAGCGCCTCCGTCCTGGCGAGGTCGAAGCGCAGTTCCACCTGCGAGTCGCTGGTGTTCACGTGCTGTCCGCCGGGTCCCGAGGAGCGCGAGAAACGCCACATGAGCTCGGCCTCCGGGAGGGAGACGGAGCCGCGAATGACGTGCGGGGACCCGGACATGTGTCCATCGTCCCGTGTCCGCACAGACAAATCAAAGGCGTTAAGGAACCTCTGAGTCCTCTCTCCGCGTTATGGCGGGTGACGGTAACTTCGGAAGCCGATCGAAGTCCGCGCACGAGCTCGTACACAACGAAAGGGACCATCCCCATGGCTGTAAGCCTGTCCAAGGGCGGCAACGTCTCGCTCACCAAGGAGGCACCGGGCCTGACAGCCGTCACGGTCGGCCTCGGCTGGGACGTCCGCTCCACCACCGGTACGGACTTCGACCTCGACGCCTCGGCGATCGCGGTCAACGCGGGTGGAAAGGTTGTCTCCGACAGCCACTTCATCTTCTTCAACAACAAGTCCACGCCGGACCAGACCATCGTCCACACCGGTGACAACCGCACCGGCGAAGGCGCGGGCGACGACGAGGCGATCAACGTCAACCTGGCGGGTCTGCCGGCCGACGTCGACAAGATCGTCTTCCCGGTCTCCATCTACGACGCCGAGACCCGCAGCCAGAACTTCGGCCAGGTCCGCAACGCGTACATCCGCATCGTGAACCAGGCCGGCGGCACCGAGATCGCGCGCTACGACCTGAGCGAGGACGCCGCCACCGAGACCGCGATGGTCTTCGGCGAGCTGTACCGCAACGGCGCGGAGTGGAAGTTCCGCGCGGTGGGCCAGGGTTACGCCTCGGGCCTCGCGGGCATCGCCACGGACTTCGGCGTCAACCTCTGAGTCACGGACTCACCGAGTCACCGACTCACTGAGTCGTCCGGTCGCTGAGCAGATGACCGGCTGACTGTGCGAGGGGCCTCCGGCCTTGCGGCCGGGGGCCTTTGGCGTGCGGATTCACGGCCCGGGGCCACGCCCCGGACTCACGGCGTGCCTGCGGACTCACGTGCCGGGGACTCACGCGCCGGGCGGCGGTTTGTCGGAGCCGTACAGCCAATCGTCCCAGAGAGCCGTCAGATCACGGCCCGTCCGCTTCTGCGCGAAGGCGGTGAAGTCGGCGGTGGACGCGTTGCCGTGGCGGTGCGCGCGGGTCCAGCCGCGTACGAGCGCGAAGAACGCGTCGTCGCCGACCGCCAGCCGGAGCTGATGGAGCACCATGGCGCCGCGTCCGTACACCGGCCGCCCGGAGATGTCGGCGGCCGTCGGCGGTTCGGCCGGAGGGAAGGCCCAGTTCGCCGCGTCCTCGTACGCCCGCTCGAACGCCTGCCGCGCGGGGACGCCTTCCATGTCCTCCGCCCAGAGCCACGCCGCGTACTCGGCGAAGCCCTCGTTGAGCCATATGTCCCGCCAGGACTCGGGGGTCACGGAGTCGCCGAACCACTGGTGCGCCAGCTCATGGACGAGGATCGCGGTGCTGGTGGGGCCGGGCAGGAAGGGCCGGTTCTGCGTCTCCAGCGCGTAGTCGGCGTCACCGGGCCGCCCGATGATCACGCCGGTGGAGGAGAACGGATACGGGCCGAACCTCTTCTCGCCCCACTTCGTGATCGCGGGGATCCGCGCGAGCAGTCGGGCGCTGTCGGCGGCCACGGACGGATCGACGGCGGTGTGGACGGGAACGCCGCCGTCGGCGCCTCGGGAGATCTTGGTCCGGTAGGGGCCGACGGCGACCGTGGCGAGATAGCTCGCCATCGGTTCGGCGCAGTGCCAGCCGAAGGCCGTACGGCCCCCGGCCGTCCGCTCGCTCCTCAACTCACCGTTCGAGACGGCCTGTTGGCCCTCCGGCACGGTGATCCGGATGTCGTACGCCGCCTTGTCGCTCGGATGGTGGTTGCCGGGGAACCAGGCCATCGAACCGGTCGGCTGGCCCAGCGCGACGGAACGCCTCCCCGATCTGAGCCAGCCCTCCCGCGTGCTGTCGGCGTCGGTGAGGGTCCGGGGGACGCCGGAGTAGCGGACGACGGTACGGAACGTGTCCCCGCGCGCGATGTCCTCGGACGGCAGCAGCGTCAGCTCCGTGTCCGCACGCCGTACGCCGGCGCGCTCGCCGTCGACGGTCACCCGGCCGACGGTCAGACCGGCGAGGTCGAGGTTGAACGCGCTGAGCGGCTGCGTGGCGCGGGCGGTGATCTCGGCGCCGGCGTCGAGGTGGCCGGTGGCGGGGTCGTAGTCGAGAGTCAGGCCGTAGTGCGTGACGTCGTAGCCGCCGTTGCCGAGGTCCGGAAAGTACGGGTCCCCGAGCCCGGCCGCGCCCGGGGATCCCTGCTCGCCCCGTTCCGCGCAGCCCGCGAGCCCGCCGACGACCAGGGTAAGAGTGAGGGTGAGAACGAGCACCCGGACGAGAAACGGGAAGGGGCCGACGCCGCGCTCCTGCGCGGGGGGTTCTGCGCGGGACGTCCGGCGCGGGCCACAGCCTGATGGCCGGTCCGGGCTCTCGTCTCGCGACCGGTGCGGGTCCCGGTCCTCCGGCCGGTCCGAGCCGAGGCCTGACGGCCTGTGCGGGCCGACGTCCTGCGACCGACCCGGGCCACGGCCTGGCGGCCGGTACGGGCTCCGGTCCTCCGACCGGTCCAGGCCGAGGCCCGGCGACCGGTCCGGGTCCCGGCCTTCCGGCCGGTCCAGGCCGAGGTATCGCGGCCAGCGCGTGCTCTGGTCTGCGAACCGACGCGGGTCCCGGCCTTCCGGCCGGTGCGAGCCGACGGCTCGCGGCTGGGCCGGACCCAGGTCCTCCGGCCGGTCCGGGCTCCGGTCTTCCGGCCGGTCCAGGCCGCAGCCTGGCGGCCGGTGCGGGCTCTCGTCTCGCGGCTGGTGCACGCCGTGATCGTAGGTCGCGCCCGGCCCGTATCCCGGCGGGCGGAGACTCGTCCGCGCGGCGTCGTGACACCATCGGGCGCGTGCTCGACATCGGCTACTCCCTCTCCCGCCGCTTTCCCGATCCCCCGCAGACGGACTACCGCCTCGCCGATGTCCGGACCCTGCGGCACGATCTGTTCTGCGGCGACGTGTATCTCGCGGACACCAAGGCCGACCGCGAGGTGTCCACGGGCTGGGGCTGGGTGCCGGTGCTGGACTTCGCGTGGGCGCTGTGCGACATCGTGGAGCAGGTCGACCGCGATCCGCGCGGCAACCGGTCGGCCAACCGGCAGTACGCCGAACTGGACTTCACCGAGTCGACGGACCGCCTGCTCTTCGAGCGGCGCTTCGGCTGGGTGGACGTGACCGCCGACTGGATGCCCGCCGACGAACCCCCGCTCACCTTCGGCCACCGGCTGCTGCGCCGCGAGTCGCGCGACTTCCTGCACGACCTGCTGGCCGATCTCGGGGACATGCACGAGGGGCTGATGGACAATCCCGCGATCTGGGACATCCAGGCCCGCTTCCCCCGCGTCTGATCGTCCGCCCCGACGAAGCGAGCCGACATCGGCTGTTGTGGGCGGACACCGGCGGACACCGGCGGACACCGGACGGTATGGGTCGACATGGGTGGACGCGGGTGAATCCACACGACCCTGTGGGACGTTTTCGGATTGGCAGGAATACAGCCGCCGGGACCGGGCAGACGCAGTCCTGCCGGGACGCCACCAGGAACCCAACCAGGTTCACCCCCCACATGGCTGAGCCCCCGGAGCGCATTGAAGGCCCCGACCCACCCCCCACGGTCGGGGCCTTCCGCATGAGCCCTCAGCCGCCCGGCGCGTCCTCCACCCGTACGCCGATCTGCGCCGCGAACGCGGGTGCCAGATCGAGCAGTTGCGCCGTACTGATCACGGCACCGGCCAGCCGGTCGACCCCGCGCGCGATGCCCAGCTCGGCGACGGTCCGCAGATCGACATCTTTCATCCGGACGCCGCTGAGGTCCGCCTCCCTCAGGACGCAGTCCCGGAACTCGACGCGCTCCAACTCCGCTCCCCCGAAGTCCGGTTCGGCCAGGACGCAGCCATCGAACACCACGTCCTTCAGCTTCGCCCCGCGCAGATTCAGATAGTCGATCTTGCCGCCCCGGATCAGCACCCGCTCGAAGACCGCGCCGTGCATCTGCACCCCGCCCAGCCGCGCGTCCACCACCTCGACATCGCGCAGCGACGCTTCCCCCAGATCCGTGCCCACCCCGCGGATCCCTTCGAGGACGCAGTCGATGAAGCGCGCCCGGCCCAGGTCCGTCCGGTCGAGCCCGCACTCGCGCAGCGCGCAGTCCATGAACCGGGACCCCGGCCCCTCCTGATCCGCCAGATCCAGGCCGCCGAACTCCTGCCCGTCGTAATCCCCGTCGGGCTCCAGCTCTCCCCCGTACGCCGCCAGCGGCGGCAGCCGGACCTCCGGCCGCCGCGCCGGCACGCTCCGGCCGGCCGCCCCCGCCTTTCCTGCCTTCCCCGCCGTCGATTTGCGCGTCACCGCTCTGCGAACCATGGATCCATCGTGACGTACCCCACTGACAGCCGACCGAAATGCCCGACTCGTAATGTCACAAACCACGCCCGTTTCTCGTCACATCCGTGAGGACCACGCGCAGGCACACCGGGAACGAGTGAAACGAGTGAAGGGGCACCAGCCATGGATCACATCACCGTCGTCGGCGGCGGCTTCGCCGGACTCACCGCGGCCATCTCGGCGGCCGAGTCGGGCGCCAGAGTGACCGTCTTCGAGGCGCACCACACCTTCGGCGGGCGGGCCCGCACCACCGAGGGCCCGTACCGCGCCAACGAAGGGCCGCACGTCTTCTACCATCGCGGCCCCCACTGGACCTGGCTCCGACAGCGCGGTCTCCTCGGCCCGATGGCGCGCGTCCCGGCCCTCGAAGCCGCCCGCCTCCGCTTCCACCGCGACGGCGCGCTCCGCAAGGCCCCGCCCTTCGGGCTCCTCAAGGCGAGCCGGAGCCGGGCCGAACGGGCGCCCGTGAACGTCGACTTCCACACCTGGGCCACCGACCGGCACGGTCACGACGCGGCCGTCGCCGCCGCCCGTTACGCCGCCGTCGTCCTCTTCCACCACGATCCGGGCTCCCTCTCCGCCGCCTTCGTCCAGGAAAGGCTCCGGCGCGCCGCGACCATCCCGCCGGAGGCGCACATCGCGGTCGGCGGCTGGAGCCAGGTCATCGACCGGATGCTCGGACGGGCCTGGAACCTGGGCGTACGCATCGAGACCGTCTCCCGCGTCGACACCCTCCCCGAGGACGGCCCCGTGATCGTCGCGACGTCGCTCGAATCGGCCCGGCCGCTGCTCGGCGACGACAGCCTGCGGTGGGAGAGCGGGCGCACCGCCCTGCTGGACCTCGGTCTCACCACGCGCAGGGGCGACCCGTTCGTCATCTGCGATCTCGACGCGCCGGGCTGGCTGGAACGGTTCACCGCCGCCGACACCTCACTCGCACCGGCCGGTGAACAACTCCTCCAGGGCCAATTCCCGGTCGCCCCCGGCGAGTCCGCGGCCGTCGGCATCGCGCGCGCGGAGAACCTGCTCGACCTCGGCTTCCCCGAGTGGCGCGAACGGGCCCTGTGGCGGCGCCAGTCACTCGCCGCCGGCCGTACGGGAGCGGTCGACCTGCCCGGCACCACCTGGCGCGACCGGCCGCGCATCGACCGGGGCGACGGCGTCTATCTCGTCGGGGACCAGGTCGCCGCGCCCGGCGTCCTGTCCGAGGTCTCGTTCAACAGCGCGATCGAGGCGGCCTCGCTCGCGCTGCTGAGGGTCGGCGGCGTACGGCTCCGGCACTCCGCTTGACCTCAAGTCCGCTTGAGGTCGGAGGCTGACTGCCGTACGCCGCCCCGGAACGGCGCGACGCACCGGACCGCACGCGCCGCTAACCCGGCGCGCGCGAACGCGCCGGACCGCGCTCGCGACGTACCGGGACCCGACGAGGGAGCCAGCCATGCACGCCATCCGCCTCCACGCCTACGGGCCCGCCGAGAACCTGGTCCACGAGCGGACCGACGACCCCGTCCCCGGCCCCGGCCAGGTCCGGATCGCCGTCGCCGCGGCCGGGGTCCACCTCCTCGACACCGCCCTGCGCCAGGGCATGACCGGGCCGTACCCCGCGCCCGTCGAACTGCCCACCGTCCCCGGCCGCGAAGTCGCCGGCACGGTCGACGCGCTCGGCGACGGCACCGACCCGGGCTGGCTCGGCAAGCGGGTCGTCACCCACCTCGGCATGGCCCCCGGCGGCTACGCGGAACTCGCCGTCGCCGACGCGGCCCGGCTCCACGAGATCCCCGGCAACCTCGACGCCGCCGAAGCCGTCGCCATGATCGGCACCGGCCGCACCACCATGGGCATCCTCCAGTTCACCGCCCTCGGCCCCGAGGACGTCGCGATCGTCCCCGCCGCCGCCGGCGGCATCGGCACCCTCCTCGTCCAGTACGCGAAGAACGCCGGCGCCACCGTCATCGGCCTGGCCGGCGGACCCGTCAAGGTCGCGCGCGTCACCGAGAACGGCGCCGACCTCGCCGTCGACTACACCCGGCCCGACTGGCCGCAGACGGTCCGCGCCCACCTCGCGGGCCGCGCGGCCACCGTCGTCTTCGACTCCGTCGGAGGCGACACCGGCCGGGCCGCCGTCGACCTCCTCGGCAAGGGCGGCAGACACCTCGTCTTCGGCTGGTCCGGCGAAGGCATCCTCGACGGCGAACCGCTGAGCTACACGGAAGAGGAGCAGGCGGAGCGCGGCATCACCTCGGAGGGCGTCCTCGGGCCCGTCATGATCCAGAAGGCGGGCGGCGACGTACGCGCACTGGAGGTCCGCGCCCTGGCGGAGGCCGCGTCGGGCCGCCTGCGCCCGGCCGTACAGCGCTTCCCGCTCGCCGACGCGGCCGGGGCGCACCGCGCGCTGGAGACGCGCGGCACGATGGGCAAGGTGGTCCTGGAGCCGCCGCTCGCCCCGCGGCACGACTGACCGGAGATCAGTCCGCCGACGAGCCGGGGGCCGACAGTCGCTCGGCCAGCCGGTCGAGACCGCCCTTGATCAGCTGCCCGTAACCGTCGTCGCCGAGCGTGCCCACCGCGTCCAGCCCGCGCGCCAGATGATCGCGGGCCCGGTCGAGATCGCCCAGCCGCCGGTACACATCCCCCAGGTTGAGATGCAGCGACGGGTAGAACGCGGCCACCGGGCTCGCCACCCCCGCGAGCCGCGCGCGCTCGTCCGAGACCAGATCCGCCGCCTCCAACGCCCGCAGGTCCCAGACCAGTTCCTCCCGCGGATCGTCCTGGACATCCGCCATCGAGTGGGCCAGCGCGCATATGTGGAACGGGTCGCCGTCCGCGCCCAGCCGGTCCCACACACCGGCGAACACCCGCCGGGCGGCGTCCCGTTCACCACGCTGCCCCAGCTCCATGCCACGGCCGATCTCCGCCGTCACCGGATCGGGCTGCTGGATCGTCGTCCCGGACACGCGGTCCCCCCACAGAAGTCGGTCTCCACACTCGTCACCGAGAGTAGAGGGACCCACTGACAACGCCGCGCTCTCACGCCCCGGGCGCCCCCAGCGCGGCCAACTCCCCGTCCGTCAGCCGGAACACCGTCCACCCGTCCTGCGGCCGCGCCCCCAACGCCCGGTAGAAGGCGATCGACGGCTCGTTCCAGTCCAGTACGGACCACTCCAGCCGCTCGTACCCGCGCTCCACACAGATCCGCGCCAGCTCCGTCAGCAGCGCCTTGCCGTGCCCGCCACCGCGCCGCTCCGGACGGACGTACAGATCCTCCAGGTAGATGCCGTGCACCCCGCGCCACGTCGAGAAGTTCAGGAACCACAGCGCGAACCCCGCCACCTCGCCGTCGTCCGTCTCCGCGACGTGCGCGTACGCGGCGGGCCGCTCCCCGAACAGCGCCTCGCGCAACTGCGCCTCGGTCGCCCGCGCCTCGTCCGGGGCCTTCTCGTATGCCGCCAGTTCACGGATCATCGCGTGGATCACCGGAACGTCGGCGGCCGTCGCCGTACGAATCATGCCCGCAGCCTGCCCTTTCCCCGGCCGTCGCGCCAGCGGCGACCGGGCCGGCCGCGCTCGGCACTCCGTCGTCGAACGGTCCCGCCTGCGGCGTCAGCCACGGCGCTCCCGCAGCGCCCGCCCCACCGCCAGGTGCACGGGCGACAACCCCCGATCCCCGTCGCCGATGTCCCACAGACAGCTCTGGAGCACCCGCCCCAGCGTCCACGCCCGCGCGCGCTCCCGGTCGAGCCCCATGACCTCCGTCATGAGATCGAACCTCCACATGATGTCGCCCGTGTCGAACCGGTTGACCAGGGCGGGCAGCAGCTCGAACCCCGGATCCCCGGCCAGCGGCTTCGGATCGATGGCCAGCCACGGCTCACGGACCCCCGCCCCCGCCGCCGCCCCGGCGTCCGGCACCGGCGCCAGCACGTTCTCGAAGTGCAGATCCCAGTGCAGCAGCCGCTCCCCCGGCTCACCGGCCACCTCACGTACCGCCGCCGCACAGTCCAGGAGCAGCCGGCGCTCCGCGCCTGCCGGGAGCGACCGCACCGCCACCGGCGCCTCGTCGAGCATCGCCCCCGCGATCCCGCCCAGCGTCCGCAGGCCCGCCGGCGCGGGCCGCGCCGTCAGCCGGGCCAGCAGCCCGGCGATGACCGCCACCCCCTCCCGTACCGGGACACCGGCCAGATCCCGCGCCGCGTCCAGCCGCTCCAGCAGCAGCGTGCCCGACGCCTCGTCGTACTCCAGCAGCCGCACCGCGCCGTCGCCGTCCCACAGCCGCAGCGCCACCGGCTCACCGGCCGTCTCCCCGTCGAGGTCCTGGAGCTTCAGCACGGCCGGCGTACCGTCCGCCCGCTCCACCGGCAGGACGAGCGCGCACATACCGTGCATCGCCGGCCCCGTACGCCGAAGCTCCCACCTCTTCAGAAAGCCGGCCGCGCGCGCCGGCAGCGCGGCGATGAACGCGCGCCCCCGCGCACCCTGAAACGTCGACTGCGTCCTCACCAGCTCCGCCGGAATCTCCATCACCCCGAGCCTACGAGCACGCCCCCTCCCCCGAACCTGGACACAGCCTCGGAAAGCGGTGTACGAACACCGTCATGAGCAGCACCACGAACGGCGGCATCTCCTTCTGGTACGCCCAGGACGGCATACCCGCGCCCCGCGAACCCCTCCCCGGCGACGCGACGGCCGACGTCTGCGTCGTCGGCGGCGGCTTCACCGGCCTGTGGACGGCCTACTACCTGAAGAAGGCCGTGCCCTTCCTCAACATCACCGTCCTGGAAGGCAAGTTCTGCGGATACGGCGCCTCCGGGCGCAACGGCGGCTGGCTCTACAACGGCATCGCCGGCCGCGACGCCTACGCCCTCAAACACGGCCAGGACGCCGCTGTACGCCTCCAGCGGGCCATGAACGACACCGTGGCCGAAGTCGTACGCGTCGCCGCCGAAGAGACGATCGACGCCGACATCCACCGGGGCGGCGTCCTCGAAGTCGCGTACACACCCGCCCAACTCGCCCGCCTCAAGGAGTTCCACACCACCGAGATCGCCTTCGGCGAGACCGACCGCACCCTGCACGGCGCACGCGAGACCGCCGAACGCGTACGGGTCACCGGAGCCGTCGGCTCCACCTGGACCCCGCACGGCGCCCGGCTGCACCCCGTCAAACTCCTCAAGGGCCTCGCCGCGGCCGTCGAGGCACTCGGCGTCACCATCCACGAATCGACGCCCGTCACCGAGATCAAGCCCAAACACGCGATCACCCCGTACGGCACCGTCCGCGCGCCCTACATCCTGCGCTGCACCGAGGGCTTCACCGCCGGCCTCAAGGGCGAGCGCCGCACCTGGCTCCCCATGAACTCCTCGATGATCGCGACCGAACCGCTGCCCGCCGCGGTGTGGGACACCATCGGCTGGGAAGGCCGCGAAACCCTCGGCGACATGGCGCACGCCTACATGTACGCCCAGCGCACCGCCGACGACCGCATCGCGCTCGGCGGCCGGGGGGTCCCGTACCGTTACGGCTCCCGAACCGACAACGACGGCCGCACCCAGCCCGCCACCATCGCCGCCCTGCGCGACATCCTGGTCCGCTTCTTCCCCACCACGGCCGGTGTCCGCATCGATCACGCCTGGTCGGGGGTCCTCGGCGTCCCCCGCGACTGGTGCGCCACGGTCACCCTCGACCGCTCCACCGGCCTCGGCTGGGCGGGCGGCTACGTCGGCTCCGGAGTCGCCACGACCAACCTCGCGGCCCGCACCCTGCGCGACCTGATCCAGCAGGACTCGGGCCAGGCCGGCCCCACGGACCTCACGACGCTGCCCTGGGTCAACCACAAGGTCCGCAAATGGGAACCGGAGCCCCTGCGCTGGCTGGGAGTCCACACCCTCTACGCGGCCTACCGCACGGCGGACCGCCAGGAGTCCACGACCCACACGACGACCACCCCCACCCTCGCCCGCACGGCGAACCGCATCTCGGGCCGCCACTGACCCCCTCAACGCCGAAAGGCCAGGTCATCACGGACGACCTGGCCTTCCCCCGAGCCCCCTGTCGGATTCGAACCGACGACCTACGCATTACAAGTGCGTTGCTCTGGCCAACTGAGCTAAGGAGGCGTGCGGGAAAACTATAACCGGCACGGATCACAGGTCAGCCGGGAATTTGGATGCTGCTCACCTACTGACAGATCTTGAAACGCGGGGTAGCGTCACCTCAAGTTCATCCAGGTGGACTAGACCCATCCTCCGCCCCTCGGCGGGGGAGCCATTCCTTTACTCGGATCGTCCGGCACGTTCCTGCCGGTGAAGGGACCACATCACCATGGCCACTGTTCAGTTCGACAAGGCGACCCGTGTGTACCCGGGTTCCACCAAGCCCGCCGTCGACCAGCTCGAGCTCGACGTCGCGGACGGCGAGTTCCTCGTGCTCGTCGGGCCCTCCGGCTGCGGCAAGTCGACCTCCCTGCGCATGCTCGCGGGTCTTGAGGACGTCAACGGCGGAGCGATCCGCATCGGTGACCGCGATGTCACGCACCTGCCGCCCAAGGACCGGGACATCGCGATGGTGTTCCAGAACTACGCGCTGTACCCGCACATGTCGGTCGCCGACAACATGGGTTTCGCGCTGAAGATCGCGGGCGTCAACAAGGCCGACATCCGTAAGAAGGTCGAAGAGGCCGCGAAGATCCTCGACCTCACCGAGTACCTGGACCGCAAGCCGAAGGCGCTCTCCGGTGGTCAGCGCCAGCGTGTGGCGATGGGGCGCGCCATCGTGCGTGAGCCGCAGGTGTTCCTCATGGACGAGCCGCTGTCGAACCTCGACGCCAAGCTCCGTGTGTCGACCCGTACGCAGATCGCCTCGCTCCAGCGCCGTCTGGGCATCACGACCGTGTACGTCACGCACGACCAGGTCGAGGCCATGACCATGGGTGACCGGGTCGCCGTCCTCAAGGACGGTCTGCTCCAGCAGGTGGACTCGCCGCGCAACATGTACGACCGCCCCGCCAACCTCTTCGTCGCCGGCTTCATCGGCTCCCCGGCCATGAACCTGGTCGAGGTCCCGATCACCGACGGTGGTGTGAAGTTCGGCAACAGCGTCGTCCCGATCTCCCGTGAGGCGCTGTCCGCCGCGGCCGACCGTGGTGACAGCACCGTCACCGTCGGTGTCCGCCCGGAGCACTTCGACATCGTGGAGCAGGGCGGCGAGGTCGCCAAGACGCTGTCGAAGGACGCCGACGACGCGCCGGCCGGTCTGGCCGTCACCGTCAACGTCGTCGAGGAGCTGGGCGCCGACGGTTACGTCTACGGCGACGCGCAGGTCGGCGGCGAGCACAAGGACCTGGTGGTCCGCGTCAACGGCCGTGCCGTTCCCGAGAAGGGCGCGAAGCTGCACGTCGTGCCGCGTCCGGGCGAGACGCACGTCTTCGCCTCGTCCACGGGTGAGCGCCTCAGCGACTGACCCGAAGAACGTACTAACGGCCCCGCACTTCGGTGCGGGGCCGTTTGCGTATGCCGCCCGGGCGGACAAATACCCCGGCACACAGGCCATTTCGATTCGCGTACGTCAACACCCGATTCGAAAAGCCCAGTCGAACCATCCCTCACCCGAGTGACTAAATGTCGCCAAATCATCACTGACCGCTACGCTCGCCTCCGTGACCCACACTGCCCGCCGAATCGGCCGAACTCTCGCCCTCGTACTGCCCGTCGTCCTCGTCCTCTCCGGAACCCTCGCGGTCGCGACCGTCCCGTGGGCGGCGAAGAGCTCCGAGGCACAGATCCTCACCGCGTCATCGGACAAGGCGTCCGTACGCGCCAAGTCCCGCGCCCCCCAGGACGTTCTCCGCGACAAGCTGCTCGTGGAGCTCCAGGAGAAGGACCCGGGGATCGCCCTGACCCACCTCCAGCGCCAGATCGAGGAGCGCCCCTCGCTCGCCAAGCACTGCATGTCCCTGGCCCGCGCGCTCGGCCGTGCCGCGGTCGCGCACTACGGACCCACCCGCGCGCAGTCGTTCTCCCGCCCCGTGTGCGACACCTCGTTCGCCTACGGGGTCTCCCAGCAGACCGCCGGGCACTGAGCACCGCCTCCCCGACCGCCCCGCCTATCGTTCACGGCATGATGACGTTTCCGACGCAGGCCGTGGTCCTCGCGGGCGGCCAGGGTTCGCGGCTGCGCCCGTACACCGACGACCGTCCCAAGCCGATGGTCGAGATCCCCGGGACGGGGACCCCGATCATCGGCCATCAGCTTGCCTGGCTGGCCGCCGAGGGCGTCACGGACGCCGTTGTCTCGTGCGGCCATCTCGCCGAGGTGCTCCAGGAGTGGCTGGACTCGTCGGAACTCCCGCTGCGTGTCACGACCGTGGTGGAGAAGGAGCCGCTCGGCCGCGGCGGTGGTCTCAAATACGCCGCCGCCCGGCTGCCCGAGCCCGGGCAGCCCTGGTACGCGACCAACGGCGACATCTGGACGCGTTTCTCGCTGCGCGAGATGGCCGCGTTCCACGCCGAGCGCGATGCCACCGCGACGCTCGCCCTCGCCCGGCCGCGGATTCCCTGGGGGGCCGTGGAGACCGACGAGTTCGGCCATGTGCTGGACTTCATCGAGTCGCCGCCGTCGCCGTATCTGATCAACGCCGGTGTGTACGTGTTCTCGTCCGCGTTCGCGGGTCTGCTGCCCGACCGCGGTGACCACGAGCGGACGACCTTTCCCCGGCTGGCGCGCGAGCGGCTTCTGGCGGGCTTCCCGCTGCCGCAGGGCGCGTACTGGCGGGCCATCGACACCGCGAAGGACCTCACGGAGGCGGCCAAGGAGCTGGCGACCGCCGCGCGTTGACCGTCCCGCGCTGACCAGTCGACCGCCGCGCCGTGCGGAGCGCTCCTGGCGGGGCCTGACGGGCGCCGAGACGCCCTGGGCGACTCTCCCGACGTACGGGTAGGTCTCAAGCCCGCAGACGGGCCCACAGCACGCGTACGAGGGCGGCCACCCGATCCCGCCGGGTGGCCGCCCTCGTACGTGTTCCGGTCGTCGCCGCGCCGCGTCAGCCGAGCAGGCCGCCGATCGGGTTCTTGGCGCCGCCACCGCCGCCGGTGGACGAGCCGCCCTCACCGCCCGTGGTGCCGCCGCCGTCGCCTCCGCCGCCGGTGGTGCCTCCTCCTCCGCCGCCACCCGTCGAGCCGCCGCTCGTGGCGGGGCCCTGGCTGCTGGACGGCGGCGGTGCCTGCTGCTGCTGAGACGTCTGCGGGGGTGCCTGGCCGGTGCCCTGGGACTGGCTGGGCCGGCCGCTCGCACCGGTCTGGCCGGGCTCGCGGGCGGGGTTGCGGCCCGGCGTCGACTGCTCGGCCGACGGACCGCTGGTCTGGCCGGCCGTCGGCGCGGCGCTGCCGCCGTTCTGCCGGGCCTCGCCGGTGGGCGAGCCGGACGCGCTGCTCCTGCCGGACTTCTGCGGGAGCGGCGAGCCGGGGAGCTGGTTGACCGGGTTGTTCGGGCCGGGCACGGTCACCATCTCCGTGGACCGGACGGCGCCGCCGAGCATGGAGCCGATGAGCAGCGTCAGACCGATGACCACGGTCGCGACGACCGCGCCGCGGCGCAGGACGCGGCGCCGCAGTTCCCTGAGCGGGGAGCGCGGGCCGAGCTTGCGCCAGGCCTCGCCGGCCAGGCGTCCGTCCAGGGAGTAGACGGGGGCGCCCGCGATGATCAGCGGGGACCAGGCGGCCAGGTAGATGATGTCGGGCGCGTCGTAGACGGGAACGGTGCGCCAGCTGACGGTGAGGATCAGCGCGGCCGAGAGCAGCGCCCCGAAGCAGGCGGCGAGGCGCTGCCAGAGGCCGAGGACGGTGAGGACACCGGCGACGACCTGGAGGAACGCGACGCTGAGTCCGGCGCCGACGGGGTGGGAGAGGGCGAAGTCGCGCAGCGGTTCGGCGAGTGCCCACGGCTGGAGCGAGGTGAGCCAGGTGACCATGGAGCCGCGCTTGCCGCCGTCGAAGTAGACGGGGTCGCAGAGCTTGCCCATGCCCGCGTAGATGGAGATGAGGCCGAGGAAGACGCGGAGCGGCAGGAGCACCACGCCGAGGTTCATGCGGCGGCCGGGGTAGTAGGCGTGCCGTACGGCGGCCTCCGACGCCGAGAGGTCGCTGCGCTCTCCGCGCGGGTCGTCGTCGTAGTCGGGGCCGTCGTGGCCACGGCGTTCGCGTTCGTGGTCGCGCTCGTACTCGAAGTCGTCGCGGTCGTCGTGCCCGCCGCGGTGGCGCGCGCCGCCGGTGCCGTAGGTGTCGTACTCCGGTGCGTCGTACGCGCCGACGGCCTGCCGCATGGGAGGCAGCAGGGGGGCGTCGGTCCCGCCGCCGGGGTGCGGTACGCGGGGGGTCGGCATCGTGTCGTCGCCCAGGTCGATGCGCGGGATGACCTGGGTGGAGCCGGCGACGCCCGCCTCGTAGGGGCCGCGCGGTGCTTCGGCGAGGGCCGCGCCCGCTGCTGTCGCGGAGGAGTTCCGTACGGCCTGGAGGAGCCCGGTGGCTCCGAGGTCGCCCGGTTCCGACCTGCCGCTCCAGACGACGGGGGCCCGGCGGCGGGCCGCGCCTCGGGGGCGGCTCATCGCGGGGATCCGCGCGGTGTCCGCCGTGGCGCGTACGGGGCTGGGGCGCTGGCTCGTTGCGAGCTTCACCCGAAAGCTGGCGTGGTTCACGATGACCTGCGCGGGATCGCAGTCCACCTTGACCATGCTCAGCGGGGGCTGTTCGTCGAACCCGGGCCGGGGCGTTCTGGTGTCCACACTCATCTAACCGAGTGACTTGTGTTTAGGACACTGCCTTGACGGCCGGGAAATGTCCGAGACCCGTCAAGAGTGGCGGGACGGGGACATCTGTACGAAGGGTGCGTCGTACCGCCCCGGCGCGGTGCCCGTCGCCGGGCCCGCGCCGCCGGGCCGCTCAGCCGCGCCGGCGGGCCGCCTCGTACAGCACCACTCCGGCGGCGACGCCCGCGTTCAGGGATTCGGCGCCGCCCGGCATCGCGATGCGCACCCGGTAGTCGCAGGTCTCGCCGACCAGCCGGGACAGGCCCTTGCCCTCGCTGCCGACCACGATCACGACGGGGCCGCCGAGCGCCGGGAGGTCGCCGACCTCGGTGTCGCCGTCGGCGGCCAGACCCACGACGGTCAGACCGGCCTTCTGGTAACCCTCCAGCGCGCGGGTGAGGTTGGTGGCGCGGGCGACGGGCGTACGGGCGGCGGTGCCGGCCGAGGTCTTCCACGCGCCGGCGGTCATGCCGGCCGCGCGCCGCTCGGGCACGACGACGCCGTGACCGCCGAAGGCGGTGACGGAGCGGACGACGGCGCCGAGGTTGCGCGGGTCGGTGATGCCGTCGAGCGCGACGATCAGCGGGTCCTCGCCGTCGTCGAAGGCGGCGGCGGCCAGGTCCTCGGGGTGCGCGTACTCGTACGGCGGGACCTGGAGCACCATGCCCTGGTGGTTGAGGCCGTTGGTCATGCGGTCGAGCTCGGGCCGGGGGGCTTCCATCAGGTGGATGCCACCGCGGTCGGCGGCGAGCTGAAGGGCCTCGCGCACGCGCTCGTCGTTGTCGATGTACTGCTGTACGTAGAGCATCGTCGCCGGTACGCCGTCGCGCAGCGCCTCGAAGACGGGGTTGCGGCCGACGACCATCTCGCTGGTGCCCTTGCCGCCGCGCCGGGTGACCTGGCGGCGTGCGGTCAGCTTGGCCTTGGCGTTGGAGACACGGTTCTGCACATGGCCCTTGCGGGCGGACGCGGGCGGCGTCGGGCCCTTGCCCTCCAGGCCGCGGCGTCGCTTGCCACCGCTGCCGACCTGCGCGCCCTTCTTGTTGGACGTGCGGCGGTTCCTGCGTTGGCTGTTCCCGGCCATGACCTACCTGTTTCGTTGCTTCCGTCGGTTCGTGAGAACTTCACTTCGTTCACGCGAGTGTGCCGCCCGGCGGCCGGACAGCACAATCGGGGCCCCCGGTCGAGGCCCCGCGGCACCCGGACCGCCCGGCGCCTCCTCTTCAGGAGGCCGTGGTGTTCGCCCCGCTCAGCGGGGGCCCAGCGTCCACCGCGGGCCGGCCGGGCCGTCCTCGATGACGAGTCCGGACTGCTGGAGCCGGTCCCGGATGGCGTCCGCCGCGGCCCAGTCCTTGCGGCCGCGTGCCGACTCGCGCTGGTCGAGCACCAGCCGTACGAGGGTGTCGACGACTCCGTGCAGGCTCTCGCGCCCGTCGGGGCCGTCCCCGCCGGCGCCCGCTCCCGTCCAGTGTGCGTCCAGCGGGTCCAGACCGAGAACTCCGAGCATCGCGCGGACCTCGGCGAGGCGGGCGACCGCCGCTTCCTTGTCGTCGGCGGCGAGTGCCGAGTTCCCCTGCCGGACGGTGGTGTGGATGATCGCGAGGGCCTGCGGTACGCCCAGGTCGTCGTCCATCGCCTCGGCGAAGGCGGGCGGCACCTCGTCGGCGGGCTCCACGGTGTGGCCGGCCAGTTCGATGACGCGCTGGACGAAGCCCTCGATCCGCCCGAAGGCGGACTCGGCCTCGCGCAGGGCCTCCTCGCTGTACTCGATCATCGAGCGGTAGTGCGGTGTGCCGAGGTAGTAGCGCAGGACGATGGGCCGCCAGTGCTTGACCATCTCGCTCACCAGGACCGAGTTGCCGAGCGACTTGGACATCTTCTCGCCGCTCATGGTGACCCAGGCGTTGTGCACCCAGTACTCGGCGAACTCGTCGCCGTACGCCTTGGCCTGCGCGATCTCGTTCTCGTGGTGCGGGAAGACCAGGTCGAGGCCGCCGCCGTGGATGTCGAAGGCGCTGCCGAGGTACTTGTGCGCCATGGCGGAGCACTCCAGGTGCCAGCCGGGGCGGCCGGGACCCCAGGGGGTCTCCCAGTACGGCTCGCCGGGCTTGACGGCCTTCCACATCGCGAAGTCGCGCTGGTCACGCTTGCCGGTCTCGCCCTCGCCGGAGGGCTGGCGCAGATCGTCGATGTCCTGGTTGGAGAGCTGGAGGTACTCCGGGAAGGACCGCACGTCGAAGTAGACGTTGCCGTCGCTCGCGTAGGCGTGACCGCGCTCGATGAGGACGCGCATCATCTCGATCATCTCGGGGACGTGCCCGGTGGCGCGCGGCTCGTAGGTGGGCGGCAGGCAGCCCAGCACGTCGTAGCCGTCGTTGAAGGCGCGCTCGTTCTCGTACCCGATCGCCCACCAGGGGCGGTTCTGCGCGGCCGACTTGGCGATGATCTTGTCGTCGATGTCGGTGACGTTCCGTACGAAGGTCACGTCGTAGCCGCGGTGGGTGAACCAGCGCCGCAGGATGTCGAAGTTGAGCCCCGACCTGATGTGTCCGATGTGCGGTGCGGCCTGCACGGTGGCACCGCAGAGGTAGATCGAGACACAGCCCGGGACGAGCGGGGTGAAGTCACGGATCTGCCGGGCGCCGGTGTCGTACAGCCGAATGGTCACCCGACAAGGGTAGTGCTCCGGAGGCAGTGCACCGGGCCCCTTGGGGAGACGGGACACCGAAGCGTGACGTTGGAACCGTCCGACGGCCCTCGTCAGGGGCTGTTCGGACGGCTGTCGTGGAACACCACCGGGCACTGTCCGATGACGGACAGTGCCCGGTGGTCGCCCGGAGGGCGTCGGACGCGGCCGGCGGTCAGATGCGGCCGACGACCTTGCGCGGGGTTATCCGGACGACCACGCGCTCGTCGTCCTGGGCCGCGTTCGCGTTGAACTCGCCGTACGTCTTCCCGACGTACTTCACGGCCAGCTCGTCGATGAGTTCCTGTCCGCCCTCCGTGGTGAGGGTGGCCGACCCGCGGATCTCGGCGTACGAGTACGGGGCGTCGAAGGGCTGGAGCATGACCGTCACTCGGGGGTCGCGCCGCAGGTTCTCCTCCTTACGACGGCCGACGGTCGTCGAGATGAGGATGTCGTCGCCGTCGCGCTTCACCCATACCGGCGACACCTGGGGGCTGCCGTCGGGCTGGATGGTGGCGATCGCGACGAAGACGGGGCTGTCGAGGAGCTCCTTGAGCTTCTCGGAGAGAGCGACTGCCATCGATGCTGCCTTCCTGAGGAGGGGTGCGCGGGAGGGGTACGCCGTGGTGCGCGTACCCCTCGATGACTTCTCAACCGATGCCGGCCTCCCGGTATTTCGGGTCGGGGCACTCGGTGTGGGCGGATCTGCCCGCCCGCGGGTCAGCGGGCGCGCACGAGCAGCGCCGTGGCGATCGCGGCCAGGCCCTCGCCGCGCCCCGTCAGCCCGAGCCCGTCGGTGGTCGTGCCGGACACGGAGACGGGCGCGCCGACGGCCTCCGACAGCACCTTCATGGCTTCGTCGCGGCGCTTGCCGATCTTCGGCCGTACGCCGATGACCTGGACGGCGACGTTCCCGATGACGAAGCCCTCGGCGCGGACGATCCTGGCCGCCTCCTTGAGGAGGGTGACGCCGGAGGCGCCGGACCATTCGGGCCGGGAGGTCCCGAAGTGCGCGCCGAGGTCTCCGGCGCCGGCCGCGGAGAAGAGCGCGTCACAGGCGGCATGGGCGGCGACGTCGCCGTCGGAGTGGCCGGCGAGGCCCTGGCCGGCGTTCTCGGGGCCGTCCCAGAGCAGACCGGCGCACCACAGCTCGCGCCCGGCCTCGAAGGCGTGCACGTCGGTGCCGATGCCGATCAGCGGCAGACCGGCGGGCGGTACGGACTCAGAACCCATCGTTGGCCCTCCTGCGGGCGAGTACGGCCTCGGCGAGCACCAGGTCCAGCGGGCGGGTCACCTTGAACGCCTCCTCGTGGCCCGGCACGACCACGACGGGCGCGCCGAGCTGTTCGACGAGCCCGGCGTCGTCCGTCGCGCCCTGGCCGGCGAGCGGCACGGTCAGGTGCGCGCGTACGAGCGTGTCCCGGTCGAAGCCCTGCGGGGTCTGTACGGCGCGCAGCCTGGCCCGCTCGGGGGTGGCGACGACGGGCTCGGGCTGGTCCTTCTCCCCGGGCTCGACCTCTTTGACGGTGTCGGCGAGCGGCAGGGCGGGGACGACGGCGGGCGCTCCGGCCCGTACGGCGTCGACCACCGCGTCCACGGTGTCGACCGGCACGAGCGGCCGGGCCGCGTCGTGGACGAGGACGGTGGTGATGTCGTCCGGCAGGGCCTCCACGCCGAGCCGTACGGACTCCTGGCGGGTCTCGCCGCCCGGTACCACGAGGTAGTCGGTGCGCGTGGGCAGTGAGTGCTCGTCGAGGAGCAGCTTCACCGCCGCCGCGTCGTCGGGCGGGGCCACCACGACCACGAGGGAGACCGCGCGGGAGGCCGCCATGGCCCGTACCGCGTGGACCAGCATCGGGGTGCCGCCCAGGGTGCGGAGCGCCTTGGGGGCGCCGGGGCCGAGCCGTATGCCACGGCCCGCCGCGGGGATCACGGCGGCGGTGCGGTGTGGGCTCGATTCGTCTGACATCGGTTGCACTCCGGCAGGTTTGTTTCCTCGGCCGACATGGGTATGGCCACAGCGTGCCGGGCGCGGCGCCTTGACCGGACCCTTCCGTGACACTGGTTGAGACCAGCTGCGCCAGCTGCCCGGGCCCGGCACACCAGGATCGGGCGCAGGCGCGTGTGTCGGATTCGAGTACGGATACGGGGACTGCGGGGAATATTCGGTTGTGACGTGGTGTCACATCCGAGTAGATCCTAGGGCCGGACGAGGCTCGTGAAGAGGTCCCGCCGAAGAGATTTTCATTTCCCGGGATCTGCTGACTCCTCCGGGCATGCCGCAGTGCCCGGCGACACAGCGTGTGAATCACTGCTGGTCAGCGGGCACCGCGGCATTGATGCCTGGTCCTGCTTCACGCCCGGCTGCTGCTCCGCGTCCGTGCGCGCGTGGCGCGCACATCGACCGCGTACGACAGCCGGGGCGTCCGGGTCAGGCCCCGGTCAGGACGCGAGGACCTCGTCGAGCAGAGCCTCGGCCTTGTCCTCGTTCGTGTTCTCCGCGAGAGCCAGCTCGCTCACCAGAATCTGGCGCGCCTTGGCGAGCATGCGCTTCTCACCTGCGGAGAGTCCGCGCTCTCGCTCCCGACGCCAGAGGTCACGGACCACTTCGGCGACCTTGATGACATCGCCGGAGGCGAGCTTCTCAAGATTTGCCTTGTAGCGCCGGGACCAGTTCGTCGGCTCTTCGGCGTACGGTGCCCTGAGCACCTCGAAGACCCGGTCCAGCCCATCCTGACCGACCACATCGCGCACTCCGACGAACTCCGCATTGTCCGCCGGGACACGAACCGTCAGGTCGCCCTGGGCGACCTTGAGCACCAAGTAGGTCTTGTCCACGCCTTTGATCTGACGAGTTTCGATAGCCTCGATCAGCGCGGCCCCGTGATGGGGATAGACCACGGTGTCGCCAACCTTGAACGTCATGTGACAGGTACCCCTTCCGTGGCTATCCAGGGTAACACGGGAACGGCTTCTTCTGAATGGCGTTTTCGCAGGTCAGGGCGCATCTCGGGGCTTGACAACAGCAATGGGAACGTGCTGCGAGCGGCTTCCGGAACGAGGTATTCGCAGGTGGGAGCGGCTGCGAAGCCGGACAGAAACACACGTGTTCCACCGCCCCGAACCCCGCCACGATGGGCCGAACGTCCACATATGTCTGGTTCCGAAGGCTGAACTTCCCCTGCTCCGTTCGGATGTCGGTCACACGTGCGGACGGAAGTGCGAACGCAATCCGAATTTGATCACCGGCGGTTTACGAAGCTATCCGGCGCTATTCGTAAGGAATGTGTGTCGGGTCGGGGAATTGATCACCGGACTTATGTGAACGGCGTACTAAACATGCCGTGGCCACTTACTTTCGCCACGCTTAGCACCCCGCCCCGGACCTCACCGCGGACCTCACCCCGGTCTCACTGCCATCTCACTCCGGTCCCACCACCCGTCGCCCCCGCCGCGGGCCGGGTGCCGTAGAGGGCGGGTCGGGTGCGGGGCCGTGACAGGGGCTCGGTAACCTGGGCCGCTGAACCAGCGTTGAGCCGTCCTCAGCCCGTCCGCACGTACAAGTCCAAGGAGTTGCCGCCGCCGTGAGCCGCAGCCTTCGACGCGGCACCCTCGCCGCGTCTGCCATCGCGTTCTCGATCGCCTCGCTCGCCGCGTGCGGTGCCGGCAACAACGCGCAGACGCTCGGCGTCCGACCTGGCAACGCCTCGACCTCGATCGGCGACATCAGCGTCCAGAACGCCACGGTCGTCACTCAGCCCAAGGCCGCCACCGATGGCCCCGCCGTCATCACGGCGACGCTCTTCAACAACGGCGGTACCCAGCAGACGCTGGACGCCATCACGCTGCCGGGCAGCGGCAACACGGTGAAGATCACCCCGGTCAAGGGCAAGGGACCGCTCACGGTGCCCGCGGGCGGCTCGGTCCTGATCGGTGGCGAGGGCAACGCCTCCGCCGTGATCGAGACCGGCAACGAGCCGGCGCGCAACGGCGAAGCCCAGCGGGTCGTGTTCCAGTTCAGCGAGACCGGCGACGTCGCACTCGACGCCTTCGTGGTCCCCGCGACCGGCCCCTTCACGGGCTTCGGACCGAGCGCGCCGCCGTCGCCGACGACCGGCCCCTCGGAAGGGCCGAGCGGCACCCCGACCGACGGCGCGTCCGGCGCCCCCGGTGACGGGGGGGCGGACGACGGCGCCAACGGCGAGTCCGAGGCGCCGGGTGGCACCGCCGAGGGCGCGGACCAGGGCACCGAGGAGGGCGAGCAGTCGACCCCGACGGACTCCGCCTCGGCGTCCTCGGACACCGAGCACTGAGCGCCGGCCACCGGCCGTACGCGTGAGGGCGCCCACCGGAGTTCCGGTGCGGCGCCCTTACACGTGTGACCGCGGGTGAAACGTGGGGTTCGGCGGTCTACGGCTCGAACTTGTAGCCGAGACCGCGCACCGTCACCAGATACCGCGGCGCCCCCGGATCCGGCTCGATCTTGGCGCGCAGCCGCTTGACGTGGACGTCGAGGGTTTTGGTGTCCCCCACGTAGTCCGCGCCCCAGACCCGGTCGATGAGCTGCATACGGGTCAGCACCCGGCCCGCGTTGCGCAGCAGCATCTCCAGGAGGTCGAACTCCTTCAGCGGCAGGTCGACCTTGCCGCCGGAGACCGTCACGACGTGGCGGTCCACGTCCATCCGGACCGGCCCCGCCTCCAGGGCGGCCGGCGTGACCTCCTCCGGCTCGCCCCTGCGGCGCAGCACCGCGCGGATGCGCGCCACCAGCTCCCGTGAGGAGAACGGCTTGGTCACATAGTCGTCGGCTCCTATTTCCAGGCCGACGACCTTGTCGATCTCGCTGTCCTTGGCGGTCACCATGATCACCGGGACGTTGGACTTCCCGCGCAGCTGGCGGCACACCTCGGTGCCGGGCAGACCGGGCAGCATCAGGTCGAGGAGGACGAGATCGGCGCCGTTGCGCTCGAACTCGTCGAGCCCCGCGGGCCCGGTGGTCGCGATCGCGACCTCGAAGCCTTCCTTGCGGAGCATGTAGGAAAGGGCGTCGCTGAAGGATTCCTCATCCTCGACGACGAGCACTCGGGTCACGGAAGGACCTCCGGGGCAGGGATCTCAGTCGATTGTTCAAGATCGTTGACGTCGTGGTGAAAGCGGCGCTGGGCGTCTTCGTCCGGGCCGGTGGGTGTGCGGTCCCGTCCGGCGCCCGCCTCGGGGAGCCTCAGGGTGAAGGTGGAGCCCTGGCCTTCGGAGCTCCACATCGTGACCTCCCCGCCGTGCGAGGCGGCCACGTGCTTGACGATGGCCAGGCCGAGGCCCGTACCACCCGTGGCTCGGGAGCGGGCCGGGTCGACGCGGTAGAACCGCTCGAAGACGCGTTCCCGGTCCTTCTCGGAGATGCCGATCCCCTGGTCGGTGACGGCTATCTCGATCAGATCCCCGCCGGGCGCGGCCACGCGCCGCGCCGCGATGCCCACGCGGGTGCGGGCGGGGGAGTAGTTGACGGCGTTCTCGACGAGATTGCCGAGGGCGGCGGCGAGCTGGCCGCGGTTGCCCCAGACCCGCAGATCGGCGGCGCCTCCGGCGGCCATGGTGATCTGCTTGGTGGAGGCGGCGTGCCGGGACCTGTCGATGGCCTCGGCGACCAGTTCCTCCACCCGTACGGGCTCGGCGTCCTCCAGCGGGTCGTCGTTCTGCACGCGCGAGAGGTCGATGAGTTCCTGTACGAGATTGGTGAGCCGGGTCGCCTCGATCTGCATCCGCCCGGCGAAGCGGGTGACCGCCTCGGGGTCGTCGGAGGCGTCCATGACGGCCTCGGAGAGCAGGGAGAGCGCCCCGGTGGGGGTCTTGAGCTCATGGCTGACGTTCGCCACGAAGTCACGCCGGACCGCTTCGATCCTGCGCGCCTCCGTGAGGTCCTCGACCAGGAGCAGTACGAGACGGGAGCCGAGCGGCGCGACCCGGGCCGAGACGGCCAGGGCCTCGCCGCGGCCGGTGCCGCGCCGGGGAAGATCGAGCTCCACCTGGCGTATCTCGCCGTCGCGGCGGGTGTCGCGCGCCATGTGCAGCATCGGGTCGACGGCCAGCTTGCCGCCTCTGACGAGTCCCAGCGCGTACGCGGCCGAGCTGGCCTTGACGACCGAGTCGCTCTCGTCGAGCACGACGGCGGAGGAGCGGAGGACGGAGAGCACGGTGTCGACACCGGGCGGGAGGCCGGCTTCCGTATGCAGTGAGCTACGGGTGGGCCTGGCCTGGTCGCGCTCGCTCCAGCGGAACGCCAGCATGGCGATCACGCCGGTGCACGCCCCGGCGATCGCTGCCACTGCGGCGACTGCCGCGTTCACGTCCATGTATCCAGGTTATGCGCGGTCAGCGACACTCTCCCAGCCGTACAGGTGTCTTCTCGAACACTCGTCGCCCAGAGTTCACCGTGGAGAAAGTGCCGGTTCACTTGGGAGGGAGCATCCGGACTCCTGACGGCCCGAACGTGGGACCGTGGGGGTTCGACAGCCCCTACCCCTGACGGTCCGTCGCCGGTCCGTGCGACGAGGACGGTGCTGTTCGGGGGCCATTTCGACGTACTCGGACACCCCGGACCACCAGCAGGAAAATCCAGAGAGGGACACCCATGCGGGACGCGTACCACGAGGAACTTGACTCGATCGGCGAGGGCCTGGTCGAGATGGCCCGGCTGGTCGGGTCGGCGATCGGGCGCGCCACCACGTCCATGCTCGACGCCGATCTGAAGCTCGCCGAGAGCGTGATCGCCGGCGACCAGAAGGTCGACGACCTCCAGCACGACCTGGAGGCCAGGGCCATCGCGCTGCTGGCGCGGCAGCAGCCGGTCGCCACCGATCTGCGGATCGTGGTCACGTCGCTGCGGATGAGCGCGGACCTGGAGCGCTCGGGCGACCTGGCGCAGCACGTCGCCAAACTGGCCCGGCTCCGTTTCCCGGTCAACGCCGTGCCGCACGACCTGCACGCGACCATCCTGGAGATGGGGCAGCTCGCGCAGCGGCTGATGGCGAAGGCGGCCGAGGTCATCATCACCAAGGACGTCGATCTGGCGCTTCAGCTGGAGCAGGACGACGACGAGATGGATCTGCTGCACCGCACGCTCTTCCAGCACCTGATGGACGACCGCTGGAAGCACGGCATCGAGACGGCGGTGGACGTGACGCTGCTCGGCCGGTACTACGAGCGGTTCGCCGACCACGCGGTGTCGGTGGCCAAGCGTGTGGTCTACCTGGTGACGGGTGAGCACGCGGACGAGATCCAGCAGGCGGAGGCTCCGGTCGAAGGGGCCTGACGGCCGGGTGTGCCGCATGGGCTTCGTGGGACGGGGCCGTGGGGGGCGCACGGGGGCGTGCCGGGGTGGCATTGGGCGGCGCCTGCGCGCATGCGCCGTTGATGCGCCCGCCCCGGTGCCGGTGCAATGAACGGACACGCACCCACGTTCGCCCGTGCACACCTTCGAGGAGGAACCATGGCCAAGTCCCCCATGACCGATACCCAGCAGGAAGCGCCCGTCGAACGGGCGCGGCTGCCGATCCTCGGCGCCTGCGGCTGCGGCTCGGGCTGCGGCTGCGGCTGCCAGTCGGGCGCTCCGTGCGCCTGCGGGGGCAGCTGCGGCTGACACTGACAAGGGCCCGGTCCGGTGGTGAAGACCTCCACCCGGACCGGGCCCTGCTAATGGCTCGCGTACTACTTCTTCTTGCCCTGGTTCTTCACGGCCTCGATCGCGGCCGCCGCCGCGTCCGGGTCCAGGTAGGTGCCGCCCTGCTTGAGGGGGCGGAACTCTGCGTCGAGGTCGTAGGAGAGCGGGATGCCCGTGGGGATGTTGAGGCCCGCGATGTCCGCGTCCGAGACGCCGTCCAGGTGCTTGACCAGCGCGCGCAGGCTGTTGCCGTGGGCGGCGACCAGGACGGTGCGGCCCGTCAGCAGGTCCGGGACGATGCTGTCGTACCAGTACGGCAGCATGCGGACGACGACGTCCTTGAGGCACTCGGTGCGCGGGCGCAGCTCCGGCGGGATCGTCGCGTAGCGCGGGTCGTCGCTCTGCGAGAACTCGGTGCCGTCCTCCAGCTCCGGCGGCGGGGTGTCGTACGAGCGGCGCCAGAGCATGAACTGCTCCTCGCCGAACTCGGCGAGCGTCTGCGCCTTGTCCTTGCCCTGGAGCGCGCCGTAGTGGCGCTCGTTCAGGCGCCAGGAGCGGCGGACCGGGATCCAGGAGCGGTCGGCGGACTCCAGCGCCAGCGTGGCGGTGCGGATCGCGCGCTTCTGCAGGGAGGTGTGCAGGACGTCGGGGAGCAGACCGGCGTCCTTCAGCAGCTCACCGCCGCGCACGGCCTCCTTCTCGCCCTTGTCCGTGAGATTGACGTCCACCCAGCCGGTGAACAGGTTCTTCGCGTTCCATTCGCTCTCGCCGTGGCGGAGGAGGATCAATTTGTACGGTGCGTCGGCCATGGGTCCGAGCCTAATCGAACGTTTCCGATTGACGGTTGCCGTCAATTGACTGGCGGCTCGGTGACGCCCGTACGTAAGTTGCGGTTGGCCGATCGGCCACTTACCACGCCGGAGTCCTCGGGGGGAACGCCGCATGTCCATCGCCGCACTGGGACGCTCCGCGGGGGAGAGCGTCAGAAGGAGCGTCGCGGGGTTGCCGCGTGAGTTCTGGTGGCTGTGGACGAGCACGCTGGTCAACCGGCTGGGCGCGTTCGTCACCACCTTCATGGCGTTGTACCTGACCGTGGAGCGCGGCTACTCGGCGTCGTACGCCGGTCTCGTCGCCGCGCTCCACGGTCTCGGCGGTGTCGTCTCCGCGGTCGGCGCGGGCGTGATGACCGACCGGCTCGGGAGGCGGCCCACGCTGCTGATCGCGCAGTCGTCGACGGCCGCGTCCGTGGCGCTGCTCGGCTTCGTGCAGGACCCCGTGGGCATCGCCGCCGTCGCGTGCCTGGTCGGCATGACCTCCAACGCCTCGCGCCCCGCGGTGCAGGCGATGATGGCGGACATCGTGAAGCCCGAGGACCGGGTGCGGGCGTTCTCGCTCAACTACTGGGCGATCAACCTGGGGTTCGCGGTCTCGGCGGGGGTGGCTGGCTTCATCGCCGAGTACAGCTATCTGGCCGGTTTCCTCGGTGAGGCGGCGCTGACGCTGGCCTGCGCCGTGCTGATCTACGTCAAGCTGCCCGAGTCCCGGCCCGAACGCGTCCTCGTGGACGGCCGGAGCGCGCCGGAGACCGGGATGGGGACGGTCCTGCGGGACGGCCGCTTCATGGGTGTCGTCGGGCTGTCGTTCGTGGTCGCGCTGATCTTCCAGCAGGCGTTCGTGGGGCTGCCGGTCGCGATGGGCGCGGACGGGTTCAGCAGTTCCGACTTCGGGATGGTCATCGCGTTCAACGGCGTGCTGATCGTGGCGCTCCAGATCCCGGTGACCCGATTCATCGAGCACCGCGACACCCGCCGGCTGCTGATCCTCTCCTCGGCGCTCGCGGGGTACGGCTTCGGGCTGACGGCCTTCGCCGGGTCGCTGGCCCTCTATGTGCTGGCGGTGTGCGTGTGGACGCTGGCCGAGATCGTCAACGCGCCGACGCAGACCAGCCTCGTGGTGCGGCTGTCACCGGTCGACGGGCGGGGCCGCTACCAGGGCATGTACACGATGTCGTGGGCGGTGGCCGGTCTGGTCGCGCCGCTGATGGCGGGTTTCCTGATCGACCACTACGGCGCCGACTGGCTGTGGGGCGTCTGCGCGGTGCTGGGCTCGGTGGCGGCGGGCGGCTACTGGCTGCTGATGCGGGCGCTGCCGGCGGACGAGGCCGACCTCGGTGTGGTGGTGGACGGGAACGCGGCGGACGCGAACGGGGTGGACGGGAACGGGGCGGACGGGAACGCGGAGGACGCGAACGGGGCGGTGAGGAGCGGGCCGGACAAGGGGGCCGAACCCGTCGCGGATGCGGTCGTGCCGGGCAGGGCGGCGGTGTCGGGCGAGGCGACCGAACGGCTGTGAGATCGCTCAGATCACCGGGGCCGAGGACCGGCTCTCCGCCGCCGCGTCCCCGTACACGCTCCGCACGTTGTCCTTGGGCGCCGGTCTGGTCCGTCCGGCCGGGCCCTCCGCGAAGGCGCGCAGCACGTTCTCGGTGGTACGGGTGACGAATGCGCCGGTGCGCGCGTCCATCCCGTGATTCCGCCCGTTCTCGCCGCTCCCCGCCATGAGGCCCTCGACCCACCGCATCGTCCCGGAGGCGAAGACGCCCGCACCGCCGGGGACGGTGTAGTACGCGGAGTCCGCGTGGCTGTCGCGCCCTTTGCAGACCAGCGGGGAGTGCGCGACGATCTCCAGCGGCGACGGCGTGGGCTGTCCCGGGGTCACCCGGTCGTACTCCACGCCGACCAGGTGGTCGAAGGAGTCGCCGCGCCGCACCCCGGTCCCCTCGAAGATCCAGTGGTCCGCGCCGTGGACGACGTAGGGGGCGTCGGTGGGGAAGCCCTCGTACAGCACGCCGGTCAGGGACGATTCCGGGTCGGCGGCGGGGGGCACGCGGAAGTCGGTGGTCGCCATGGTGCGGTGCTCGACGAGGTACGGATCCTTCTCGTGGTCGGTCTTGAAGCAGACGACCGTACGGACGGGGCCGCCGTCGCCCTCGCGCTCCAGCCGGATGCGGCGGAAGCAGGTGTTGGCGCCGAGGAAGGCCAGATTGGTCCCGGAGTCACGGGCCCGGGTGACGTGCTCGCGCTGCTCGGGGGTCCAGTACTCGTCGTGCCCGAGCGAGACCACGCACCTCGCGCCGCGCAGCACCGAGGGGGCGAGGTGGATGTCGATGCCCGTGGTGTACGCGAGCGGGATGCCGAGGCGTTCGGCGAGGACCACGGCGGCGCGTTCGTAGGTCAGGAACTTGTCGGCGCCGTATCCGTCGTACGGCCGGTCGAAGCTGACGGCCAGTGAACGGGTCCCGTACGCGCCGTCCTTGCCCTCGTAGAGGTTGTAGCCGCCCCACAGGTTGTACGCCTGCCAGGTCGCGGGCGCGTGCATCAGCAGCGTCCGGCCCGCGGCACCCGGCGAGCGGACGATCAGCGGGACGTACCGCTGGTGTCCGCTCGACGCGTCCAGCCGCAGCAGGTAGGCGCCCTCGGGCCAGCCGTCGGCGCGGACGGCGAGGGTACGGTCCCAGTCCGCCCGCACGGTGTCGGTGAAGGTGTCCAGGCGCGGGTCGCGCTGGACGCGGCCGGCCACCCGGTCGGACTGCCAGACCAGCCGGGCCCGGGCGCCGCCGTACCAGCCGACGCGGTAGGCGCGGACCCGGAAGCCGGGCGCGGTGGTCGAGACGTACAGGCCGAACTCGTCGCCCGGCTCCACGCTCACCGCGTCCGTGTACCCCTCGATCGCCCCGGGCGGTCCGACGGACCGGATGCGCCAGTCGGGGCTGCCGGACCGCGCCCGCTCGGCGGCGGCGTCGGCGTCCGTCGAGTCGGCGCCGGTACGGCTCGGCGCGGCCTCGGGGCCCTCGCCCGCCGGGGAGTCGCAGCCGGTCACCGCGCCCACGGCGATCCCGGCGGCCCCGGCCGCGGCGGCGCCCAGAAAACGGCGGCGGTCCAGTCGCCCGGCGTGCTCGCCGTCCCCCTGGTTCGCCGCTTCGTCGCCCATCGGCCCGTCCCACGCGTCCTGCCCACGTGCTGCCCGTGCGCTGCCTGTGTGCTGTCAGCTCGATCCTCGGTGGGCGCGGGCCGGCGGGCGACCCCGGAAGGGCCGAATGTGCTCGGACCGTATGCGTGCAGGAGGGGGACGGCTCAGCCGGTCGGCCGGGCCGGGTCCGGCTGCCCCGTGAGATGGCTGAAGGCGTCGAGGTTCCGCGTGGACTCGCCCCGGGAGATCCGCCACGCGTACTCCTTGCGGATCGCGCTCGCGAACCCCAGTTCCAGCAGCGTGTTGAAGGAGCCGTCGGCCTCTTCGAGTACGGAGCCCAGCAGCCGGTCCACCTCGTCCTCGCCGACGGCGGACAGCGGCAGCTTGCCGGAGAGGTAGATGTCGCCGAGCCGGTCGACCGCGTACGCCACCCCGTACAGCTTGAGGTTGCGCTCCAGCAGCCAGCGGTGGACGCCTTCCTGGTTCTCGTCCGGGTGCCGGATGACGAAGGCGTTGACGGAGAGGGAGTGGCGGCCCACGCGCAGGGAGCAGGTCGTGGAGAGCTTGCGGGTGCCGGGCAGCGTCACGACGAACGCGCCGGGCTCGGGGCTCTCCCACTTCAGCCCGGAGTCGCCGGCGGATTCCAGGGCCCGTTGGACGAGGCCGGTGGCGTGGACGGCCCCGGTGGCGGGGTCCGTCCCGGCGTAGGAGGTGCTTCCGTTCGCGTCGGCTCGCGCTTCGTCAGCCATGGTGCGAGCGTACGCGACCTCGGTGATCATGTACGGCGGCCGTGTAGACGTCCGCCGTCGCCGACGCCGCCGTGTCCCAGCCGAAGGACTGCGCGTGCCGCGAGGCCGCCAGCCCCATCCGGTCCACGAGTTCGGGCCGGTCGACGAAGCGGGCGAGCGCCTGGGCGTACGCCTCCGGCTCGTGACCGGGGATCAGGAAGCCGGTCTGGCCGCCCCGCACCGCCACCGGCAGACCGCCCACGGCGGCCGCGACCACCGGGGTCCCCGCCGCCTGCGCCTCGATGGCGACGAGCCCGAAGGACTCGCTGTACGACGGCATGACCAGCACGGACGCCGCGCGGAACCAGTCGGCGAGCCCTTCCTGACCGACCGGTGGACGGAACCGTACGACATCGGCGATACCGAGTCTGGCCGCGAGCTTGTGCAGCCCTTCGGGCTTCGCGAGACCGCTGCCGCTCGGGCCGCCGACGACCGGGACGACCAGCCTTCTACGGAGGGAGGGTTCACGGTCCAGCAGGACGGCCACGGCCCGCAGCAGGATGTCGGGTGCCTTGAGCGGCTGGATACGGCCGGCGAAGAGGGGGACGAACGCGTCCTGCGGGAGCCCGAGCCGGGCGCGCGCCGCCGCCCGGCCGTCGGCCGGGGTGAAGAGGTCGAGGTTCACACCGGGGTGGACGACCGCGACCTTGCCGGGTTCCGCCTCGTAGAAGCGGACGAGTTCGTCGGCCTCCTCGGCGGTGTTCGCGATCAGCCGGTCCGCGGCGCGCACGATCTGCGTCTCGCCGATGACCCGTGCCGCCGGTTCGGGTGTGTCGCCTTCGGCGAGCGCGGCGTTCTTGACCTTGGCCATGGTGTGCATGGCGTGTACGAGGGGCGCGCCCCAGCGCTCGGCGGCGAGCCAGCCGACATGGCCGGAGAGCCAGTAGTGGGAGTGGACGAGGTCGTAGTAACCGGGGCGCTGACCGGCCCACGCCTGCATCACACCGTGCGTGAAGGCGCACAGCTGGGCGGGCAGCTCCTCCTTCGCCAGGCCCTCGTAGGGACCGGCGTCCACGTGCCGTACGAGCACGCCCGGCGCCAGCTCCACGCTCGGCGGCAGCCCGCCGGTGGTCGAGCGCGTGAATATCTCGACCTCGATGTTGATGTCGGCCAGCCGCTTGGCCAGCTCGACGATGTAGACGTTCATGCCGCCCGCGTCGCCCGTGCCCGGCTGGTGCAGCGGGGAGGTGTGGACGCTGAGCATGGCGACCCGCCGCGGTTTGCGGGGGTGGCCGGGGATCCGGAGCCGGGGTGGTGACACCAGGGTGCCGGCAAGCCTGGACACGTACTGGCTCACGTCGAAGGACCTCTCGCTCGGAGCATGGCAAGGAGAGGGCGTGGGGTGACCCTCTGGGACGCGGCAACACCGGAATCGCCTCTTTCATTTCCGGCTTTACCGAATCATTGCCGTTGAGTGCTCAACCCTGGCCGGGGATGCCGGGGACCCGGCGGGTGACGGGAGCGGTGGGGAGCCCGTAACGGCGGTCGGCGTCGGCCGCGTCGTCGGGCTCGTCCGCCGCGTCGTTAGGCTCGGCCGCATGCCCGCGCGCCCGTCCTCCTCGCCCCGCCGCCCCGTGGGCACGGTCACGCGCGGTACGACCAACCCGAACCGGCTGCGCCGCATGGACCGCTGGATCGCCGCCGTACACGGCCCCGCCCTGCGCCGCTCGGCCGATCCCGTCGCCGTCGACCTCGGGTACGGCGCCGCGCCCTGGACCGCCGTCGAACTGCTGAGGCGGCTGCGCGCCGCCGAGCCGCGCACCGAGGTGGTGGGCGTCGAGATCGAGCCCTCGCGGGTCACGGCGGCGCTTCCTTACGAGGAGGACGGGCTCAGCTTTGTCCACGGCGGTTTCGAGACCCCGCTGCCGGACGGCCGCAGGCCGCTGCTGATCCGGGCAGCGAACGTCCTGCGGCAGTACGAGGAGAGCGAGGTCGCGGCCGTCTGGGAGCGGTTGCGCGCACGCCTCGCGCCCGGCGGGCTGCTGGTCGAGGGGACGTGCGACGAGATCGGGCGGCGCCATGTCTGGGTCGCCCTCGGTGAGGAGGGTCCGCGCACGGTCACCTTCGCGACCCGGCTCGGCTCGCTGGACCGCCCCTCGGACCTGGCCGAGCGGCTGCCGAAGGCGCTGATCCACCGCAATGTGCCGGGCGAACCGGTGCACGCGTTCCTGCGGGACTTCGACCGGGCGTGGGCCGCTGCCGCCCCGTACGCCTCGCTGGGCGCGCGGCAGCGGTGGATCAGGGCCGTACGGGATCTGTCGGCGGACTGGCCGCTGGCCGGCCCGGCGGCGGGTGGCGGCGCGAGCAGATGGCGGCAGGGAGAGGTGACGGTGGAGTGGACGGCGCTGGCGCCGGGTTCCGGCGAAAGGGACGCGCCCGGGGGAACGTGAGCGGCGGGCCGTTCGTCCCTGAGGGGTAGACACGACCGCGGGCCGGTAACGCCCTCTGTCGTTCCGGGGGCCGGCATGGCACGATCACGTCGGCGGGGAACAGTTACTGACAGTAAGTCAGATGTATTCGGCCTTACGTGTTCGGAAAGTTTCGAGTGTCGGCAGAGCAGTCGCCGAGGCAGTTGTCCGGAGGGGGAGCTTGTGAACCGACGCCGCTGCGTCAGAGTCGCGATCACGGTCGTCTGCGCTCTGTCGGTGCTCACGTCACCGGCGTTGCTGAACCAGGCGTACGCGGCTCCCGCGTCTCCCGCCTCCCCGGCATCGCCCACATCGCCGACCGACCCGCCTGTCGCGCCCCGGCCGTTCGACCGGTCCCTGCCGCCCGGCGCGGACGGCAAGACCCCCGCCGCGGACGACTCGAAGCT
This sequence comes from Streptomyces sp. NP-1717, assembly GCF_022695985.1. Lineage (GTDB taxonomy): Bacteria > Actinomycetota > Actinomycetes > Streptomycetales > Streptomycetaceae > Streptomyces. The sequence continues at coordinate 33,800 of NZ_JAAPBF010000011.1, read as the reverse complement.
CGAAGCGGTACGCAGGAAGATCGACGGGCTGTACGGCAGGGCGACCTCGGCCACCGACGCGTACAACCTCGCCGAGGAGCGCGCCGACAAACAGTCGGCCGAACTGGTCAGGCTGGCCGGCGAGATCGTCAACGGCCAGGTCCGGATCGACAAGCTCAAGCAGCAGGCGGGCGCCGCGGCCCGCGCCCAGTACCGCGCGGGCGGACTGCCGCCCGAGGCCCAGCTGATGCTCACCGACGACCCCCAGCTCTTCCTGGACGGGGCGGGCAGGGTCCAGCGGGGCCAGAAGGCGACCAGGGACCTCCTCGGCCAGATGACCAAGGCCCAGGACGACTTGACGGCGTACACGAAGAAGGCCGGCGCCGAGTGGACCAAGCTCGAAGCCAGCCGGGTCAAGCAGGCGAAGGCGAAGAAGGAGATCCAGCGGCAGATCAAGGCCGCCAAGAAGATCGAGGCGGGGCTGGAGAAGGAGGAGCGCGACCGGCTGCTGATGCTGGAGCAGGAGGACGCGGCCAAGGCGCAGGCGGCCTGGCTGAGTTCGGGCGCGCTCAAGGACATCAACGGCGAGGCCAGCGCGCAGGGCAAGAAGGCGATCGAGTACGCGATGGCGCAGGTCGGCAAGCCGTACGTGTGGGGCGCCGAGGGGCCGTCGTCGTTCGACTGCTCGGGGCTGACCTCCGAAGCGTGGTCGGCGGCCGGCAAGGTGATCCCGCGTACCTCGCAGGAACAGTGGCGGCTGCTCCCCCGGGTCCCCCTGGCGGACATGCGGCCCGGCGACCTGATCATCTATCACGACGACGCGAGCCATGTGGGCATGTACGTGGGCGACGGCTCGATCGTCCACGCGCCGCGGCCGGGCCGGCACGTGACGCTGACGGGGGCCGGCTCGATGGTGATCCTCGGGGTCGTCAGGCCGGACAAGTAGGAGCGGCGCCGGGCCGCCCACTCCGCACTTCTCGGACCGCTTCGCCTCTTCTGTGGCGCGATTACCCCATTCGTCCCCGGCGGCTCTCCGCCGCTCTCCTCCCACGTGATGTTTGTCATGGCCGTTTCGAGCCGCCCCGGCGCACCGATCGCGCCGGATGCGTGGTGGGAAGCGGCATATGACGCGGGTTCTTCTCCGCGCGGCGTTCCTTACGCCATTCCTTTCCGGCGCCGGCTACCGCTAAGGTCCCGGTCGGTGGGGCGTCGATCGTCGCCGCATCGCGCCCCCGGGGGGAGGGAAGGACTCACAGACCGATGGCCGTACCTGTACCTGTGCCGCGACAGCGCACGGGCTCGACAGTCGAGAGTGCGCCCGCCCGGGAGACCGCCGGCGGCGACCTGACGCTGCTCGTCATCGAGGACGACCCCGCCGGCACCTTCAGCGCACCGGAACTGCCCGACGCGGCAGGCACCCGGGTCCGTATCCGCACCGCGCGCAACCTCACCGAGGCCGAGCGGCTGCTCACCGACGACATCCAGTGCGTCCTCGTGGATCTCGCTCTGTCGGGCCCGGACGACGGCGACGACGACGGACTCGCGCCGCTCCGGCACGTGCTGCGGCTCGCGCCCCGCCACGCCGTACTCGCGCTGGCCGCCGAGGGGGACAGCGAGCGCGCCGCCGCGGCCGTACGGGTGGGCGCGCAGGACTTCCTCTTCCGCGAGGAGCTCGACAGCCGGCTGCTGAGCCGCGCCATCCGCTACGCCGTCGAACGCAAGCGCGCGGACGTCGCGCAGCGCCAGCTCACCGAGTCCCGGCTGCGGGCGCAGGAGAACGCCCGGCTGGAGCGGGGGCTGCTGCCCACCCCTCTTCTCCAGGGGTCGAACCTGCGGTTCGCCTCCAGATACCGGCCCGGCCGCTCCCGCGCCCTGCTCGGCGGCGACTTCTACGACACGGTCCGTACGCCCGACGGCACGGTCCACGTGATGATCGGCGACGTCTGCGGCCATGGCCCGGACGAGGCCGCGCTGGGGGTGGAGCTGCGCATCGCCTGGCGGGCGCTGACCTTCGCCGGGCTCAGCGGGGACATCCTGCTCTCGACGCTCCAGAAAGTGCTGGAGCACGAGCGGGAGAGCGAGGAGATCTTCGCGACGCTCTGCACGGTCGACATCGCGCCCGACGGCCGGCGGGCCGGGCTCTGCCTGGCCGGCCACCCGTCCCCGCTGGTCGTCCGCGCGGGCCGGGCGCCCGAACTCCTGCCGTACGACGAGGGCGGCCCCGCGCTCGGTCTGCTCCCGCGCGCCCGCTGGCCGCGCCGGGAGGTGGACCTGGGTGAGGCGTGGAGCCTGATGATGTACACCGACGGGCTGATAGAGGGCCACGTCGGGGCGGGCAAGCAGCGGCTGGGCCAGGAGGGCATGGTCGAGGTGATCGCCGCCCAGCTGGCGCGCGGCCTGAGCGGCGAGGAGCTGCTGGAGGCCGCGGTGGCTCAGGTGCGCGAGCTGAACGGCGGCGAGCTGACCGACGACGTGGCCGTACTGCTGCTGGACCGAGGGCGGGTCGAGGAGCACGCGCCCGTCTCACCGCACGGTGGCCGCTGACCCCGGCTCCCCCGGACCCGCTTCAGAGTTCTCCGCTCACCGGCCGCCGTTGTACGGCCCGTAGGGACCGTCGCTGCTGGAGCCGCCGCGGCTCCGGCCGCCACCGCCGCCGCCGGCCTGCCTGATCGCGGGGCGCACATCGACGAAGTACACGATGACCGCGATGAGCCCGATGATCGGCAGGAAGGACAGGAGCGGGAAGATCAGACTCACCACGAGCGAGATCCCCAGAATGATCAGCCAGAACGGCTTGGTCTGCTTGTCCGCCGCGCGGAACGCGTCCTCACGCCGGATGAACGCGTCGACCAGCGCGAAGCAGGCGAACACGATCAGCGGAATGCTCAACATGGCCACGAGACCGTCGAAGCCGGCCATCAACACGTTGCCCACCGCCTGTTTCTGTCCGAATCATGTGCCGACAAGGTACCCGTACAACGGACCGGACACCCGTGGGGTGCCCGGTCCGCCGATATCCCTGTCACTTGCCCGCGGGCGGCGTGGCCTTCTTGGCGGCGGCCGGCTTGCGAGCGGCGGGCGTCTTCCTGGCGGCGGGCTTCGCCCCGGTGGCCTTGGCCTCCGGCTTGGCCGCCTTCGTCTCGCTCCTGACGGCGGGCTTCGCGGGCGCCGACTTGGCGGGGGCGGTCCTGGCGGACGCGGGCTTGGCCTGGGCGGGCTTCGCCTGCGCCGGCTTCGCGGGAGCCGACCTCGGCGTCTGCTTCGTGCCGGGCTCGACGGCGATGGCGATCTCCGTCATCTCCTCCGCGGCGTCACCGCGCCAGTTCCGTACGGACTGCTCGCCGCGCTCGGCGACCTTCTCGTACGTCTCACGGGCCCTGACCGCGTACTCCGCGGCCACGCCCACGCTGCGCAGCGCCAGGTCCTGAGCGGTCTCGCCCAGCTTCTTCAGGTCGGTGTCGAGCGAGCCGAGCACCTCGGTGACCTTGGACTGGACGGTGGTCTGCGCCTCCCTGGCCTGGGAGGCGACCTTGTCCTGGACGATCTTGGGGTCGGTGTTCCGCACCGCGTCGATACGGCCCGGTGCCTCCGCGCGCAGCTGCTCGATCAGCCCGGGAACCTTCTTGGCCTGCTCGACGGCGAGATCCGCCGTACCGGCCGCGAAGTAGAGGGGGGTCGGGTCGCTGAACGTCTTGCGCAGGTCATCGGCGATGGCCATGACTGTGGTCCTCCGGATCAGTGTGAGGGTGGGGTGACGGCACCGCCGCCGGCCGTACCGGGCGCGTCCCCGCCGACGTCCCCGCCACCGGTTCCGGCGCCCTTACCGGCCGGTCCCGCGGTCGCCGCCGGTTCCGTGCTCTCAGTCTCCGTGCCGGGCCCGTTCTCCTTGCGGAAGGACTCGTAGATCTGCAGGAGCACCTGCTTCTGCCGCTCGTTGATCGACGGGTCGGCGAGGATGACGGCACGCGTCTCCAGCTCCTCGCGCTCCCGCTCGTCGAGCATCCCGGCCTGCACGTACAGCGTCTCGGCGGAGATCCGCAGCGCCTTGGCGAGCTGCTGCAGGATGTCCGCGCTCGGCTTGCGCAGACCGCGTTCGATCTGGCTGAGATACGGATTGGACACCCCGGCGGCTTCGGAGAGCTGCCGCAACGACAGCTGCGCGTTGCGCCGCTGCTCGCGCAGATACTCACCGAGATTGCCGACGTTGAGTGATGCCATGACTCCAGGGTGCCCACTCTTGCTAACTTTTGCAAGCACCCGCTTGCAAAAGTGTTCCACGCAACAGACGGCCCTCACCCCCGAGCCGGTGCCGCCGTCAGCGGCGGGGTTCCCAGCGGAAGAAGCGGGAAGCCAGCAGAATCGCCGCGACGACCCAGCCCAGAGTGGGCAGCAGCAGGAGCAGGGAGTCCGTCACGGGGACTCCGCCGTTCCAGGCGTTGATGGCCAGTTCGGTGGCCGAGCCGCCGGGGAGCAGGCGCTTGAACAGGGTCATCTGCTCGGTGCCTGCGATGCCCACCCATGTGGTGACGGCGATGGCGCCGAGGCTGATGGGCAGCGTGGTCACCTGGGCGTGCTCGGGGGAGTTCGTCACTCCCGCCGTGGCCAGTCCCAGGCCGAGCATCATGGCCACCGTCGAGACGACCGCCGCCACCAGCAGGAGAACGTTGGACGGTGCGCCCGCGACCGCCGCCAGCACCGTGAGGATCACGGTCACCTGGACGACCGCGAGGACCGTGACCGGGAGCAGCAGCCCGCAGAGAATGCCCGCGTCGCTCGCCGGGGTGGAACGCAGCCGCTTGAGGAAGAGGTTCTGCCGGCGTGAGGCGAGCGTGGTCACCGTGGTGGCGTAGAGCCCGAACGCGGTGACGGTGAACATCACCACCGCCGCGATGTACCCGAGGCTGTACAGGTCCGCGAAGGTCTCGTGCCGGTAGACGAAGAACGCGCAGGCCGCCACGGGGATGATGAAGCTGTTGAGCAGCACCAGCCGGTTCCGGGAGATCTGGGTCAGCTCGCTGTGCGCGATGGAGAGCATGGTGAAGGTCCTCTTCTGGGAAGTTCCGGGAGTGGTCTATTCGCTGCCGATGGAGCGGAAGACGTCGTCGAGGCGGGTCGGTCCGGCCTGGAGTTCCCGCAGCTCGATCCCGTTGGTGTGCGCCCAGCCGAGGAGGGCGTACAGGTCGTTCTGGAGGCCGAAGGTCTCGATGAGGAAGTTCCCGCCGCTGTCGCGCGCCGCCCCGAGGGGCAGTGCGGGTGCGGAGGCCGGAAGGGAGAAGCGGATGGCGGCGGGCAGGGTCCGTGTCAGCTCGGTGACGGTCCCTTCCTGGTGGAAGGTCCCCTTGTGCATGAGCCCGATACGGTCGGCGCGCTGCTGGGCCTCTTCCAGGTAGTGCGTGGTGAGCACGATGGTGGAACCGTCCTCGCGCAGTTTGTCCACGGCGTCCCACACGGCGTCCCGGGACTGGATGTCCAGACCGGTCGTCGGCTCGTCCAGGAAGATCAGCTCGGGGCTCCCGTACACGGCGGTGGCGAAGTCCAGACGCCGCTTCTCGCCTCCGGAGAGCTGGGAGACCAGGGTGCCGGCCTTGTGTGTGAGGTCGACGATGCTGAGCACCCGTTCGACCCTGTCCGTGCGCTGGGAGAGCTTTCCGATCAGCCGGACCGACTCCCGTACGGTCAGATCCGGGGAGAAGCCGCTCTCCTGAAGCATGATGCCCATCCGGGGCCGTACGGCGCGCCGGTCGCGCGGGCTGTGCCCGAAGACCCGGACGGTGCCCGAGGTGGCCTTGCGGTGGCCCTCGACGGTCTCCAGGGTCGAGGTCTTGCCGGCCCCGTTCGTGCCGAGCAGCGCGTACAGCTCCCCCTTCCCCACCTGGAAGGACAGGTCTTTCACGGCGTGGAAGTCGCCGTAGCTGAGGTTCAGACGTTCAACGTCGATGACTGGTGTCGAGGTCATGCCTCCATCCCAGCCGTGATCACGGCTGTCCGGCAGTGCGTCCTGTCATCACTCGCCATGACATTCCTCGTGGCGCACGCATGACACGGTGTCACTGGCGCCACCCGCGGCGCCGGACGAATACTGGCCGGACCCCCGCCGTTCCATCCCGGAAAGCCGCACATGGACACCAGCCCCGCGCACATGGGACACACCGCGACGACGCACGGGCGGCTGCGCGGGTGGAACCTCGCCGTGTTCCTCCCGCCGCTCGCCGTCGTCGGGGCGGTGCTGGTGGCGGCCGACGCCCGGAACTGGTGGGAAGCCACCGTCCTGGCCCTGGGCGTGGTGGCGGCCCTGGTGGTCCTCGAACGCTGGACGGCGGGCGACACCGCGCGTGTCGTACTTCCGTGCCTGATCGTCACCGCCGCGGTGTGGCCGTTCGGCGTGCTGGTGGCCGACAGCCACCGGGCGTTCTACGGCATGACGATCGTGGTCCCGTTCTTCGTGGCCCGGCTGCCGCGCCACCGGGGCGCGGCGACCGCGGGACTGGCCGCGTTCGTCGCCGCCGTCGGCGCGGCCAAGCTGCTGGAATCGCCGGACGACGTTCCCGGTGTACTGCTCCGGTACGTCCTCGTCCCCACGGCGATCGTCGTGGTCGCGACCTGTCTCATGTTCGCCAACCGGCGGTTCTACGAGATCATCGAGGAGGCGCGGGAACGCGAGGCGGAGCTGGCCGTCTACCGCGAACGCGTACGGTTCGCCGGCGACCTGCACGACATCCAGGGCCACACGCTGCATGTCGTGAAGCTGAAGATCACGCTCGCCGAGAAGCTCGTGCGCCGTGACATCGGGCGCGTGGAGGAGGAACTGCGGGAGGTGCACGCCCTGGTCAGCGACACCATCGCCCAGACGAAACAGCTCGCCTACGCACAGCGGCGGCTCAACCTGTCCGTGGAGCTGGAGAACGCGAAGAACCTCTTCGAGGCCGCGGGCATCCGTGTGCGCGTCAACCGTGAGGGCGCCGTGGACGAGAGGGTCGACGGGCTGCTCGGCCAGGTCCTGCGCGAGACGACGACCAACATCCTGCGCCACGCGCAGGCCACGCGCGTACGGATCACCCTCTCGCGGTCGGGCATCAGCATCGTCAACGACGGCGCGCCGGACGCTCCCCTGCCGGGGCTCGGCGGACTGGCCACTCTCAGGGAACGCGTGGGCGACAGCGGAGGCGAGCTGACGGTGGAGCAGGAGAACGGGCGCTTCCTCACGGCCGCCGAGTTCCCCCACCTGGGCGCGGCGACGCCGCGCTCCGCGGCGCGGAAGGACGACGACCGATGACCACCGTGGTGCTCGCCGACGACGAGGCCCTTCTCCGTAAGGCGCTCGCGGCGCTGCTGACCCTGGAGGGCGAGATCACCGTGGTCGCCGAGGCCCACGACGGCGAATCGGCCGTACGGGCAGCGCTGCGGCACCGGCCCGACGTGCTCGTCATCGACCTGGAGATGCCGGGTGTGGACGGACTCGGCGCCGTCGAACAGATCCGCAGGGAGCGCCCGGACCAGGTGGTCCTGATGCTGACCCGCCACGCCAGACCCGGGGTGCTCCGCAAGGCCCTGAGACTCGGGGTCCAGGGCTTCGTCAGCAAGTCGGCGGAGCCCGCGCACATCACCTCGGTCATCAACACGCTGCACGCGGGCAGGCGTTGGATCGACCCGGACGTCTCCGCGCTCGCCGTCGTGGACGACTGCCCGCTCACCGACCGGGAGATCGACGTCCTGCGGGCGACCGGCGACGGGTACTCCGCCGCCGAGATCGCCACCCGCCTGCACCTGGCGGAGGGGACCGTACGCAACTACCTCTCGCACGCCATGCAGAAGACCCAGACACGGACCCGGCACGAAGCGGCGCGGTACGCGCGGGAACACGACTGGCTGTGAGCGCGCACGTCCGCGACCCGCGCTCGTGGGCGCGGGTCGCGGACGTCGGCGCAGGTCGGCGGGGTCAGACGGTCGTCGTCTCCCGTCCCTGTTGCTCCTTCTCCACCAGCGGCTTCACCGGCGCCTGCTTCTCGGGCTCCCGCTTCTCCGGCGCCGGCTCGGGGGCCGGAGCGGAACGCAGCGCCTTCGAGGCCGCGTCGACGGCCTGGGCCGTTTCGGCGGGTGTGGCGCGCTCCAGGAAGCGGAGCAGTTCGACCGGGAACGGCAGAACCAGCGTGGAGTTCTTCTCGGCCGCAACGGCCACCACGGTCTGGAGCAGCCGCAGTTGAAGCGCGGCGGGCTGGTCGGACATCTGCCCGGCCGCCTCCGCGAGCTTCTTCGACGCCTGAAGCTCCGCGTCCGCGTTGATCACTCGTGCACGGCGCTCACGGTCCGCCTCGGCCTGTCGCGCCATCGACCGCTTCATGGTCTCCGGCAGCGACACGTCCTTGATCTCGACCCGGTCGATCTGTACGCCCCAGCCGATGGACGGGCTGTCGATCATCAGCTCCAGGCCCTGGTTCAGCTTCTCGCGGTTCGAGAGCAGATCGTCCAGGTCGCTCTTACCGATGATCGACCGCAGTGAGGTCTGCGCCATCTGCGAGACCGCGAACCGGTAGTCCTCGACCCGGATCAGCGCGTCCGCCGCGTCGACCACCTTGAAGTAGATCACCGCGTCGACGCGCACGGTGACGTTGTCGCGTGTGATGCCGTCCTGTGCGGGGACGGGCATCGTCACGATCTGCATGTTGACCTTGCTCAGCCGGTCCACGAACGGGGTGATCAGCTGGAATCCGGGCCCTCGGATGCCCTCGCGCAGCCGGCCCAGACGGAAGACCACGCCGCGCTCGTACTGCTTGACGACGCGGGCGGACGCCATCGCGAATATCGCACCCACGACGATCACCGCTATGACCGCTATGACCAGTCCCTCGACCATGATGACCCCCTGATGCCAGACGAAGGTCCCACTTACAAAGATATGCCTGAAATGACCGAATGGGCGATCGGCGAGGCGTCGTCCCTGCCGGCGACCGGATAAGGTCCGGGCCGGCCGGCTCACCGCCCGCCGGGGGCCATCACCAGGCCCGGCCACCCGTTCACCAGCGCGGGCTGGGTGAACCTGACCCGCTCCGCGGCCATCGAAGCGCCCTTGCCCACCTGATGGGCACCCCGGAGCAGCAGCGGTGCGGGAGTGGGGCCGGCCGCCCGGTCCGCGCGCAGGATCACGTCCGCGTCGAGCAGCGTGACCAGCGCCTCGAAGTCTCCGCCACGGGACGCCGCCAGGAACGCCTCGACGACCTGGCGGCGGCGCGCCAGATCCGCTTCGGGCACCGGCGAGGCCCCCTTGACCCGGCGGCGCGCGCGGCTCGCGAGCTGCCGCGCCGCCGCCGGGGTGCGCTCGATCAGCGGTGCGATCTCGTCGAAGGGCACGGCGAACATGTCGTGCAGGACGAACGCCAGCCGCTCGGCCGGCGTTAGCGTGTCGAGCACCACCAGCAGAGCCAGCCCGACGGATTCGGCCAGCAGCGTCTCCTCCTGCGGGTCGTACGTCTCCGCGCGGGCACCGGCCGGGTCCGGTCCGCCCGGTGCGTCGAGCGGTTCCTCGCGCCGGGTGGCCCGCGTACGCAGCATGTTGAGGCACACCCGCGCCACGACGGTCGTCAGCCAGCCGCGCAGGTTCTCGATCGCACCGGCGTCGGCGCCGCTGAGGCGCAGCCAGGTCTCCTGGACGGCGTCGTCGGCCTCGCTCGCGGAGCCGAGCATCCGGTAGGCGACGGCGCGCAGACGGGTCCGGTCCTCCTCGAAACGCTCCAGAAGCCAGGTGCTCTCGTCCATCACGTCACATTCCTCGTTCGCCGGGTGTCATCGCGGTAGACCCTCTCAACCCGGCCGGCGCGGCCGGGACACCAGATCCACGAGAGCTTGGAGAAACCATGACGTCATCGATTCTGGTCACGGGCGGCACGGGCACCCTCGGTCGCCTTGTCACCCCTCTGCTGCGCGAGACCGGTCACCGGGTGCGGGTGCTGAGCCGGCACGCCCGGGCGTCCGAGGGCGGCGTCGAGTACGTCGCCGCCGATCTGCTCAAGGGCGAGGGGATCGAGGCCGCGCTGGACGGCGCCGAGACCGTGCTGCATCTGGCGGGGGCCGCCAAGGGCGACGACAAGGCGACGGGGAATCTGACGCGGGCCGCGTCGCGTACCGGCGTACGGCACCTGGTCTACATCTCGGTCATCGGCGCCGACCGGATTCCGCTCGGCTATCCCAGAGCCAAGCTGGGCGCGGAGCGGGCCGTGGCCGGTTCCGGGCTGCCCTGGACGACGCTGCGGGCGGCCCAGTTCCACGACCTGGCCCTGACCATGGTGCGCGGCATGGCGAAGCTGCCGGTGGTCCCGGTCCCCGGCGGCCTGCGGCTGCAGCCGGTCGACGCCCGCGACGTGGCGGAGCGCCTCGTGGAGCTGACCCTGGGCGAACCGGCCGGCCGCGTGGCCGACCTCGCCGGGCCGAAGGTGTACGGGCTCGGGGAGTTGTGCGGCGGCTACCTGCGGGCGAGCGGAAAGCGCCGGCCGACGGTTCCGCTCCGGATTCCCGGCAAGGTCGGCCGCGCGTACCGGGCCGGGGAGAATCTGACCCTCGACGGGGCCGACCTCGGGCGGCGCACCTGGGAGGAGTTCCTCGCGGAGCGGGTGGGCGGCGCGGCGCGCTGAGCCGGACGGGGAGCACGGGGAGCACGGGCCCGCGCATATCAGGTGGCCGAGGCCCGCCGGCCTCCTGCACAGTGAGCCCGTGAACCGCGAACGCTCCCCCCTGGGCGCCGGCTTCCTCCCCGGTCTCGAACTGTCGCGCATCCTCTACGAGGAGGCCGTGCGGCCCGTCCTCGACAGCGCGTACCCGGGGCTGCGGTACGCCGCCGCACGGATCGGCTCCGGGTCGGAGGTGCTGGGGTTCGACACGGCCCGCTCCGCCGACCACGAGTGGGGGCCTCGGCTGAATCTGTTCCTCGCGCCGGACGACGCCGCCCGGCACGGGGCCGAGCTGAGCCGGCTGCTCGCGGAGCGGCTGCCGAAGCACGTACGCGGCTGGCCCACGCACTTCCGGCACGCCGACCCCGAAGTCCCCATCGGCCACATGGAGTTGACGGACGGCGCGGTCAACCACCGGGTGTCGGTCGACGACCTCGGCGACTGGCTGCGCGCCCGGCTCGGTGTGGCCGCGGTGGCGGGGCGGGCGCCCACGGTCCGCGACTGGCTCGCGATGCCGCAGCAGCGGCTCGCGGAGGTCACCGGCGGCGCGGTGTTCCACGACGGTCCCGGCGCACCGGGCACGCACGGCACGCTCGGCGCGGTACGGGAACGGCTGGCGTGGTATCCCGACCAGGTGTGGCGCTATCTGCTGGCCTGCCAGTGGCAGCGGATCTCCCAGGAGGAGGCGCTCGTCGGCCGGTGCGCCGAGGTGGGTGACGGACTCGGGTCGGCGGTCGTCGCGGCGCGGCTGGTGCGCGATCTGATGCGGCTGTGCCTGCTGCTGGAGCGGACGTACGCCCCGTACGGCAAGTGGCTGGGCACCACGTTCGGGCGGCTCGCGGTCGCCGGCGATCTGAGCCCGTCGCTGGCGGGAGCGCTGGCCGCGACAAAGTACCCGGCGCGGGAGCGGCATCTGTGTGACGCGTACGAGTACGTGGCCGGGCTCCAGAACACCACGGGGCTCGCGGCCCCGGTGGACCCGGCCCGCCGGCCGTACCACAGCAGGCCGTTCCAGGTTCTGCACGCCGAACGCTTCGCCGGGGCCCTCGCGGCGACCGTCACCCACCCCGAACTGCGTGATCTGCCGCTGACCGGCGGGGTGGACCAGTGGGCGGACAGCACGGACTTCCTCGGGCTGAGCGGGCCCCGGCGCGCGGCGGTCGACGCGCTCGCGCGTCCGGAGACCCGCGGCGTCGGCTCCTGAGGGTACGGAAGAACGCCCGTACGTCACCCGGCGGGACGGGGCGGGGCTCCTAGGGCGTGTTTCGAAAGTCCCGCCTGGCTCGGCCAGTCCCACCCGTTGAGAATGGGGATCCGCGCGGGGACGAAGCGCGGAGAAGTCGGTCGCGCCACGGCCGTGTTCCGCCCTACCGTCGCGGTATGGACCTGGACCCCGACATCCGTCAGGCGGCCTCGGCAGTGCCCCGTGCCCGCGCGCTGTGGAGTGAACTCGCCGGTGTCCCGGTCGAGTTCACCTCCCCCACCGCCGTCGTGATCGCGCCCGGCTCCCGCCTCTGTCCGCCGGGATGGGCCGGGATCGTACGGATCGGTGACGCCGCCGTCGTCACCGCGCCCGACGCGCGGGGCGCCGAGGCACTGCGCGGGGCGGTACGGGAGCTGGCGTACGCGGAGCTGGTCGACCCCGTCCGGCTCGGCGAGGCGCTGAGCGGTACGGGCGCCCCGGTGCTCGACGTGCTGGGACCCGCCACGCTCTCCTACCTGGACCGGGACGCGCTCGTCCCCGCGCCTCCCCGGGAGGCCGGTACGGCCGTCGAGCGGGCGGCGCCGGGCGACATCGCGCTGACCGCGCTGCTGGCGGGTGCCGGGCAGGGCGACGCGGACGAGAGCGGGCTCGACGAGATCACCTCACCCGCGTTCCTGCTCCGCGAGGGCAACGGCGCGGGGGCCGGGGACGTGGTGGCGGCGGCCGGTTATGTGACCTGGCCGCGCTCGGTCGCCCATGTGTGCGTCCTGGTCGCCCCGCACCGGCGGGGCCGGCGGCTGGCGGGGACCGTGGCGTCGGCCGCGGTGTCGCACGCGCTCGACGCGGGTCTGCTGCCGCAGTGGCGGGCCCGGCCGTATCCGTCGCGGAGGGTGGCCGCCGCCCTGGGTTTCCGGGAGCTGGGCGCTCAGCTCAGCGTGCGGATGTAGGTCGTGGCGGGGCGACCGCCGATCTCGGTCTCGCCGGTGGCCACGAATCCCGTGCGGTCCAGCACCGCGCGCGAAGCGTGGTTGTCGTGGGTCGTCATCGCGCGCAGCGAGGTCAGCCCGTACTGCTCCGCCGCCAGGACGCAGACCGAGCGGACGGCGTCCGTCGCCAGGCCCTTGCCCGCGGCCTTCTCCGCCATCCGGTACCCCAGCTCGGCCGACCCGTCCGCCACGTCGACGAGGTTGAAACGCCCGATCACCTCGTCCGTCGTGCTGCCGTCGCCGCTGACCAGCACATGGAAGTAGTGCAGCCCCGCGCCCTGCTCGGTGAGCAGATCGCCGTGCCGTGCGGCGAAATCGGTGAAGTAGGAATCGCCCCGGTCGGAGATCGAGGCGGCGAAGTAGGCCCGGTTCTCCTGCTCGAATGCGAGCAGTGCCGGAGCGTGGTCGAGTCGGAGCAGTTGAAGTTCGGGCATGTACGCACGCTACCCGGCGGCGGCCGGGTCATGGCTGGGGATTTTCGCCCTGCGGCGCACGTCAGGGGCGTGTGCCGGTTCGCACCCGGGCGCCGGGGTGCGTTATCCGGTGGGGCCGCAGACGGCCCGCGAGTACCGTTTCGCCGTGTGACTGCTGACCTCGATCACGACCTCGACGACTTGGATCCCGACCTCGCGGAACTCGTCGGAGCGGCGACCCGGCTCGTCGTGGCCCGCGCAAAGGGCGACGACCACACCGTGGCCTGCGCCGCCCGCGACCGGGACGGCCGGATCATCACCGGTCTGAACGTGTACCACTTCACCGGCGGCCCCTGCGCCGAGCTGGTGACGATCGGTGCGGCGGCCGCCGTCGGCGCGTACGACCTCACCACCGTCGTGGCCGTCGGGAGCGACGGCCGGGGGGTGCTGCCGCCGTGCGGGCGCTGCCGGCAGGTGCTGCTGGACTACTTCCCGCGGATCGAGGTCGTCGTGGGGACGGAGGACGGCCTGCGGGCCGTGCCGGTGCGGGAGTTGCTGCCGTACGCGTACGAGTCCGTCCCGGACAGCGCGGGCCCGGACCCCACGGACCCCGCATGATGCACGCCGACGAGGTCCCGACCGATGTCGCGCTCGTGCGCCGGCTGCTCGCCGCGCAGTTCCCGCAGTGGGCCGCACTGCCCGTCGAGTCCTTCCCGTCCAGCGGCACCGTCAACGCCGTGTACCGGCTCGGTGACGACATGGCCGTACGGCTCCCCCGTATCGAGGGCGGTGTCGGGGACCTGGCAAAGGAGCGGGCCTGGCTGCCGCGGCTCGCCCCGCACCTGCCGGTGCCCGTCCCCGCCGTCCTCGGCGCGGGCACACCGGCCGAGGGGTACCCGTGGCCGTGGTCGGTCCACCGCTGGCTCGACGGCGCGCACCCGGAGGCCGGGCAGCTCACCCGGCCCGCCTCGATGGCGGCGGACCTGGCCGGCTTCGTCAGGGCGCTGCGCCGGATCGACCCCGCGGGCGGGCCGCCCGCCCACCGGGGCGGGACGCTGTCCGAGCAGGACGACGAGACGCGCGACGCGCTCGGACGACTCCGTGCGCTGGGCGGCGTCATCGACACCGAGGCGGCGACCGCGGCCTGGGAGGTCTCCCTGCGGGCGCCCCGGTGGGACGGGCCGCCCGTGTGGATCCACTCCGATCTGATGCCGGGCAATCTGCTGCTGGACAGTGCGGGGAGCGGACGCCTCGGCGGAGTCATCGACTTCGGCACCGTGGGGGTGGGCGAACCCGCGTCCGACCTGATCCCCGCGTGGAACCTCCTCCCGGCCGGTGTACGGGACGGTTTCCGCGCCGCTCTGGCCGCCGACGACGCGACGTGGGCGCGCGGGCGCGGCTGGGCGCTGTCGATGGCGCTCATCCAGCTGCCGTACTACCTCCACACGAACCCGGTACTCGCGACGAACGCGCGGCATGTGATCACGGAGGTTCTGACGGATCACGCGGCGGCGTCGCGGTAGGAATGCCGGAGGAACCGGAGAGAACCCGCGGAGAGCCGGAGAGAAAGCCGCCGGCCGCTGTCGATCCGGCCGTGTCCCGTTCGACGTCCTGGTGTGGGGCGCTTCGCCACACGTGGACGCGGCAGGACCGGACGAGGAGAAACACATGGATCAGCTGCTGAAAGTCATGAACTTCACCGTCTCCAGTGACGGGATCGGTGCCGGTGAGCACCAGACCCTCGAAAGGCCGTTCGGCCACGTCGATCCCGGGCGGCTGTTCGCCTGGGCCGGCGCGACGGCGAGCTGGCCCATGCGGACCGCCCCCGGCGGCAGCAGGGGCCTCGACGACTACTTCACGCGGGACTTCGCACGCAACATCGGCGCCGAGATCATGGGCCGCAACAAGTTCGGACCCCAGCGCGGGCCGTGGCAGGACCACGACTGGCGCGGCTGGTGGGGTGACGAGCCCCCGTTCCACACGCCGGTGTTCGTCCTGACCCACCACGAACGTCCTTCGATCACGCTCTCCGACACCACGTTCCGCTTCGTCGACGCCGACCCGGTCACCGTCCTCGAACGGGCGCGGGAGGCGGCGGAGGGCAAGGACGTCCGGCTGGGCGGCGGGGTCACCACCGTCCGGGAGTTCCTCGACGCCGACCTCGTCGACACCCTGCACGTGGCGGTCGCACCGGTGGAACTCGGGTCCGGTCTCCGTCTCTGGGACTCACCCGACGACCTGCTGGACCGTTTCCATCTGGAGGTCGTCCCCAGCGCGAGCGGCGTCGCGCACCACCTGTTCTGGCGGAGGTAGCGGCGCGCGGAGGCAGCGGCGAGGGTCGCGCGGCCGGCGGCTGCTTTCGCTGAGGCGTTCGTGGTGCTCAGCCCTCGTACTCCGTGAGGTCGATGGAGTGGATGTTGAGCGCGAAGCCGTACTCGGGGTGCTTCGTCTCGCGGTCGAGGACCATGTCCAGCTTGCCCAGCACGTTCTCGGACCGCTCGTCGCCGAGCCGGTTCACGGCGACCACACGGTCGAGGCCCCGGTCCTGGAGGGCGAACTCCAGGACCGCCTGGGCGGCCTCGGAGGCGTAACCCTGGCCCCAGAACTGGGCGCCGAGCCGCCAGCTGATCTGTACGTCGGGCAGCACCTCGGGCAGATCGCCGGGCAACGAGAGACCGGTGAGGCCGATCAGTTCGCCGGAGGCGAGGAGTTCGACCGCGAAGAGCCCGAAGCCCTCCTCGTCCCACTCCTCCTCCCAGCGCTCGATGTCCTCGGCGGTCTCGGCGAGGTCGCGGACCGAGCCGTCGCCGATCCAGCGCATGACCTCCGGGTCCGAGTTGATCTCGGCCATGGGCGCGAGGTCGTCGTCGGTCCAGCGGCGGAGGAGGAGGCGGGGTGTGCGGATCTCGGTCATGCGCCCATCCTGTCAGGCCCGTCAGGGGTGGACACGGGCGTAGTCGGCCGTCCGCCACGCGGCGCGGAAGTCGCCGTGCAGACCCCCGTCGCCCGCCTCCCCGGCCCCCGAGCCCCAGATCCGTACGTGCTCCGGCCCGCCGTCCGGGTCCAGCGGCTGCCAGCCCGGGTCCCCGGTCGCGGCGAAGTCCGCCCACGCCCGCACCATGCGGTGCGACAGCTCGTGGTCCTCGGGGAGCGGGGGGCCGCCGATGAGGAAGGCGAGTCCGGGGTCGGCGAGGGTGCCGAAGGCGAAGGGCACGTCGGCGCAGTGCCAGGGCCGTACGACGCCGCTGTCCGTGACGCGCCGCCTGGCGAAGCGCGACAGATACGTCCGGCCGCCGCCGCCCGCGGCGCGGGCGTGGCGCTCGGCGAACCGGCTGCTGTACTCGCCGAAGGACATGTCACCGTAGATCGCGAGGTACAGGTCGAGCACCGGCGCGTCGGGCATCAGCGCCCGGTATGCCGGTACGAGATCGCCGGGCAGCCCGAAGTCCGCCGCGAACTCGTCCAGTTGACGGTCCGTCGTGATCCTCTTGCTGCTGCCGACCGCGTCCAGCAGCCAGTACTCCTCGGTCGTGTGGCAGACCAGCAGGTCGACGTCGGCGCGGTCCGCCGGACCGACGGCGAGGGGGTCGGCGGGCAGCAGGACCCCGTCCGCGACCGGGCCGTACAGCACCGGGTCGTAGTGGCGCGCGCCCGCCGCCGGATCGGCGCGGAAGTCGGCGACGACCTGGTCGGACGCGCGGACCAGGTCGTACGGGGAGGCCGTCGCCAGCGCCTCGGCGGTGGCCGGGACCCCTGCGGCGGCGGCCACGCGGCGCGTGGTCTCGGCGGCGAGCCGTGGCGGGTGGACGGGGCCGACCAGGCTGTGGGCGACGGCGCGGCGGAACAGCCCGCGCGCCCGCTCCATCACCGTCAGACAGGCGACGGACGTCGCCCCCGCCGACTGCCCGGCGACGGTGACGTTGGCCGGGTCGCCGCCGAAGGCCGCGATGTTGTCGCGCACCCATTCCAGGGCGGCGATCTGGTCGAGCAGACCGCGGTTCGCGGGGACGTCGGAGCCGGCGACTCCCGAGCCGGGGACATGGCCGAAACCCTCGAAGCCGAGCCGGTAGTTGAGGGTGACGACGACCAGTCCGGCGCGGACCAGCGCCGTACCGTCGAAGTCCGGCTGGGCGGACGCGCCGAAGGTGTACGCGCCACCGTGGATCCAGACCAGTACGGGCCGCGCGCCCGCACCCTCTTCCTCTCCCTCCCCCTCGCGCGTCCAGACGTTGAGGTTCAGCACGTCCTCGTCGCCGGGTGACCACGCCGGCATGCCCGGAAGCTCGGCCGACTGCGGCGCGATCGGCCCGAAGTCGGCGCACTCCCGTACGCCCCGCCAGGCGGGCGCGGGCCGGGGCGCCTTGAAGCGGTCGGCGCCGAACGGCGGTGCGGCGTAGGGGATGCCGAGCACCGCGACCACGCCGGAAGCGGTCCCACGACCTCGTACCCGCCCGTTGGCTGTCGAGAAGAGATGATCCACGCGCGCACTTTATGCGACGGGTTTTGCGCCCTTTTCACCGCCGCGCCCGCCCGCGCCCCCGCCCACACCGCTGTCCCCGCCGCGCTCGCGCACCAGCAGGTCGATGCCGTCCAGCATGCGATCGAGGCCGAAGCGGAACTCGTGGTCGGGGCTCTCCGGTTCCTCCGGTACGTCCAGCACTCCCGCCGCCAGCATCTCCGCGACGGACGGGAAGCGCGCCGGATCGGCCAGCCTGCGCAGCGTGTGCCCGTATCCGGCGAGTACGGCCTCCGCCGATCGGCCGCTCGCCGTGACGGCGGCGGCCAGGTCCGCCATCAGCGTCGCCTCGTGCCGCACATGGCCGTTGACCATGAGGATCACCGACAGCTTCTCGCTCCAGTCGAGCCGGGTCCCCTCCAGGGCGACCAGCCCCCACTCCCACCAGGCGACCATCCGGGGCGTGGCGGGCGGGCTGGAGATCGGGATACGGAGTGCCCAGAGGTTCTGGTAACAGATCCGGCGCATCTCCCACGCCCACTCGGCCATCGCCGTACGCCAGCCGGTGCCCGGCGCGGGCGGTGGCGGCGGGTCGCCGATGATCGCTTCCTGCATCAGTACGTACAGCTCGTCCTTGGCCGCCACGTACCGGTAGAGCGACATCGGCGAGACACCGAGCTTCTTGGCGATGCGGCCCATCGAGACCGCGGGCAGTCCCTCGGTGGCGGCGACGGTGACCGCCGTGTCGACGATCCGCGCCAGGCTGAGACCGGGTTTGCGGCCCTTCGTCGGGCGCGCGCGCAGTCCCCAGGCGGCTTCGATGCTGGGCGGCAGCCCCGTACCGCCGTCGCCGCCGTCCCCCGCGCTCTCCCCCATGGCCTCGTCCGTCACGTCCGCGCCTCCGCCTTCCCCAGCTCGTGCCGCCGTTCCCGCTTGACGCCATCCTAGTTATGCGTAACCCTTACACATCAAGCGTAAGGGTTACGCATAAGGCGTCAAGCCAGCACGCACGACGGAGGAACGGTGGCCATGAGCCCCCAGAGACGAGCGATCAGCGCCATCGGCCTGGAGAAGTCCTACGGGCGCGGGGACGGGCGGGTGAAGGTGCTCGACGGCGTCGACCTGACCGTCGAACGCGGCACGGTCTTCTCCCTCCTCGGCCCCAACGGAGCCGGCAAGACCACCGCCGTACGGATCCTCGCCACGCTCGCCGAGGCCGACGGCGGCACGGCGCGGGTGGCGGGTTACGACATACGGACCCAGCGGCGGCAGGTGCGCCGGGCGGTGAGCCTGACCGGCCAGTTCGCGTCGGTCGACGAGAAGCAGACCGGCGAGGAGAACCTGCGCATGATGGCGCGCCTCCACGGCCTGTCACGCGCGGACGCGCGCCGCCGGGCCGCCGACCTGCTGGAGCGCTTCGACCTCACCGCCGCAGGGCGGCGGCTCACCCACACGTACTCCGGCGGCATGCGGCGGCGGCTCGATCTGGCCGCCGGGCTGGTGGGCGAGCCGGAGGTCATCTTCCTCGACGAGCCGACGACCGGGCTCGACCTGCGCAGCCGGCAGGAGCTGTGGCAGGTGGTGCGCGAGCTGTCGGCGGCGGGCTCGACGGTCTTCCTCACCACGCAGTACCTGGAGGAGGCGGACCAGTTGGCGGACCGTATCGCCGTGCTCGACGGCGGCCGGCTGGTCGCCGAGGGCACGGCGCCGGAGCTGAAGAGCCGGGTCTCCGGACACCGTCTCGACCTGGTGCTCGCCGACGCGGCGGCGTACGAGCGCCTCGCCCCGCTCGCCGTGCGGCGCTCCCCCGACACGCTCACGCTCGGCCTCCCGACGGACGGCACGGCGGCGCGGGTACGGGCGCTGCTCGACGAGGTCGATCCGGCGCGCCGCGACATCGTGAGCTTCGCCGTGCACAGCGTGACGCTCGACGACGTGTTCATGGCCCTGACCGGCCGCGGCACGGCGCCCACACCCGCCACCGACCCCCTGACCAGCGAGGAGCCGACCCATGTCTGACGCGGCGACGATGTCCCCGGCCGGCCGGGCGCTCACCAACACCCTTGTCATGACGGGCCGTTCGATCCGGCTGAGCAGCCGCAACGTCGACGCCGTCTTCACCTCGCTCATGCTGCCGGTCATGCTGATGCTGATCTTCGTCTACCTCTTCGGCGGCGCCATCGACACCGGCTCGGGCGGGCCGTACGTCTCCTACGTCGTGCCCGGCGTGCTGCTGCTCTGCGCCGGCTTCGGCTCGTCCGGCACGGCGGTGAGCGTCAACGAGGACATGAAGGGCGGCATCATCGACCGCCTCCGCTCCCTCGACGTCGGCGGCGCCGCGTTCCTGGCGGGCCATGTCGCTTCGAGCACCGTCCGCAACGTCGTCTCGACGGTCCTGGTCCTCGGCGTGGCCCTGCTGATCGGCTTCCGCCCGAACGCGACCCTCCCGGCCGCCCTCGCCGCGGCGGGCCTGCTGCTCGCCTTCATCGTGGCGATCTCCTGGCTGGCGGCGGCGGTGGGCCTGCTCACCAAGTCCCCGGAGGCGGCGGGCGCCTTCTCCTTCTTCATGATGTTCCTGACCTACCCGAGCAGCACCTTCGCCCCGATCGCCGCCATGCCGGGCTGGCTCCACGGCTTCGCCTACAACCAGCCGGTGACCCCGGTGATCGAATCCCTCCGCGGCCTCCTCCTGAACCGCCCGGTGGGCTCGGACCCCTGGGTGGCGCTGGCCTGGTGTGCGGGGATTCTGCTGGTGGCGGTGGGGATGTCGGGGCGGCTGTTCAGGAACCGGACGGCGTGAGACGGTGCCGTCGAAGCCGACAGCACACGCGTCGCCGAATCGGGAAGTTCGCGCAGTTCGCTCATCGGCCGGGCGGATACATCTTGAGCATGCCGTGCGCATGACGCCAGAGCCCGTCGAACATGGCCTGGAATTCGGTGAAGTAGAGATGCCCCTGAGTCTCGCTGTCGGATGCCGAGTGATAGAAGAGATTGCTCTGCAGCCCAAGAACATCGAGAGCCAGAACCACTGAGTCGTCGTCCAGGATCATGTTGCGCGGCGCCAGCGTATAGAGCCCGAACAGCAGCGTTTCGTTGTTCAGGACGTAGAACTTGACCGTGGGGGTCAACTCGACGCGTTTGATCTCCAACCGGACGTCGGTGGTCGACCTGTCGCTGTCGCGAACCATCAGGATCTTGTTCTTCAGCGTGGTCAAGTGCTCGTCGGCGCTCCGCCGCCAGCGCTCGAAGGGGCGGCTGTCGCCCTGGTCCACTGCCGCTGGATAGGCGAGCGGGAAATCTCCCGAGGGGACCAGAAGGCGCAGCGTAATACTGTCGGGCCGCAGATCGCCCCGGCCCACCGCGTCGAGTTGCTTTCCGAGGTGGCGGCCCAGCGACTCGGTCGTGAGGGAGTAGGCGTCCAGTGTCACGTCCTTCGCCAGGAACGCCCGCTCGATGACTGATTCGAGGCTGTGCGCGCCGGCCTCCTCGCGACGCGCGTCCGTGTGGATCTGCCGGCTGCGGACGACGGAGGTCTCGTCCGCCTCCTCACCCGGAGCCGGAGCCCCCTGCGTCCGGGTGACCTCGGACCTCGCGCCCTGCCGCGTCTTGATGAACCCTTCACTCTCAAGCCGGTCCAGGGCGCCCTTGATCGTCTCTCGGGAGACCCCGAACTCGTCGGCGAGCAAGCGCTGGGAGGGCAATTTCTCCCCCAGCGGATAGACCTGATCCTCGATCCGCGCCCTCAACTTGTCGGCGATCTGCAGGGGTAGTGGGATGCTCGGCCGCTCAGTAGGCATCTCAGCACTCTACAACCGGACCAGCCACTTTGGATAGTTTCCAGCCAACTTGCCTATCTGGACTGCCAATCGCCGCAGATTCCTGCCTTACTTGCAGACAAGTAGTCCAGTTGCCAGGCAGGTTCACTCCGGCATCGGAGACATCATGGCTGCTTCAACGCTCTGCCAGCTCCGCGACCTCACGCCGCACCACATCCAGACTCCGAACGATCAGCGGCTCGGACACACCGGCGCCACGCAGTTCGCGGTACTTCCGCTCGTTGCGGGCGTACCCCACGAACGGCACCCCGGCCGCGTCCGCCGCAGCCGCGTCCGAGGCCCCGTCACCGATCATCAGTGCCTCCGAAGCCGGCAGCCCGAGCCCGTCCAACGCGCGCAGCAGCAGATCGGGGTGGGGCTTGAGCAGGTCCATGTCCTCGACCCGCCCGTGGACATGAGCGGCGCCGAAGCACGGGAGAAGGTTTCTGCGCGCGAGGTACGGGCGGGCGGCGTCGGCCGAGTTGTTGGTCGTCACCGCGAGACGGCGGCCGAGCCCCGCGAGCGTTCGGATCAGCGGACCCGCCCCCAAGGTCGGTTTGGCGGACTGGGCGGCCCGTACCTCCTCCTCGGTGAACAGGGTGTGCAGTACCCCCAGGAGCGGGTGGCCGGGCCTCTCGTTCGCGAACAGCCGCAGGACGCGGAAGGGGTCCCGGGTCGACAGCAGATCGTCTCCCAGCTCTTCGGCCGGAATGTCCCGCAGGATGCGCTTCACCAACCGCTCGGCGACGCCTCCTGCCGGGCGGCAGGCGAAGAGACGGCACACCGGACCGTCGAAGTCGAAAAGCACACACCGGGCCCCGGAGAGCCGATCACCAATGTCGGTCACGGCGGCACCCTATCCGGCGACTCCTCATGGGTCGCGGCCAGTCACGCGGGCGCGGGCCCGCACACACCGTCCCTGAAGGAGGGGCCATGTCGCCTCTGATCGGCTTCGTGTTGGAGCAGTTCGTCCAGTGGAAGTTCGGCACGGCGGGAGGGCTCGCGCTGCTCCTGCTTCTCGTCGGATTCAAGATCAAGAACTCCACATGCGCCGGCATCGGCGCGATCGTCCTCGCCCTGCTGGCCATGCAGCCCGGCATGGGCTGACGAGGTGGGGGAACCGCTCCGGTCCGGTGACAGACCGTCAGCCGAGCACCAGGTCGGTGGCGATGGTCGTCCAGAGCGCGTCGAACCAGGCCTGCGACTGCACCACGAACGCGTGGTCCCGACGGGCCTGGCCGTCTCCCGCGCCGAACGAGAAGAGCGGCGACACTCCCCCCAGCGCGTCGTACATCGCCACCGGCTCCGGGCCGATCCGTTCCTCGCGCTCCGTGACCTGGTAATAGGCGAACAGCGCCTCCGTGCCGTTGAGGAGGTACAGCTTCACCGGCGGGGTGAAGGGCAGCGCCTTGAACTGGATGTCCACGTCGATGCCGTGCACACCGCCGAGCCCCCGCAGATGGTCGCTGAGGACGATGCCGTGCGCGTTGCGCTGTGCCAGCCAGCGGCGGTGGACGGGATCGGGCTCCTCGGGATCGCTGATCATCCGGGGGAAGGCCAGGTCGATGTCCCTCTTGGGCAGCAGCACGCGCACCGTGATCGTGCGCGGCACGGATCCACGGGTGTGGATGAGGGTGCGCTGCTCGCCGAGGGCCGCGCTCAGCGACTCGGCCGTGAGGACAGCGCGTCTATCCGGACGTCGTCGGCGCCGAAGGCCGCGCTGATCCGGGGGCCCAGCGCGACCATCGTCTGCCGGGGCGTGCCGTCGGCCGCCTCCGTGCGGGAGGAGCGGGCGGCGACGCGGGCCGGGGATCCCCGGGTGACCTCGGTGAGCAGCCCCTCCTGCTGAAGGATCCGCAGGGCCTGCCTGACCACACTGCGCTGGACTTCGAACTCCTGGACCAGGAGAGCCTGTGTCGGCATGGGCGAGCCGGCTTCGAGTTCGCCGGACTCGATCCGCTCACGGAGGATCCTCGCCACGTCGTCCAACGTGAGGTGGCCCGTGCCGTCGTGTGGACTGCGCTCAGAAGTCACCCAACGAAGCTACAACTCCGCCCCACCGAAAGGGAGATGGCGGGACGCCCGGCCACAAGCCGGTGAATATCCGAATACACCGGCCACCCTTCTCAGAACACGTCCGGGCACCAAGGCCGGCGTGAGGTGCGGAACAGGGTGTCCGTGCGGGATGCCGCGCCCGGGGTTTCCTCCGTCACCGTGCCCAGCGCCGCCAGCCGGACCGCCGATTCGTCGCCCAGGTACAGCGCACCCAACTCCCGTACGTCCAGCGCCAGATCGGCCGACCTCGTCGTCGGGACGCAGGTCGTTCCCGTCGGGGTCGCGTCCAGGCGGTAGCGGCCCGAGGCGAAGGACGAGCGGTCGTGGATGTCCAGGACCAGGGTGCCGGACGTCGCGTACGTGCGGGATTCCAGCGCCCGTACGGTGTCGAGGATCCGCACCCACAGGAAGTCCGCCTGGGTGACGATCCTGGCCGCGCGCGGGTCCGGGAGGAAGAGGGGGAGCAGGTCGTCGGGGGCGCGGTAGCCCGTGCGGACCGTGGTGATCCAGTCGATCGAGCAGACGTAGCGCCACAGCGCGCGCTCCGCCGCCGTCGTCACGGCGATCGCGTCGAGCACCGTCGCCGTGTTCAGCGGCTGCTTGGCGTCGCCCCACACCTCGTCCGCCTTGTACGTCAGCAGGCCCTCCACCTCGCCCGACGCCGAGCGGTACACCGCGTGGAACGGCTCCGTCCAGGGTGCGCCGTACGAGGTGGCCGTGCCCGTGAGGACCTGCCACCAGCGCTCGTTGCGGCTGATCATGCCGTGCCGCTGGGAGCGCAGCCGGTCGTGCAGTTCGGGGCCCAGCTTCGTCACGTCCCCGGCGTCGGCCAGATCGACCCGGCCGCCGTCGTCCGGCTGTCCGGACGCGCGCGGGTCGAGGCCGGCGCGCGGCACGTCGATCGACCAGTCAGTGATCCAGGCGGCCGGGCCGAAGCCGTACCGCCCGTAGATCGGGTACTCCGCCGCGATCAGCGTGGAGACGACGTCGCCGCGCTCCTTCGCCTCCGCCAGATCGTCGTTGATCATGCGGCTGAGCAGCCCGCGGCGGCGGTGCGTGGCCGAGACCGTGACGTTGGAGATCGCGCCGGCCGGCAGCGGGGCGCCGCCGACGGCGGTCAGTTCCTGCGGGAAGCTGCGGTACGTCGCGACACAGCGGCCCTCGTCGAACGCGCCCCGCATCCGGAGCGGGTCCATGTACGCCCTGCGGTCCGCGACGTTCTCCTCGCTCACCGTGGGCGGCCGGAGAAAGCCGGTGTTCAGGGCGCTGAGCCAGGCGGGGAAGTCGGATTCGCTGATCACACGGACGTCGATGGCCATGCTCGTACGCTAAACACAGGCGGGGCAAAATGTCCTGCGGATTTCCGCCGCTTGCCCACCGGAGGTTGCGGGCGATCAGAACGCCGCGCGCACCCGGCCGACCTCCGCGTCGCCTCCCAGCAGCGGCACCCGCCCGATCCGCTTCAGCACCGGTCCCTCGACCCCCAGCAGCCCCAACGCCCGTGCCAGCACCGGCCCCAGCGCGCGCAGGCCGCCGTCGTCGACCTTGAACGCCAGCGCGCGGCCGTCCTCCAGCGCCACCGCCTGCACCGCCTCCGCGCCCATCTTCGACAGCGCGCCCGGCACCTCGCGCATCAGCCAGGTGTCGGCCCTGCGCGTACCGGCGACGTACGACGGATGCGCCCGCATCGCGTCCGCCACCCGGCGCTCGGCCGAGCCGGGCTCGGCGAGGACGAAGTGGCGGAAGGCGCGGGCGAGTCCGGTGAGGCCGATGGCCATCAGCGGGGCGCCGCAGCCGTCCGTACCGACCGCCGCGACCCGCTCCCCCGACGTCTCCTCGACCACCGTGGCCACGAGCCGCTGCAACGGGTGGGACGGCTCCAGATACGTGTCCAGCGGCCAGTCGTTGCGCACACAGGCCGCCAGCATCGCCGCGTGCTTGCCGGAGCAGTTCATGGTGACGCGGTCCCGGATGCGTCCGGCCGCCAGATACGCCTCGGCCTCGACCCGGTCCAGCGGCAGGTCCGCCGGGTTCAGCAGATCGTCCGCCGTCAGCCCGGACTCGGCGAGCATCTTCTGTACAAGGGCGAGGTGGAAGTCCTCGCCGGAGTGACTCGCCGCCGCCAACGCCAGCCGCTCACCGGACAGTTCGACGCCCGCGCGCAGCACGGCGGCGGCCTGGAGGGGCTTGTTGCTGGAGCGCGGGAAGACCGGCACGTCCGGGTCGCCGAGCGCGAACTCCACACTGCCGTCGGCCGCGAGCAGCACCAGCGAGCCGCGGTGCCTGCCCTCCACGAAGCCGGACCGCACGATCTCCGCGAGGACGGGGGACCCGGTGGTGCCCTCCGTCGCGGTCCCGGCCCCGGCCCCGGTCACGGCACCGGTGGTGGCCCCGGTCGTGGGCGTCGTCGTCCTGCGAGTCGTCATCAACGGGCCTTCCGGGCGGGGACCGCTCCGGAAGGCAGCCACGGCGTTACGTGAGCAGGTCGTCTACTTGTGCTTCGCCTTCACGGTACCTGCGGGCGATCTCCGCGCTGCAATCGTCCGCCGTCCGCTGGAGATCGTGCCGGCGCTTCGAAACCTGCTGCTCGTGGCGGACCAGCCGGCCCATCGCGGCCCTCAACTCCCCATCCGTACGGGCCTCCAGGTCGGACAGCTCCACTTCGGCGAGCGCCTCGGCGGCCAGCAGCCGGAACTCCTCGTTCCGCGGTGTGGAAAGAGTCACATGCCGGGCGGATGACCGGTGGGGGGAGGGGGCGTCGGCCAGGATCTCGGAGAGCCGGTGCACCACCGGCGTCTCGGGCGCCGAACGGCGCGCCAGCTCGGCCCGCAGGATGTCGATCCGGCCCTGGAGCAGCCGGCGCAGATAGCTGAGGTCGGCCTCGTCGCGCGTCGCGTCCCGGCGCAGGGCGCGCAACTCGGGCAGCCGCAGGGCGTTCTCACCACCTGTGCCCCCCGGTGCGGGGCGGTGGACCGTCGCCGCACCGGCACTCGCACCGGCGCCCTCGCCGGACGCCGTACTGCCGATCGGTACAGGGCCGGGCGACTGCCCGGCACCAGATGTGCTCATGCCTGCTTACTTCCCCTCGCTCCGCCTGCCTGCATCGTGCCACTCCTGCACGTGCACCTGCAGGCGATCTGCACCCGTTCGGCCCTGGACGGGCGCCGGACGGGACACGAACAGGGCCCGGATAGGTTGGCCCGTATGCGAGCAGTGGTGCAGAGGGTGGACGGCGCGAGCGTCGCCGTGGTGACCGATTCGGGCAGCGAGACGGTCGGCGAGATCGTGGGCGAGGGACTGTGTGTGCTGGTGGGAGTCGCCCACGAGGACACCAGGGAGAAGGCGGCCCAACTGGCCCGCAAACTCTGGACGCTACGGATCCTGGAGGGCGAGAAGTCCTGTTCCGAGGCGAACGCCCCGCTCCTGGTGATTTCGCAGTTCACTCTCTACGGGGACGCCCGCAAGGGCCGCCGCCCCACCTGGAACGCCGCGGCGCCGGGCGCGGTGGCCGAACCGCTGGTGGACGAGGTCGTGGCGCGGCTGCGTGAACTGGGGGCG
The DNA here is from genome assembly GCF_022695985.1 of Streptomyces sp. NP-1717. Taxonomy (GTDB): domain Bacteria; phylum Actinomycetota; class Actinomycetes; order Streptomycetales; family Streptomycetaceae; genus Streptomyces. The sequence goes on along the minus strand of NZ_JAAPBF010000011.1, from coordinate 6,676 downwards.
ACCGTCGAGACGGGCCGGTTCGGAGCTGACATGCGCGTCTCGCTCACGAACCACGGCCCGTTCACGGTGCAGTTGGAGATGTGACAGGTCGGCGGTCCCGGGCCGGAGGGCTCAGGCCTCCACGACCACTTCCTGCGACGCCGCCGTGTTCCCCGCCATCAGCGGCGCGTCCACCGGCACGTTGCGCTTGACCAGTGCCAGCGCGATCGGCCCCAGCTCGTGGTGGCGGGCCGACGTCGTGACGAAGCCGAGCTGGCGGCCCTCCTCGCCGTCGGCGGCGAGCCGTACGGGCGTGCCGTGCCCGGGCAGCACCACCTCGCTGCCGTCCAGGTGCAGGAAGACCAGCCGGCGCGGCGGCTTCCCCAGGTTGTGGACGCGCGCCACGGTCTCCTGGCCCCGGTAGCAGCCCTTCTCCAGATGGACGGCGCTGCCGATCAGGCCCAGCTCGTGCGGGATGGTCCGGTGGTCGGTCTCGAAGCCCAGGCGCGGCCGGTGGCCCTCGATACGCAGGGCCTCGTACGCGAGGATCCCGGCCGGCGGGCCGTTCTCCCGGGCGTACGACTCCAGGTCGGCGCGCGGCAGGAAGACGTCCCGGCCGTACGGCGTCTCCCGTACGACGGCCCCCTCCGGCACCTCGGCGATGGACCCGGCGGGGACGTGGACCACGGCGAAGTCCTCCGTACGGTCCGCGACATCCACGCGGTAGAAGAACTTCATCGACTCCAGGTAGGCGATCAGCGCCTCCCGCGTGCCCGGCTCGACATGCGCCCACACGGTCTCGCCGTCGTCCACGAGATACAGCGCGTGCTCGATGTGGCCGTTCGCGGAGAGGATCAGGGCCTCGGTCGCCCGGCCGGCGGGCAGCTCGCTGACGTGCTGGGTGATCAGCAGATGGAGCCAGCTCAGCCGGTCCTCGCCGGTGACGGTGACGACGCCGTGGTGCGAGAGGTCGACCAGGCCCTTGCCGTCGGCGAGGGCGCGTTGTTCGCGGAACAGATCGCCGTAGTGCGCGGCGACACCTTCGTCCTGCCCTTCGGCGGCCACGGCACCGGGCAGGGAGAGGAGCGGGCTGGTCGTTGAGTGTCGCTGCATGACGACAAGCGTACGACCGCTCTAGGATCCGTCGCTCGCCGCGGCACGGGCGGTGCAGTCGCGGCACGTCCCGAAGATCGCGAAGTGCTTCATGTCCGTCGAGAAGCCGAACGTCTCACGCAGCTTGTCGGTGAAGTCGGCGGCGACGGAGACATCCGCCTCGATGACGTTCGTACAGTCCCGGCAGACCAGATGGATGTGGTGGTGCCGGTCCGCGAGGTGGTACGTCGGCGCGCCGTGCCCCAGGTGCGCGTGCGAGACGAGGCCCAGCTCCTCCAGCAGCTCCAGCGTCCGGTACACGGTGGAGATGTTCACACCGGACGCGGTCCTGCGCACTTCGCACAGGATGTCGTCCGGCGTCGCGTGTTCCAGGGTGTCGACGGCTTCGAGGACAAGCTGGCGCTGCGGGGTCAGGCGGTAGCCGCGCTGCCTCAGGTCACTCTTCCAGTCGGTGCTCACCACGCACCCAGTGTAGGCAGCGCCGCCCCGATCGCCCCAGGGAGAACGGAGGGCACGCCTACTTGAAGAACGCGATGCCGTCGTCCGGCAGATCCCCCAGGTCCTTCGCCCAGGCCGCGACCTGCTCCGGCGTGACGACCTTCTTCAGGTGCGCCGACATGTACGCGCGCAGCGGGACCTCGGGGGTGGACTTCTCGCCGACCCACATCAGATCGCTCTTCACATAGCCGTAGAGCCGCTTGCCGCCGTTGTACGGGCCGGCGGACGCCGTACGCGCGACCGCGTCCGTGACGAGGTCGATCTGCGGCTTCTGGTCGGCCAGCTCCCCGTACCAGATCTCCACGATGCCCTGGTCACGCACCATGACGACCTCGACCTTGCGGTCCTGGTCGATGCGCCAGTAGCCGGACTCGGACTCGATGGGGCGGATCTTCTCGCCGTCGGAGCCCAGGGCCCAGGTGTGCGAGGTGTACTCGATGAAGTCCCGGCCGTCGTGGCTGAAGGAGACTTCCTGGCCGAAGTTGGCCTTCTCCTCACCGGGGAAGTCGAAGACACCCACGCCCTCCCAGTCACCGAGAAGGAAGGCGAGCGGGACAAGGCCCGGGTTCAGGTCGGACGGGATCTCGATCATGGCAGCTCAGGCGATCTGTAGGGATGGGAGTGGTCGGGTGGGAGGACCGGGGACCGGCCCCGGTCAGTTCTGGCCCTGGTAGAGCTTCTTCACGACCAGCACGGTGAACGCCAGGATCGCCACCGCGATCAGGGCGAGCAGGGCGGAGAAGAAGTTCTCAAGCACGGGGTGCTCCTCGGAGAGCGTCGGGGCGGTGAGTGGCCGGTCCCCAGCGTAATGGGTGGGGACCGGCCCGTTCTCTGCGAGGTGCGACCGGCCGGGCGCCGCGCGTCAACGGGGTTGTACGGGCGCGCATTACAGTTCGGGACATGGCGAAGAAGCTCGTGATCAAGGTAACCGCAGGCGCCGACGCCCCCGAGCGCTGCTCCCAGGCGTTCACCGTGGCGGCGGTCGCCGTGGCCAGTGGTGTGGAGGTCTCCCTGTGGCTGACCGGGGAGTCGGCGTGGTTCGCCCTGCCGGGCCGGGCCGCCGGGTTCGAGCTGCCGCACGCCGCGCCGCTGCCGGATCTGATCGAGTCGATCCAGTCGGCGGGCCGGATCACCCTCTGTACGCAGTGCGCGGCGCGGCGCGAGATCTCGGAGGAGGACGTGCTGGAGGGCGTACGGATCGCGGGTGCGCAGGTCTTCGTCAGCGAGGCGATGGCGGACGACGCGCAGGCGCTCGTGTACTGACGGCCCGCGCCGGCTGCCCGGGCCCGCGCGGCGTCATTTCGGCGGCGGCTTCTTCTTGCCGTCCAGTTCGTCCCACCACTCGTCCGACTTCGGGTCGCCCGACGGGTCGTCCCACCAGCGGTCGTCCGGTCCGCGCGCGTTCGCGATCATCGCCGCGACCGGCGGGACGACCATGGCCACCACGCACATGCCGATCGCCACCGGCACCGACCACAGGCGCACGAACGCCCAGGCGCTGACGAACAGGGCGATGCATCCGCCCATCAGCACGAAGTAACGGCGACGGCGTCGCGTGTACATACATCGAGCTTAACGACGGCACGGAGGACCGCACCCCGTCTCAGGAAGCGTCCAACCCCCTGGGGTGCGGCCCTCCGGCCGATCATGTCCCGCGTTCGGCCCGGCAGCGGCCGTACGGCCGCGAACCGGACTCAGACCGCGATGGCCACCTCGGCCAGCCCACCGGTCTGCGCGACGACCGTACGGTCCGCCGTGCCGCCCGGTACGAGCGCGCGCACGGTCCACGTGCCCTCGGCCGCGTAGAAGCGGAACTGTCCGGTCGCCGAGGTCGGAACCTCCGCGGTGAATTCTCCGGTCGAGTCCAGCAGGCGTACGTAACCGGTGACGGGCTCGCCGTCACGGGTCACGGAACCCTGGATGGTGGTCTCACCGGGCTTGATCGACGAGGCGTCCGGGCCGCCGGCCTTCGCTCCGCACATATGGGATCTGTCCTCCGGGTCAGGCAGGTGGTCTCGCGGGACGGTGTCGCGCGGGCTGGACTACTTGGCGGGGCCGAGTTCGATCGGCACGCCGACGAGGGAGCCGTACTCGGTCCACGAGCCGTCGTAGTTCTTGACGTTCTCCTGGCCGAGCAGCTCGTGCAGCACGAACCAGGTGAGCGCGGAGCGCTCACCGATGCGGCAGTAGGCGATGGTGTCCTTCGCCAGGTCGACCTGCTCCTCCTCGTAGAGGGCCTTGAGCTCGTCGTCCGACTTGAAGGTGCCGTCGTCGTTGGCGTTCTTCGACCACGGGATGTTGCGGGCGCTCGGCACGTGGCCGGGGCGCTGCGACTGCTCCTGCGGGAGGTGCGCCGGGGCGAGCAGCTTGCCGCTGAACTCGTCGGGCGAGCGGACGTCGACCAGGTTCAGGCTGCCGATCGCGGCGACGACGTCGTCACGGAAGGCGCGGATGGACGTGTCCTGGGCCTTGGCCTTGTACTGCGTGGCCGCGCGCTCGGGCACCGCGTCGACCAGGTCGCGCGAGTCCAGCTCCCACTTCTTGCGTCCGCCGTCGAGGAGCTTGACGCCCTCGTGGCCGTAGAGCTTGAAGTACCAGTAGGCGTAGGACGCGAACCAGTTGTTGTTGCCGCCGTAGAGGATCACGAGGTCGTCGTTGCCGATGCCCTTCGCGGACAGGAGCTTCTCGAAGCCCTCCTGGTCGACGAAGTCGCGGCGCACCGGGTCCTGGAGGTCCTGCTTCCAGTCGATGCGCACGGCGTTACGGATGTGGTTCTTCTCGTACGCCGAGGTGTCCTCGTCGACCTCGACGATGACGACCTTCGGGTCGTCGATGTGGGCCTCGACCCAGTCGGCGTCTACCAGGACGTCGCTGCGGCTCATGTGTTCTCCTCCGGGGCAGTGTGCGGCGGGTGGTGCGGGCGGCGGCGCCTTCCGGGCACGGGGGCGCGGCGGGCTGCGTACGGCACGGGGTGGCCCTGACGTGGTCGAAGGGCCGGAGAGAGGTGGCGGGGCGGACGCGTCCCGCTCAGACGGTGCGACAGAGCATGGCGGCGACGCGGCACAGGTCGACTGCCCGCCGCTTCGTGAGGTTCGCCTGTCCCCGCTGCTGGAGACCGCTGATGAAGCACTGCATGCGTCCGATCGTAGGGACGGATACGGTGCGATGTCACCGGTGTGTCGAATCGTGAGACGGGATCGTCCGAGATGTGGGACCAGTGGGCGTTCCCGGCGGCCCGGACCTGGCCCCCGGGCCTCTCGTACCGCTGTTCCATCTACGGGATGGACATCCGCGTCTCACGATACGGCGGGGAGGGTGGAATACGCCCTTCTGCCCGGTTGCCCGCCGGGGAAGCCCGCGGCGCCTGAAGCCCGGCCGCCTGCCCGCCCGGCCGCTCGCCGGTGGTGGGGCCCGCGCGCGTCAGCCGGTGAGGTCCACGTCCTGGCCCGTGCCGGAGAAGCGCAGACCGTCCTGGGTCGCCGTGACCTTGTCGAGCTTGATCGTCGACGGCAGTCCGTCGATCGTCAGGTCGTAGTCGACGACGTCCTTCAGCTTGTCCTCGACACCCGGCACCGGCAGGCTCGGCAGGTCCTCCGCGCGCAGCCGGACCTTGTCCCCGCCGTCCAGCGAGACGGTGCTGTACGCCGTGAAGTCGTCCCGCAGCAGACCCTTGAAGGCGTCGGGCACGTCGATGCCCGCGCCCTCGACCAGATCACCCAGCGGACCCGAGACCTTGACCTGCCCCTTCGCCGCCCGCTCCGGCCCGGCGTAGCCGACCGTCGCTCCCTTGGGCGCGGACTTGGTGAGGTCCTCGTACGAGATCAGCGCCGAGCCCTCGGCGCTGCCCGCGACCGCCGACGAGAAGGTGCTGTTCACCTTCACGTCCCGCAGTTCGGCCTTCACCTCGGTCACCTCGACCTCGCGGCCCTCGGTGGTGGCGGTTATCCCGCCGACGCTGACCTCGATCTCGTCCAGCTTCGAGTTCGCCACCTGGGTGAGGAAGGGGAAGCCCTTGATCGAGACCTCGGGCTCACGGCCGAGGCCCTGGCTGCTCCTGATCTTGCTCGCCGCCTCGGTCTCGGCGAAGTACACCGCGGCCCGGTCGACGGCGATGAACAGCCCGCCGAGGATCACGACGAAGATCAGCAGAATTCGCAGTGCGCGCATTGCTCGGTGTCCCCCACCCTGGTCGTACCGGCCCAGCCCCCGTGACGCCGTGAGCCTAATGGGTCGACGCCCGGAGCGGCGGTTCGGTTCCTGGGGCGGCCCGCCTCAGCCGCCGGACGGGCTCACAGGGCCCGCCCCAGCAGGTAGATCGCGGGGACCGCGACCGTCAGCGGCAGCGCCACCCCGGCCGTCATGTGCACGAAGCGCGACGGGTAGTCGTAGCTGGCCACCCGCAGCCCGATCAGCGCGCACACCCCGGCGCCGAGGCCGAGCAGCGCGCCCTGGCCGCCGATGTCCGTCAGCCCGCCCGCCGCGACCCCGGCGCCCGCGCCGGCCGCGAGCGCGACCACGACCGAGACGACGCCGGGCAGCGGGAGCGCGCGGGCGACGGTCGCGGCGGCCACGGCGAGCGCGCCCACCGTCACCGCGTCCGGCACGGCCGCGAGGTTCCCGGTGGCGATGATGGCGAGCGCTGCCGAGGCGACGGTGGCCATCAGGCCCTGCATCCGTTCGTCGGCGCCCGCGTAGCTGCGCAGTTGCAGGACGACCGTGAGCAGCACCCACGCGCCGAGCGTGCCGAGGATGGCCGCGAGCGCGTGGTCGTCACCGACGGACAGGACGGCGACGTCGGCGACGAGCGCGCCCGCGAAGGCGAGCGCGATGCCCTGGCGGGCGGGCCACATGCCGTTGAGCCGGAACCAGCCGGCGGCGGTGACCGCCTGGAGGACGACGAGCGGGACGACCAGCGCGTACGGGCCGACGGCCGCGCCGCCCGCGAGCAGCAGGGCCAGCACGGCGGTCAGCCCGGCGGGCTGGATACCGGGCGGGATGATCGGCGACCGGCCCTCGGCGCGGGCGCGCTGGGCATCGGTGATGCGGGCGTTGCCCATGGTGGTGGGCGGGCTGTAGCCGCCGTCGG
>NZ_JAAPBF010000109.1 GCF_022695985.1 Streptomyces sp. NP-1717 | reverse complement strand
TGCGGGCGGGCTGGACCGGTCTGGCCCGGTGGGTGCGGTGTCCTCAATCGCCGGACGGGCTTGAAATGCCCGCTGGGCGGGGCTTGAAGTGCCCCTGGGCGGGCTGAGTGGTGCCGGACGGGCCAGCACGTCGGCCGGAATGGAGATGCCCGCCGTGCTGGAAGTGGTGTCTGTGCGGCCGGGTGCCCGTCCGGCGGATCTCCGCCCGGAGATCCGCCGGACAGGGCCCGGAGGGCGTTACGCCTCGAACGTGGCCGACAGGGCCTCCGCCAGGCCCGGGACCAGGCCCGCGCCCGTCAGGACCTGGGTCGGCGAGTCCTTCTCGCGCAGCCGCAGCGCCGAGTCCCGCGTCCCGTCCCGCAGCACGGCGACCGTCATCCGTACCTCCTGGCGGTCCGGGTGCGCGGCGACCCAGTCCACGAGCGCGGACTCGTCGAGGTCGTCGGGCACCGACGCCTCGGCGGACGGCGGCAGCATCAGACGCTCCACCGTGATCGCGCAGCCCGCGACCGCACCCGGCCACGCGATCGTCGCGAGAAACTCGTCGAGCGGCGTACCCGCCGGGATCTCGTCCTGCTCGACGGGCGTGAGCGGGGCGGGTGTCGAGCCGTCGTCGAGACCGAGCTGGGTGGCCAGCTCCGGCTCGTCGGACCGCAGCCGTGCCGTGTCGACGAGCGCGAACAGTCTGGCGGGCTGGTCCCAGCCCAGGCCGGAGGCGTATTCGTCGATCTCCAGCACCGCTCTGGTGATGGGGGTCGAGGCGACCGGACCCGATGCCGAGGACGGCTGATCGGACGAGGAGGCCGGGGAAGAGGAGGAGGAAAGGTTGGACATGGCCAACATCCTGCCTCCTTCGGACCCCCGTGCGGGAACTAGGTAAAGCCTCAGTAAGTTGCATGGGTGGGCCCTACGATCGTTCGGGCCCGCTTACAGACGCTGATTCAGCTGCTTCACACGACCGCGAACTTCGAGGTGCGCACGTTGGCTTTCCAGATGCCGGACCGCGGCGGAGGCCCGACCGGGCCACGGATCAGAGTGGGCCGGCCGTCCAGACGTGCCCGGACCCTGCTCATGACACTGGGCATCCTGGCCGTCCTGGCCATGCTGTTCGTCATGTTCGCGGGGTTCTGGACCGACTGGCTCTGGTATCGCTCGGTGAAATATTCGTCCGTTTTCACCACCACCCTCTGGACCAAGATCGGCCTGTTCGCCGTCTTCGGTCTGCTGATGGCCGCGGCCGTCGGCGTCAACATCTGGCTGGCGCACCGGCTGCGCCCGCCGCTGAGCGCGATGTCGCTGGAGCAGCAGAGCCTCGACCGGTACCGGATGGGCATCGCCCCGTACAAGAAGTGGGTGCTGCTCGGGATCACCGCCCTGGTCGGGCTGATCGCCGGAGCCTCCGCGGCCGGTCAGTGGCGCACGTGGCTGATGTGGATCAACGGGGTGCCGTTCGGGCAGAAGGACCCCCAGTTCAACCTGGACGTGAGCTTCTACGCGTTCGACCTGCCCTGGTACCGCTTCATGCTCGGCTTCGGCTTCGCCGCCGTCGTGCTGGCACTGATCGCCGCCGCGCTCACGCACTATCTGTACGGAGGGCTGCGCGTCACCAGCCCCGGCGCGCGTGCGACGGGCGCGGCCACCGGCCACCTCTCGGTGCTGCTCGGTATCTTCGTCTCGCTCAAGGCCGTGGCGTACTGGCTCGACCGGTACGGGCTCGCGGTGAAGTCGAGTGACTTCAAGGCCACCGGCAACTGGACGGGTCTGAGGTACGTCGACGCCAACGCCTACCTGCCGGCGAAGACGATCCTGTTCTGCATCGCCGCCATCTGCGCCGTGCTGTTCTTCGCGACGCTCTGGCGCCGCACCTGGCAGCTGCCGGTGATCGGCTTCGGCCTGATGGTCCTGTCCGCCATCCTCATCGGCGGCCTCTACCCGGCGATCGTGCAGAAGTTCCAGGTCCAGCCGAACGAGCAGGCCAAGGAAGCCCCGTACATCGAGAAGAACATCGATGCCACGCGCTCCGCGTACGGCATCGACGACGCCGATGTGACGGACTACTCGGGCAAGGGCACGCCCGACAAGAAGGCCGAGCAGCGCAAGGCGGCCGACTCCGCCGCCAGCTACCGGCTGGTCGACCCGAACGTGGTCTCGCCCGCCTTCCAGCAGCTCCAGCAGGAACGCAAGTACTACCAGTTCCCGGACACGCTGGACGTCGACCGCTACACCGGGCCGGACGGCAAGCCGCAGGACACGGTCATCGGTCTGCGCGAGCTGAACATCGCCGGTATCCCCAAGCGCAACTGGATCAACGACCACTTCACCTATACCCATGGGTACGGAGCGATCTCGTCCAAGGGCACGGGGACGGTCACCGACGAGAACGACGGCACGATCGGCGCGCCCGAGTTCACCGAGTCCGGCCTGCCGACCACCGGTCAGCTCGGCAAGTACGAGCAGCGGATCTACTACGGCGAGAAGACCCAGCAGTACTCGATCGTGGGCGGCCCGCAGAAGGAGCTCGACTACGAGAAGAACGGTGAGCAGACCACCAGCTACAAGGGCAAGAGCGGTGTCGACCTCTCCAACCCGGTGAACCGCGCGGCGTACGCCGTGGCGTTCAGCGAGCCGCAGATGCTCTACTCGGGCGCCATCGGCGAGGGTTCGCGGATCCTCTACAACCGCACGCCCAAGGAGCGCGTCGAGGCGGTCGCGCCGTGGCTGACCATCGACGGTGACGCCTATCCGGCCGTGGTCGACGGCAAGATCCAGTGGATCGTCGACGCCTACACCACGACGAACGGCTATCCGTACGCCTCCCGTACGACGCTGGGCGACACCACGGCCGACTCGCTGACCAACAACCAGCGCGCGGTCGTCGCACAGCAGAACCAGGTCAACTACATCCGCAACTCGGTGAAGGCCACCGTCGACGCGTACGACGGCTCGGTCAGCCTGTACCAGTGGGACACCAAGGACCCGGTCCTCAAGACCTGGATGAAGGCCTTCCCGGACACGGTGAAGCCGAAGGCGGACATCAAGCCGGAGCTGCTGGCCCATCTGCGGTATCCGCAGGACATGTTCAAGGTCCAGCGCGAGTTGCTCACCCGCTACCACGTCACCGACGCCGCCCAGTTCTACAGCGGTTCCGACGCGTGGCAGGTGCCCGACGACCCGACGAACAAGGACAACAGCGCGGTCCCGCCGTACTACCTGAGTCTGAAGATGCCGGGACAGACGTCCCAGAAGTTCTCGCTGACGACGACCTTCACCCCCAACGGACGCCCCAATCTGGGTGCGTTCATGGCGGTCGACGCCGACGCCAACAGCAAGGACTACGGCACGATCAGAGTCCTGAGAGTGACGTCCACGGTCCAGGGACCACAACAGGTGCAGAGCGAGTTGAACGGCGTGCCCGAAGTGGCCACGTTCGTCCGGGACATGAGAGGCACCGACTCGGACATCGAGTACGGCAATCTCCTGACCGTGCCGCTCGACGGCGGATTCCTCTACATCGAGCCGGTGTACGCCCGGGGTGGCAGCGCGAACTATCCGCTGCTGAAGAAGGTGGCCGTCTCCTACGGAGGCAAGCCGGTCTTCAAGGACAGTCTGTCCGAGGCGCTGAACGCGGTGTTCGGTGTCGACGGCGCCGAGCCGCCGCCGGAGACGACGCCACCGGGCGACGGTGACACGACGACTCCGCCGGCCACCGGTGACGCCGCCCTTGAGGACGCCATCGCCGACGCCCAGAAGGCGTACTCGGACGGCGAGGCCGCCCTGGCGAAGCAGGACTGGGAGGCGTACGGGAAGGCCCAGGAGGCCCTCCAGGACGCCCTGGCGCGCGCGGCCGAGGCGGAGAAGTCCGCCGAGGCGCCGGCCAAGCCACCGGCGGGCGGGAGCGACGACAAGAGCTGATCAGCGACCACCCCGCGTCGTGGTACGGTTTGGACACAACGACGCGGGGTGGAGCAGCTCGGTAGCTCGCTGGGCTCATAACCCAGAGGTCGCAGGTTCAAATCCTGTCCCCGCTACTTCTCAGACAAAGGCCCGGATCCGACAAGGATCCGGGCCTTTGCTGCGCGTTGCGATGTCTTCGTACCTGTTCGTGGCCGGTCCGTGACCGTGTGTCCGGTGAAGTGGGCGGTGGGAGTGGCGAGTTGACCGGGGAGGCGTTTGGGTTGTCTCTCTGTGGGCATGTCGACAAAACGCTGAAGTGACCTTGGTGGCCGCGATATACCGGGTGTACGCGGGTAACAGGTGGTGCAACGATGGACTTTATGGGGGACAGGGCAACTCTGTTGGAAACAGGGCGGTTTGTACCGAGACAGGCGGAAGACGCCGCCGGCGTCGAGAACTCCGGGGGCGCGGCCGGCGCCACGGCCGCCGGTGGCCCCACCGAGGGCGCCGACGCCGAGACGGAGGCGCGCCACCGGCGTGCCGCCGACACGGGTGACGTCGCGTCCATGAGCGTGCTCGGCGCGCTGCTGCTGCGCCGGGGCGATCTCGACGCCGCCGAGACGTACCTGCGCGCGGCCACCGCCGCGGGCGACCGCGCCGCCGCCAACAACCTCGGGGTCCTCCTCCACCAGCGCGGTTACACGGAGGAGGCGGCGGGCTGGTGGCGCGTCGCCGCCGTCGCCGGTTCGGCCGCCGCCGCGCACGCGCTCGGCCGGCACTACCGCGAGCAGGGCGACGAGCCCGCCGCCGAGTACTGGCTGCGGCTGTCCGCGGAGCAGGGGCACGCGCTGGGCGCGTACGCCCTCGCCGATCTGCTGGAGCACCGCAGCGACGTCGGTTCGGAGCGCTGGCTGCGGGCCGCCGCCGAGCAGGGGCACCGGGAGGCCTCGTACCGGCTCGCGCGCGGACTGGAACGGCGGGCGCGGCAGGCCGCCCGTACCGGCGACGCCGTCCACGCGGTCATCGCGGGCAGACGGGACGGTGCCCGTGACGGTTCGGCCCCGGGTCTCCGTGAGGTGCCCGCCGGCGCGGTCCCCGGGGCCGCGGCCGACGCCGGGCAGTCGCTCCTCGCCGAGGCCGCCCAGTGGTACCGGCAGGCGGCGGCCCGCGGGCACCGCCGCGCCGCGCTGCACCTCGGGGCGATCCTGGAGAGCCGCGGCGAGCTGAAGGAGGCCGGGCGCTGGTATCTGACGTCCGCCGAGGACGGCGAGGCGCGGGCCGCCTGCGCCCTCGGCTTCCTGCTGCGTGACGCGGGCGACGAGGAGAGCGCCGCCGTCTGGTGGCTGCGGGCCGCGCAGGACGGCGACGGCAACGCCGCCAACGCGCTCGGCGCGCTCCACGCCGCGCGCGGCGAGCAGCAGACCGCCGAGCGCTGGTACCGGGCCGCGATGGACGCGGGCGACGTCAACGGGGCGTACAACCTCGGGCTGCTCTGCGCGGCCCAGGACCGTACGGCGCAGGCCGAGCAGTGGTACCGCCGGGCGGCGTACGCGGGCCACCGCGAGGCGGCCAACGCCCTCGCCGTCCTGCTCCTCCAGGCCGGTGACCCGACCGGCGCCGAGCCGTGGTTCTCCAAGGCGGCCGAGGCGGGCAGCGTCGACGCCGCGTTCAACCTCGGCATCCTCCACGCGGGCCGTGACGACGACCGTACGGCCCTGGTCTGGTACGAGCGGGCGGCGGCGGCCGGGCACACCGAGGCGGCCCTCCAGGTCGGCATCGCGTGCCTCAGGGACGGCGACGAGCAGGCGGCGGAGCGGCATCTGCGGTGCGCGGCCGGCGGCGGCAGCGCGGAGGCCGCCTTCCGGCTGGCGACGGTGCTGGACGCGCGGCAGCCACCGCCGGGCGCGCCCGCGCTCGGCGAGACGCAGCCGGAGAAGACCGAGTGCGAGCAGTGGTACGAGCGGGCGGCCGAGCAGGGTCACCGGCGTGCCCAGGTGCGGGTCGGGATGCTCGCCGCGGGCCGCGGCGACATGACGGACGCGGCGCGCTGGTACCGGGAGGCGGCGGAGGCGGGCAGCCGCAACGGCGCCTTCAACCTGGGGCTGTTGCTGGCCCGTGAGGGCAGCGAGCGGGAGGCGGCGCTGTGGTGGTCCCGCGCGGCGCAGGCCGGTCACGGGCGTGCGGCGCTGCGGCTCGCGCTGCTCGCGGCCCGGCGCGGGGAGCTGACCGAGGGGCAGCGCTGGTGCGCCCGTGCCGTGGAGTTGGGACCGTCCGAGGTGACGGAGCGGGCCGCGGCGCTGCGCGAGGCGCTGCATCAGGAGCTGACCGCGTGAGCGCCGGTCGCCCTCGGGCGGCCGGCGTCTTTCCCCAGCCGGAAAGGAATTTGCGCTGGTCGACGGGGTGACGTAATGTCGAGTTCACCGACGCGGGGTGGAGCAGCTCGGTAGCTCGCTGGGCTCATAACCCAGAGGTCGCAGGTTCAAATCCTGTCCCCGCTACTGAAGAAGGACGAAGGCCCGGATCCGATACAGGATCCGGGCCTTCGTCGTGTGCCGGAGCGGGCGGGGTGCTGCGGGGTGCTCAGCCCCCGGACCGGGTGCCCAACGGGCTCACGCCTTGGCGCAGTTGGGGCAGGTGCCCCGGTAGGTCACTTCCACGTCCGAGATCGCGAAACCGAAGCGCTCCGTCGTGGGGAGGTCGGCCAGCGGATCACCCAGCGGGTGCACGTCGCGGATCGTGCCGCACTGCGCGCAGACCAGGTGGTGGTGGGGCCGGTGGGCGTTCGGGTCGTACCGCTTGGCACGGCGGTCCGTGGAGACCTCGATGACCTCTCCGAGCGTCACCATCTCGCCGAGGGTGTTGTACACGGTCGCCCGGGAGATCTCGGGCAGCCGGGCGACGGCCCGCGCGTGCACCTCGTCCGCCGTGAGGTGTACGTGGTCCCCGTCGAGGACCTCGGCCACCACACGGCGCTGGGCGGTCATCCGCCAGCCGCGTTCGCGAAGTCGTTCCAACAGGTCACTCATGAGGATCAGCTTAACAGTGAAGCCGCCCAGATCCTGAACGAGTGTGGAGTTGGACCCCTGCTTGACTTAGACAAAGTCCATCGTAGGATCGTGACAGGCAACCGCCGAGGCACAGGTTCAGCAGGACGACCGGGAGGCGCACGTGACGCAGGGACCGCTTACTACGGAGGCCGGCGCGCCGGTGGCCGACAACCAGAACAGCGAGACGGCCGGCGCCGGTGGTCCCGTTCTGGTTCAGGACCAGGCCCTTCTGGAGAAGCTCGCCCACTTCAACCGCGAGCGCATTCCGGAGCGGATCGTGCACGCCCGCGGCGCCGGCGCGTACGGCACCTTCACGCTCACCCGTGACGTGTCGCGGTGGACGCGTGCCAAGTTCCTCTCCGAGGTGGGCAAGCGGACCGAGACCTTCCTGCGCTTCTCCACCGTGGCCGGCAACCTCGGCTCGGCCGACGCGGTCCGCGACCCGCGCGGCTTCGCGCTGAAGTTCTACACCGAGGAGGGCAACTACGACCTCGTCGGCAACAACACCCCGGTGTTCTTCATCAAGGACGCCATCAAGTTCCCCGACTTCATCCACACCCAGAAGCGCGACCCGTACACGGGCAGCCAGGAGGCTGACAACGTATGGGACTTCTGGGGCCTGAGCCCCGAGTCGACGCACCAGGTGACCTGGCTGTTCGGCGACCGGGGCATCCCGGCCACGCTGCGCCACATGAACGGCTACGGCTCGCACACCTACCAGTGGAACAACGAGGCCGGCGAGGTCTTCTGGGTCAAGTACCACTTCAAGACCGACCAGGGCATCAAGAACCTCACCACCGACGAGGCGAACCGGCTCGCCGGCACCGACCCCGACAGCCACCAGCGCGACCTCCGCGAGTCGATCGAGCGCGGTGAATTCCCGTCCTGGACCGTGCAGATCCAGGTCATGCCCGCGGCGGACGCGGCCGGCTACCGCTTCAACCCGTTCGACCTGACCAAGGTCTGGCCGCACGAGGACTACCCGCCGGTCGAGATCGGCAGGCTGGAGCTCAACCGCAACCCGGAGAACATCTTCGCCGAGGTCGAGCAGTCGATCTTCAGCCCGGCGCACTTCGTGCCCGGCATCGGCCCCTCGCCCGACAAGATGCTCCAGGGCCGGCTGTTCGCGTACGGCGACGCCCACCGCTACCGCGTCGGCATCAACGCCGACCACCTGCCGGTGAACCGTCCGCACGCCACCGAGGCGCGGACGAACAGCCGCGACGGACTCCTGTACGACGGCCGCCACAAGGGCGCCAAGAACTACGAGCCGAACAGCTTCGGCGGCCCGTTCCAGACGGACAGGCCGCTCTGGCAGCCCCTCCCGGTCGCCGGCGCCACGGGCAGCACCGAGGCCCCCGGCCACGCCGAGGACAACGACTTCGTGCAGGCCGGCAATCTCTACCGGCTGATGTCGGAGGACGAGAAGGTCCGACTGGTGGACAACCTCGCCCAGTTCATCTCCCAGGTCTCGCGCGACGACATCGCCGAGCGGGCGGTCGGCAACTTCCGTAAGGCGGACGGAGACTTCGGCAAGCGGCTGGACAGCGCGGTCCAGGCACTGCGCGGCTGACGCCCTTGCCGATGAGGTGGTGGAAGCCGGGTTCCGGGACGGATCCGGCTTCCATCGCCGCCCCGCGAGATGCTCCGGCCGGCCGGGACCTCAGCCGGTCAGCGCCGACGGGCGCCGCGCGACCGGGGCCCAGCAGCGGATGATGTCGCGTACGGAGACGATGCCGACCGGCTCCCGGTCGTCGCACACGATCAGATGACGGAAGCCGCCGTGTGTCATCGCCTCGGCCGCCTCCTCCAGGGTCCAGACCGGTGAGGCGAACACGACCTCGGTGGTGGTGTGCGTGCCGGCGAGTTCCTCGTCCGGATCCTGATCGGCGCCGATCGAGATCAGGATGTCACGCTCGGTGATGATCCCGAGGCCGCAGTTGTCGGTGTCCAGGACGACGGCCGCGCCGACCCGGCGTGCCGCCATCAGCTGCGCGGACTGGCGGAGTGTGTGGGTGGGCCCGATGGTGAGGACCACCGTGCTCATGGCGTCACGGACGAGCATGGATGGAGCCACCTCCTTCGGTGAACCGGTCCCTCTGCTGGAGAACGAATTCACAAGTTCACAAGTGGGGGTAGTCTCAGAGTGACACCGGCACGGTGAGTCAACAAGGGGGCGGGCGGAGCGAGACGTCCGGCGCGCGACGACCGGAACCGTACGCCCCCGGCGCCCCAAGGATTTCCCGATCCCCCGAATGGCCTATCGCCGACGGTAAAATCTCGGCCGGGCGCAGGTGGGCGTCGCTCAGTAGCGCTGGTTCAGGTAGCCGAGCAGCTCCTCGTGCAGCACCCCGTTCGACGCCGCCGCGTTGCCGCTGTGCGGCCCCGAACGCCCGTCCAGGCCCGTGAACCGCCCGCCCGCCTCCTGGACGATGATCGACGGCGCCGCCATGTCCCACAGCGAGAGCTCCGGCTCCGCGCACATGTCCACCGAGCCCTCGGCGACCATCATGTACGGCCAGAAGTCGCCGTACCCGCGCGTACGCCAGCAGGCCCGGGTCAGGTCCAGGAACCCGTCGAGGCGGCCCTGCTCCTCCCAGCCCTTCAGCGACGCGTGTGCGAACGAGGCGTCCCCGATGCGCGAGACCTTCGAGACATGCAGCCGGGTCGCCGCGGAGAGGCTGCGGCCCGAGTACGCGCCGCCGCCCTTGGCCGCCCACCAGCGGCGCGCCAGCGCGGGCGCCGACACCACGCCGACCACCGGCTCGTAGCCGCCCTCGCCCGCCACCATCAGTGAGATCAGCGTCGCCCAGACGGGGACGCCGCGTACGTAGTTCTTGGTGCCGTCGATCGGGTCGACGACCCAGCGGCGCGGGCCGGTGCCCTCGATCCCGTACTCCTCGCCCAGGACGGCGTCACGGGGCCGCGCGCGCTGGAGATTGCCGCGGATCAGCTCCTCGGCCGACTTGTCGGCCTCACTCACCGGAGTCATGTCCGGTTTGGTGTCGACCTTCAGGTCGAGGGCCTTGAACCGGTCCATCGTCGCGGCGTCGGCGGCGTCCGCGAGGACATGGGCGAGTCGCAGATCATCGTGGTAATCGGGCATGGTCGTCACAGTATCGACAGCGTCCAAGATCGGGCTACGCGCCGGTGCCGCGGGCGCCCGGCGGGCGGCCGGAGCCGCTTCCGGTCCTCTTGACAGCGCGCGGGGCTGCGTCAACTCTGAGTGCGGAGCCGAACGGCCCGGGAGGCAAACGATGCCTACAGCGCGTGAAGCCCTACTCAACGCCGCACTTTCGGCGCTCACGGACCAGTCCTGGTCCGCCGTCAGGATGGTCGACGTCGCGTCGGCCGGCGGGGTCTCGCGGCAGACCCTCTACAACGAATTCGGCAGCAAGGACGGTCTCGCCCGCGCGCTCGTACGGCGCGAGGCGGATCTGTACCTGTACGGCGTCGAGCGGCTGCTGGCCGAGCCGGCGGACGCGGTCGACCGTCTGGTGTCGGTGGCCGAGTGGACGGTGTCCGAGGCGCGCTCCAGACCCCTGCTGCGGGCCCTTCTCACCGACGGCTGGACCGAACGCCACCCGGCGCCCCGTCCGCTGCGCCCGGCGGCCCATCCGGGGGGCGCGCCCGCCCAGCGCCGCGCGGACACCGGGCCGCCCGCTCCGGCGGAGCTGGTGGCGGCGGTACGGAACCGGGCGGTGGCAGCGCTGGACCCGGGGAGGCCGGACCACCGGGGCCGTACGGACGCGCTGCGGGGCGACCAGCCGCGTACGGACGCGCTGCGTGTGCAGGCCGGGCGGGTGCAGCGGGCCCGTGTCGAACAGGCGCGGGCGGACCAGGCGCGTGCCGACCAGGGACGTACGCCGCAGCACCGCGCACCGGAGCGAGCCCGCCCCGATCAACTCCGGCCCGATCAGGCCCGATCCGATCAGCCCCGGCCCGAGAACGGCCGCTCCGTCACGCCGTCACGTGCCCCCGAGCCCGCCCTCCGTACGAAGGACGACTCCGCCGAGCTGGCCTTCCGGTGCGAGCTGGCCGTACGGCTCGCTCTCGCGCATGTCGTCGCGCCCGACGGAGAGCCCGTCGGGCGCCTGGTGCGCGCGGCCGTCGCCGGGCCGGTCGCGGCGGTCAGTGCTGGGACGAACCCGAGAGCTGGAGGCCGATGACCCCGATGATGACCAGCGAGATCGAGACAATCTTCAGCGTCGAGACCAGGTCGTCCAGGAAGATCATTCCGTAGATCGCCGTACCGGCCGCGCCGATGCCGGTCCACACCGCGTACGCCGGTCCGACGTCCAGCTTCTTGAGGGAGAGGGTCAGCAGGCCGAAGCTGGCCAGCGCGAAGACCGCGAAGGCGACCGTCGGCCAGAGCCGGGTGAACCCGTGGGAGAGCTTGAGACAGACGGCGAAGCCCGTTTCGAGCAGCCCCGCGACCACGACCAGCAGCCACGCCATCGTCTGTGCCTCCCCGTTTCGCCCACCGCGTCTTTTCCACGCCTTGGTAACCCTTGGTAGGGCTCGCCGAGACTTGGTGAGTTTATGCACTTACCGGGGCTTGTGGGCGGCAAACAGGGCGGGGTCAGTCGCCCTCGCGCCGTTCGCGGGTGGAGAGCAGGCGGCGCAGCGAGTCGAGCCTCGACGGGTCGGCGTGTCCGTCGGCCACCCATGCGTCGAGCGCGCAGTCCGGTTCGTCGTGGCTGCAGCCGCGCGGGCAGTTCTCGGTCCCCGGCACGAGATCCGGGAAGGCCAGGATGACGCGCGAGGGATCGACGTGGTGAAGGCCGAAGGAGCGGATGCCGGGAGTGTCGATCACCCAGCCGTCCGCCTTCACCAGCGGCAGCGCGAGCGCCGAGGTGGTGGTGTGCCTGCCGCGCCCGGTCACCGCGTTGACCAGGCCGGTCGTACGGCGCCGGTCGTCCGGCACCAAGGCGTTGACGAGGGTCGTCTTGCCGACGCCGGAGTGCCCGACGAAGGCGGTCATCCGTCCTTCGAGGTACTCCCGTACGCGGTCGGCCGCCTCGCCGGAGGCCAGTTCGTCCCGTCGTGTGACGACGTAACGGATCCCCAGCGGCCGGTAGGTCTCCAGCAGTTCGTCCGCCGACGCCAGGTCGGACTTGGTCAGGATCAGCAGCGGTTCGAGGCCGGCGTCGAACGCCGCGACCAGACAGCGGTCGATCAGCCGGGGGCGCGGTTCGGGGTCGGCGAGTGCGGTGACCACGGCGAGCTGGTCGGCGTTGGCGACGACCACTCGCTCGAACGGGTCGTCGTCGTCCGCCGTGCGCCTCAGTACGGAGCGTCGCTTCTCGATCCGCACGATGCGCGCGAGCGTGTCCTTCCTGCCGCTCAGGTCCCCGACGAGCGACACCTGGTCACCGACCACGGCGGCCTTGCGGCCCAGTTCGCGCGCCTTCATCGCCAGGACGACGGTGTCGCCCACCAGACAGGTGAGCCGGCCCCGGTCGACGGTCAGGACCATCCCTCCGGCCGCGTCCTCGTGCTTGGGACGGATGTTCGTACGTGGCCGGTTGCCCTTGGGATTGGGGCGGGAGCGGATGTCGTCCTCGTCGGGGTTCTTGCCGTAGCGCCGCATCGCGTCAGGCTCCCGCTCCCGCGAGCATCTCGGTCCACATCCGCGGGAAATCGGGCAGGGTCTTGGACGTCGTCGCGACGTTCTCGATCTCCACGCCGTCGACGACGAGGCCGATGATCGAGCCGGCCGTGGCCATGCGGTGGTCCTCGTACGTGTGGAAGACGCCGCCGTGCAGGGGGCGCGGGCGGATGTGGAGGCCGTCGGCGGTCTCGGTGACGTCGCCGCCGAGCTCGTTGATCTCCTTGGTGAGGGCGGCCAGCCGGTCCGTCTCGTGCAGCCGCAGATGGGCGACGCCGCGCAGCGTGGAGGGGCTGTCGGCGAGTGCGGCGACGGCCGCGATGCCGGGGGTCAGCTCGCCGACCTCGCTCAGGTCGACGTCGATGCCGTGGATCCGGCCGCCGCCGCTGAAGTGCAGCCCCTGCTCGGTCAGTTCACAGGAACCGCCCATTTCGGTGAAGATGCGGCGCAGCGCGTCGCCGGGCTGGGTGGTGCGGATGGGCCAGTCCCGTACGGTCACCCGGCCGCCGGTCACGAGGGCGGCGGCGAGGAACGGCTGGGCGTTGGAGAGGTCCGGCTCGACGGTCAGGTCGCGGCCGAGCACCGCGCTGGGGGAGACCCGCCAGACGTTGGGCTCGCCGCCCGTCTCCGGCTCGTCGACCTGGGCGCCGACGCGGCGCAGCATGTCGACGGTCATCCGGATGTGGGGCAGGGACGGGAGGGTGGCGCCGACGTGCCGCACCTCGACGCCCTGGTTGAAGCGCGGGCCCGACAGCAGCAGCGCGGAGACGAACTGGGACGACGACGAGGCGTCGATCTCGACCGTGCCGCCTTCCAGGGCGCCGCCGCCGTGGACGGTCAGCGGGAGCGAGCCGCGGCCCTCGTCGTCGATGCGGGCGCCGAGGGCGCGCAGGGCGTCGATGACGCCGTTGAGCGGGCGTACGTAGGAGCGGGGATCGCCGTCGAAGTGGACGGGGCCGTCGGCGAGGGTGGCGACGGGCGGCAGGAAGCGCATGACCGTACCCGCGTTGCCGACGTCGACCGTGGCCGGGCCGTGCAGTCCGTTGGGGAAGATCCGCCAGGCCTCGCCGGTGAACGACGGGCCGCCGGCGGCGCGCGCGGGGGTCATGGAGCCCGCGGCGGCCGAACTGGAGGAGACCGTCTCCTCGATGCCGACGCCCATCGCGCGCAGGGCGTCCGCCATCAGGAGCGTGTCGCGTGAGCGCAGGGGGCGGCGCAGCCAGCCGGGTTCGGCGGCGAGCGCGGCCAGGACGAGTCCGCGGTTCGTGACCGATTTCGATCCGGGCACGGTGACCGTCGCTTCGACGGCCCCGCTCGCGTACGGGGCGGGCCAGGGGGCAGGGTGCACGGCGCTTTCGGTCATGGCCCTTACTTTAATGGCTGCACAACGGACCCGATCTCGATCAAATCCGTTGAAATCGGGGCGTAATACTGAGGTGGTATGGGGCCGCCGACCGGCTCGCGGAAGCGCCGCGTCCGGCCTGCGCCGCCTAGACCCCCGGTGACGGCCCCGCGGCCCTACAGGCCGAGCAGCCAGGTGCCTCCGCCGATCAGCGAGCACAGCGAGACGGCGTGGAAGAGGAACAGCCACATCGCGGGTGGTACGTGCGTCAGCCGCGCGAGCTGGTCGGCGTCGGAGTCGGGGGCGCCGCCGTGCCGCCGCTTGGACTGGAGCTCGAAGGCCGGGCGTACGCCGCCGAGGAGCAGGAACCACACCGCGGCGTACGCGAACGCGGCCTGCACGGTCGGGCCGGTCAGCCAGGAGATCAGCAGGAAGGCCGCACCCGTCACGATGACGGTGAGCGCCCCGTACGCGTTGCGGATCATCACGAGCATCACCAGCAGCAGGGCCGTGGCCAGCCACAGCAGCAGTGTGATGTGGTGCGCGGCGAGCAGCCAGGCGCCGCCCAGGCCCAGCAGCGGCGGGGCCGTGTAGCCGGCCGCCGCGGTGAGGATCATGCCGATGCCGGTGGGCTTGCCGCGGCTGACGGTCAGGCCCGAGGTGTCGGAGTGCAGCCGGATGCCGTCGAGCTTGCGGCCGGTGAGGAGGGCCACGAGGCCGTGCCCGCCCTCGTGGGCGATGGTGACGGCGTTGCGCGACAGCCGCCACAGGGAGTGCGGGACGACGGCGGCGAGCGCGACGACGGCGGTGGCGATCACCAGCCAGTCGTCGGGGACGGGCTGGGTGCCGGAGACGCGATCCCACAGATCGCCCATCGAGGCGGCGGCGAGGGCGCTGGAGTCGGTGCTGATCATCGCTCGGGCGGCTCCTTAGGAGGATGTGCGTCGTCGCAGTGTGGCACTTGGGTGAACGGCGGGGGGTCCGTAGGGCGCCCGGGGGCTTTCAAGCCACGTGCGGTCAAGGGCAGTTCACGTCTTGACGCACCCGAGAGCGGCTGTCATGGTCTAGACCTAGTAGAACATCGAAGAATGGAAAGCCCCGCGACAGCTCTGGCGCCGGACCGTCACCGGACCTCACCGGCTGTCGATGCAACTGTTCGTGCACCTTCGCGAGTTCCCCACACGCAGTGAGTCCCTCACGGGTCGGAGCCTGCGCGCCTTCGGCACCGGTCCCGTCGGACGTCACCACGAAGGAGTTGTCATGCACAAGAAAACCCGTCTCGGCCTCGTACTGAGTGCGGCGGTCGCGCCGATCATCGCCGTCACCCTCCCCGCCCCGACCGCCGGCGCCCACGGCTGGATCAACTCACCCGCCAGCCGCCAGGACCAGTGCAAGACCGGCGTCGTCTCCTGCGGCGACATCAAGTGGGAACCGCAGAGCGTCGAGGGCCCGAAGGGCCAGAAGAACTGCCACGGCGGCGTCGCCCGGTTCGCCGAGCTGAACGACGACAGCAAGGGCTGGCAGCGCTCCAACATCAGCGCCAACCAGACGTTCACCTGGACGCTGACGGCGCGGCACCGCACCAGCACCTGGCAGTACTTCGTCGGCAACACCAAGGTCGCCGAGTTCAACGACGGTGGCGCCCAGCCCGGCGCGACCGTGAGCCACAACGTCAACTTCGGCAGCATCCGCGGCAATCAGAAGGTCCTGGCCGTCTGGAACGTCTTCGACACCGCGAACGCGTTCTACGCCTGCGTCGACGTCAACATCCGCTGACCGAGGCGAGGGCGGAGCCGAGATCCGTCCCCGCTGGGGCCGGGACCGTTCCCGGTCCCAGCGGGGCGGCGGCGGCCTGATCGCCGTCCGCCACTTGCCCCGGCACACCGTCACCGGACAATCTGCGAGGGTTGGAGGGGTGTCGGTAGCGTGATCCGGCGCGGGCGTCGGGTCATGGGCAAGGGGTGGTCGAACATGTGCGGTCGGTACGCGGCGAGCCGGAGGCCGGAGGATCTCGTCGGGCTCTTCGACGTCGAGAAGTGGGAACCGGAGGAGACCCTCGCGCCCGACTGGAACGTCGCCCCTACCAAAGAGGTCTACGTCGTCCTGGAGCGCCCGGTGAAGGGCGCCAACGACCCCGCACCCGTACGTCAGCTCCGCACGCTCAAGTGGGGGCTCGTGCCGTCCTGGTCCAAGACGCCCGAGGGCGGCGCCCGGATGGTCAACGCGCGCGCGGAGACGGTGCACGAGAAGCCCTCCTTCCGGCGGCCCTTCGCCTCCCGGCGCTGCCTCATACCGGCCGACGGCTACTACGAGTGGGTCACGGCCCCCGAGGAGCGGCAGCTGGAGGAGCAGGGCAAGAAGAAGCGGCCCCGCAAGCAGCCGTACTTCGTCACCCCGGCCGACGGATCGGTCATGGCCCTGGCCGGCCTGTACGAGTTCTGGCGCGACAAGACCCTGCCCGACGACCATCCGAACGCCTGGTGGGTGACCTGCTCGGTCATCACCACCGAGGCGGAGACCGGCCCGCTCGGGGTGGCCCCCGCCGAGGGGCCCGGGTCGCTCGCCGACATCCACCCCCGGATGCCCCTGATGCTGACGCCCGACCGCTGGGACGCGTGGCTGGATCCGGCCCGCACTGACCCGGAGGAGCTGCGCGAGCTGCTCGCGCCGCCCCCGGAGGGGCTGATGCGCGCCTATCCCGTCGCGACGGCCGTCAGCAACGTACGGAACAACGGGCCGGAGCTCCTGGAGGAGCTGGCGGCGCCCGAGGAGAGCACCCTCTTCTAGAGACGGTCAGCAGAGGCAGAGGCCGGTAAGAGGCAGGCCCGTCGGGTGCGGGTCCCGCCGAGGCCGCGTGCGCCGCACAGGCCGGGGATCCCCGGCCTTCCCGTGCGCCGATGTGATCCTGGTGCCATGCAGAGCGAGATCGTCGACACCCCCGCGGGCGACGCCCGTATCACCTGGCACCTTCCCAAGAAGGGGACGCCCGCGCGGCTCGTCCTCGCCGTCGGCCACGGCGCGGGCGGCGGCATCGAGGCGCGCGACCTCCAGGCGCTCGCCGCCGCGCTGCCCCCGCTCGGGGTGAGCGTGGCGCTGGTCGAGCAGCCGTGGCGGGTCGCCGGGAAGAAGCTGGCACCGGCGCCCAAGACCCTCGACACCGGCTGGCGGGCCCTGTGGCCGGCGCTGGCAGGCCGGGGCCTGCCCGTCGTCGCGGGCGGGCGCAGCGCCGGAGCCCGTGTGGCCTGCCGTACCGCGAGCGAGCTGGGCGCCCACGCCGTACTGGCACTGAGCTTCCCGCTGCACCCGCCCGGCCGCCCGGAGAAGTCCCGCGCCGACGAACTGCTCGGGGCCGCGGTGCCCACGCTCGTCGTCCAGGGCGGCAACGACCCCTTCGGAAAGCCCGCCGAATTCCCCGCCGGCTCCGCCGGGAGCCCCGGCGGCGGCCACGAGCTGCTGGAGGTGCCGTACGGGGACCACTCCTTCGCCGTGCCCAAGCGGGCCACGATCACCCAGGACGAGGCACTGAACGTCCTCACCGACGGCGTCGGGAAGTGGATCCGGTCACAGTCGGCCCGCTGACGGAGCGTGGCCGCGCACCCGGGAATGCGTCGTGGGCGGCGGCTGTTGTGCCAGATGTCGGTACACAGATCCTGGAAAGGGAGTCCGTCGCATGGGTTCGACCATCTGCCCCGCCCGGTCGCACGCCACCGAAGTGGAGTGGACGGTGCTCTCCGCACCCAGGACCACGCCCGCTCGGCCGTCGGGCGAGACCGCGGTGCGGCCCGCCCCGGCACAAGGTCGACTATTCTCCGATTCGAGTGGGTCCGCCTTCGGGCCCGCCGCAGCGTTGGAGGAGGTGGGTCCGGTCACTGGGACCGACACAGGGACCGACGACGGCCACAGGGAAGAGTCAGCCGCCGAGCGGAACGCCCGTTTCGAGCGGGACGCACTCGGCTATCTCGACCAGATGTACTCGGCCGCGCTGCGCATGACGCGCAATCCGGCCGATGCCGAGGACCTCGTGCAGGAGACCTACGCCAAGGCGTACGGCTCCTTCCACCAATTCCGTGAGGGCACGAACCTCAAGGCGTGGATGTACCGCATCCTCACCAACACCTTCATCAACTCGTATCGCAAGAAGCAGCGTGAGCCCCAGCGCAGCGCCGCCGAGGAGATCGAGGACTGGCAGCTGGCGCGCGCCGAGTCGCACATGTCGACCGGGCTGCGCTCCGCCGAGTCCCAGGCGCTCGACCACCTTCCCGACTCCGACGTCAAGGAAGCGCTCCAGGCGATTCCCGAGGAGTTCCGCATCGCCGTGTATCTCGCCGACGTAGAGGGCTTTGCGTACAAGGAGATCGCGGACATCATGGGGACACCCATCGGTACGGTGATGTCGCGACTGCACCGTGGCCGGCGTCAACTGCGCGGCATGCTTGAGGACTACGCCCGCGAGCGCGGGCTTGCCCCGGCCGGCGCCGGAGAGTCGTCGGACGATCGGAAAGGCTCGGGCTCATGAGTTGCGGAGAGCCGCACGAGACGGATTGCACCGAAGTTCTCGACCATCTTTACGAGTACCTCGACCGGGAGATGCCGGACAAGGACTGCACCAAGTTCGAGGAGCACTTCGACGAGTGCTCGCCGTGTCTGGAGAAGTACGGACTCGAACAGGCCGTGAAGAAACTGGTCAAGCGGTGCTGCGGGCAGGACGACGTACCGACCGATCTGCGGGCCAAGGTCATGGGACGGATCGACCTCATCCGGGCGGGCCACGCCGTGCCCGAGCGTGACGTGACGGAAGTCGACACCGACCGGACGGCCACCGCCAACGAGTAGCCGGCGACAGCAGTACCGACACGCCTACGGGGCGCGCCCGCGCACATCGCGGCGCGCCCCGCGTCTGTTTCCCCGCACCATCACCCGATGGTGCTAATCACCGCCGCGGGCCCGTGAGCCGATGCCCAACTGGCTAGCCTGGCCCTTCCTTTCGGGCCGGTGGCAAGGGGGCGGGTGCGGGTGAGAGCGGGGTGAACGCCATTCCGGGAGCGGCGCGCGCGTACATCTGCTGCGCCGTGCTGGGGGCCCTCGTGTGCGTGCTCCCCGCCTTCGCGCTGCCCGGGCTGCACCTGGGCCCCGTGGCGGGAACGGAGAGCCTGTGGCCCGCCGTCCTGCTGCTCGGCACGCTGTACGCGCTCTGCGAGACGCCCGCCCGCTGCCGCTTCCTCGGGAGGTCGGTGCGCGGCGCGGTACCCGTCGCCGCCGGATCGTTCTTCCCCGTGCTCCTCACCGCCGCGTTCCTGCTGCCGCCCCCGGCCGCCGCGCTCGTGGCCGTCCCCGGCGCGCTGGCCGGCCAGGTCGCTCGCCGGCCGGCCGGGATCCGCCGCGTGTGGCGCGCGGCCCAGCTCGCCCTCGCCGTCTGGGCCGCCGCCCAGGCCCACCGGCTCCTCGGAGGACCGGCCGCGCTGGGCGGCGCCACCGCTACCGGCCACGGCGTTCCGGGAGCCCCCGGCGTCCCCGACTTCCCGTACGTCCTGCTGCCCGCCGGGGCCGGGGCGCTCGCCTTCTGTCTGGTCCTCAGCGCGCTCGACGGCGGCATCCTCGCCACCGCAGAACGGCGCCCCGTCCGCACCGCCTGGCGCGGCCTGCTGTCGCGCTCACTCGCCCCGTACGGCGCGCACGCCCTGGCCGGGCTGATGATGGCCGTCCTGTGGCGCAGCCCCTACGGGCCGCTCTCCGCGCTCTTGGTACTACTGCCGATGTACATCTCCTGCTGGGTCTTCGCGCAGTACCACCGCGAACGCGCCGCCCACCAGGCGACCATCAGGGCACTCGTGCAGGCCGTCGACCTCAAGGACCGGTACACGCGCGGCCACAGCGAACGCGTGGGGCGGGCGTCGGCGATGATCGCCGGCGAGCTCGGCATGGCCGGCGAACGCCTGGAAGTCCTCCGGTTCGCCGGGATCCTGCACGACGTGGGCAAACTCGGCGTCCCCACGCGCGTGCTGCGCAAGGACGGGCCGCTGACCCCCGAGGAGCGGCGCGTCATCGAACTGCACCCCGAGTACGGCCACGAGATCGTGCGCGGCATCGACTTCCTCGGCGAGGCCCGGTCGGCGATCCTGCACCACCACGAGAGACTCGACGGCAGCGGCTACCCGTACGGACTGGCGGGTGCCGAGATCCCCGAGTTCGCGAGGGTCGTCGCCGTCGCGGACGCCTTCGACGCCATGACCTCGACCCGGTCCTACCGGCGGGCGCGTCCCGTGCCGGTGGCGGTGGAGGAGTTACGGCGCTGCGCGGGCTCCCAGTTCGACCCGAGGATGGTGCGGGCGCTCGTACGGGCGCTGGACCGCCACGGCTGGCAGACGGCGGTGACGTCGGACGAACCGGATCCCGTGCCGCAGCCCCCGCCGGGCCCGGTGCGGAAGATACCGGCCGGGCCCGCCGGGGCGCGGCTCCCGGCGTCAGGGAACGCCGTCGCCGCCCCCCGGAGGAACGCCCCGCCCTCGCCTCACTCGAACGGCCGACGCAGGACCCGGCTCCCGGGGGCTCCCGGCGGTCGCCCGTGAACGCTCCGCACGCCCCGCCTCCCCGGCTCTCCCTCACCCTCGTCGCCGTCCGCGGTGCCGCGCTCGGGCTCGCCGGGGCCGGGCTCGGACAGACCCTGTGGCACGGCGTCGTCGAGCCCCGGAACGCGCTCGCCTTCGGCCTTCTCGTCACCCTCGGCGAACTCGTCCGCCGAGGCGCCCTCCCCGATGAGCGCGAGCCCGCGCCCCTCGCGGCCGCCGGAGCCCTCGCGTACGCGCTGCTCGGCCAGAGCGCGGGCCGGCCGGCCGAGCACGGCGTCCTCCAGACCGTCGCCGTCGTCGTCGCGGCGGTCCTCCTCGGAGCCGTACCGCATGTCGCCCGGGGCAGCGGTCCCACGCTCGACCACGTGGCACGACGCGTGCTCACCGTCGGCTTCGCCGCCGTCTGTTTCCAGCCGCTCGTCGCCTCGGGCGCATGGGGCGAGCGCGTCGGCGAGAGCCCGTACCACGCCCTTCTGCTCCTCCTCCTACTGATCCTGACCGCGCTGTGCGACGCGGTCCTCGCCGCGCTGATCCTGCGGGCCCGTACCGGCCATCCCTACGGTCCGCTCCTGCGCGACGAGCTGCGCGCCCTGACCTGCATCGGCTCGGCCGTCTGCGCGACCGGCGCGGTGATGGCGCTCGGCGTCGCCGTCGCGGGGCTGTGGGCGCTGCCGGTCTTCTGTGTGCCGCTGCTGCTGACCCAGCTGTCGTTCCGGCGGTACGCGGCGGTCCGTACGACCTACCGGCAGACCATCGCCTCGCTCGCCCGCGCCACCGAGATCGCCGGATACACCCGTCACGGCCACGCCCACAGGGTCGCCGAGCTGAGCCGCGCCGTCGGCCGTGAGCTGGGCCTCTCCGGGAGGGAGCTGACCGTCCTCGAACACGCGGCACTGATGCACGACATCGGCCAGCTCTCGCTCGTCGACCCCGTGCCCGACGGCGCGACCGCCCTGCTGCCGGTCACCGAGCAGCGGCGGATCGCACTGCTCGGCGGGGCCGTCGTGCGCCGGACCGGGGTTCCGTCGGCGGTCGCCGTCGTCGTGGAGCGGCAGGCCGATCCGTACCGCGAGCAGCCTCTGCCGGCCCGGATCGTCCGCACCGTCAACGCGTACGACGATCTCGCCACCGCGGGGGCGGGCGGCGGCGGAGGGGCGACGGGAGCGCTCAGCGCACTGGAGCGACTACGCCTGGGCACCGGCCACGACTACCAGCCGGAGGTCGTGGAATCCCTCGCGCGCGTCCTGTCACGCGGTGGTCTGACCCCTGGTCGGGCTGGGTAACCCATGGGTAAGGAGCGAGCGTCCGACCGGGCATGGTTGGATGCGAAGAGGAGTCCAAGAGGGTGTACGGGGGCACAGACCCGAGCGACCGGCAGGCGGGAATCGTGAAGATCTTCGGGAAGGTACGGCATCGGCCCTCCGCCTCGTGGCGGCAGGCCACCGACCGGGCGTTCACGCTGATCGGCGACGGGCGGTACGAGGACGCGGGTGCGCTGCTCACCCGTGCGGCGGATCTGGAGCCCTGGCTCTCCGAGTCCTGGTTCAACCTGGCTCTGCTGCACAAGTTCCGGCACGACTGGGAGCAGGCGCGGGCCGCCGGGCTGCGTGCCGTCGCGCTCCTCGACAAGGAGGCCGGAGCACCCGACTGGTGGAACGTCGGGATCGCGGCCACCGCGCTCCAGGACTGGCCGCTGGCCCGGCGGGCCTGGCAGGCGTACGGCCTCAAGGTGCCCGGCAATCAGTACACGGCCGCCGCGACCGGTGAGCCCGTCGGCATGGAGCTGGGCAGCGCGGCCGTCCGGCTCTCGCCCGAGGGCGAAGCCGAGGTCGTCTGGGGCCGCAGGCTCGACCCGGCCCGGATCGAGATCCTGTCCATCCCGCTGCCGTCGTCGGGCCGCCGCTGGGGCGAGGTCGTCCTGCACGACGGTGTGCCGAACGGTGAGCGTACGACCGCGGCGGGGTCGAGCGGCGCCGCGCGCGCCTTCCCGGTCTTCGACGAGATCGAGCTGTGGGCCCCGTCGCCCGTGCCGACCTGGGTGGTGCTGCTGGAGGCGGCGACCGAATCCGACCGGGACGCCCTGGAGCGGCTCGCGGCCGACGCGGGGTTCGCCGCCGAGGACTGGTCGTCCTCCGTACGACTGCTCTGCCGGGCCTGCTCGGAGAGCCGGATGCCGAGCGCCGAGGGCGACGGCGAACATCTCGATCCGCACGATCACAGTGAGCCGGGACATCCGGGACCGCTCGGGCATCGTACGGAGGGCGAGCTGTGGGTGCCCGAGCGTGAGTGCGGCATAGCCGCGCCGCCCGGACTGGTCCGGGGGCTGCTCGACGGCTGGGTGGCCGACAGCCCGGAGACACGTGAGTGGCGGGACC
>NZ_JAAPBF010000108.1 GCF_022695985.1 Streptomyces sp. NP-1717 | reverse complement strand
GTGCGGGCGGCGGTTCGGATGTGCCGGGCTCGCTGCGGCTGGAGCTGCAGGGCGTGACGGTCCGCCACGAGGGCCGTACGGAGCCCTCGTTGGACGCGGCGACGCTGGTGGTCGAACCGGGCGAGACGGTAGCCCTGGTCGGCCCGAGCGGCGCCGGGAAGACGACGCTGCTCAACGTGCTGCTCGGTTTCACGGCACCCACGGAGGGCCGTGTACGGGTGGGCGGGACCGATCTGTCGTCCCTGGACCTCGACCGCTGGCGCGAACAGATCGCCTGGGTGCCGCAGCACCCGTACCTCTTCGCGGGCACGATCGCGGAGAACATCACCCTGGCCCGGCCGGACGCGGACGCCACCGCCGTGCGGAAGGCGCTGCGCGACGCGGGGGCGTACGACTTCGTGACCGCGCTCCCCCAGGGCGCGGACACACCGCTCGGCGAGGACGGCGCGGGACTCTCGTCCGGCCAGCGCCAACGCCTCGCCCTGGCACGGGCCTTCCTCGCCGACCGCCCGCTCCTCCTGCTGGACGAGCCCACGGCGGCGCTCGACGGCGAGACGGAGGCGGGCGTCGTGGAGGCGGTCCGCCGTCTGGCGGTGGGCCGCACGGTCCTCCTGGTGATCCACCGCCCGGCACTGCTGTCCGTGGCGGACCGGGTGATCGAACTGGGCGGCCGGGCGCACTGCGCGACCGCGGGGCCCGGTGGGGTAGGTGCACCGGCCGGACCGGGCGCGGCTGCCGGTGGCGGGACAGCCGTCAGGGACGCCACGCCGAACCGGCGGCTCGACGCGCATCGCCCGCCGGGGTCGGCGACCGCGGCGATGCTCTCCGGGCCCGGTGGGGTCGGTGCTGCCGGAGGGCTCGGGGAGCCTGGCGCCGGCGACGGCGGGGCGACCGTCCGGCCGTCCGGCACCGGCCGGATACCGGACTCCGGGTACGCGGCCGATTCCGGGTCGGCCGCCGCGGACGTCGCGCCGAACTGGCGGAGGGAGGGGCGTCGGTCGTCCGGATCGGCCGCCGCGGGTCCGCTCTCTGGGACGCGTGGAATCGGTGCACCGGCCGGACCGGGGACGGCTGCCGGTTCCGGATCGGCCGCTGCCGCGGACGCCATGCCGGGCGGGTCGGCCGACGTACGTCGGACGGCGGGGTCGGCGACTGCGGGAGTGGTCCTGGGGCCGCCCAGTGCGGCCGGTACCGCCGGAAGGCACGGTGAGTCCGGCGCGGGCGCCGGTGCCGGTTCCGGCGCGGTGGGTTCCCTGTCCGAGCCCGGGGTCCCCGGCGGCCCTGCTCCCGCCCCGTACCGCGCCGAGGCCGAAGGCACCGGCGGCTCCGGTCACGTCCGGGGCGCCCACCCCCTCGCCAGGATGCGGGCCGCCGTCGGAGCCCTGCGGGGGCGGTTCGTCCTGGCGCTGGTGCTGGGGAGTCTGGCCCTCGGATCCGCCGTCGGGCTCATGGCCGTGTCCGGATACCTCATCTCACGGGCGTCCGAGCAGCCGCCCGTGCTGTATCTGATGGTCGCCGTCACCGCGACGCGCGCGTTCGGGATCGGGCGGGCCGTCTTCCGGTACGCCGAGCGGCTCGTGTCCCACGACGCGGTGCTCCGCATGCTGGCCGACCTCCGGGTCTCCGTCTTCCGGCGCCTCGAACGGCTCGCCCCCGCCGGGCTGCGCGAGACCCGGCGCGGCGATCTGCTCTCCCGGCTCGTCGCCGACGTCGACGCGCTCCAGGACTACTGGCTGCGCTGGCTGCTGCCGGTCGGCTCCGCCGTGCTCGTCGGCGTGGGCGCCGTCGGATTCACCGGCTGGCTGCTGCCCGAGGCCGGCGCGGTGCTGGCCGTCGGGCTGCTCGCCGCGGGTGTCGGCGTGCCGCTGGTGAGCGGCGCCCGCGCACGTCGGGCCGAGCGGCGACTCGCCCCCGCGCGCGGCCTGCTGGCGACCCGTGTCGCCGAACTCCTCGAAGGCTGTGCCGAACTGACCGTGGCCGGCGCCCTCGGCAGCCGGGTCCGCGCCGCGCGCGCCGCCGACGGGGCGCTGACGGCCATCGCCGCACGCGGCGCCGCCGCCACCGCGCTCGGCGGCGGCCTCTCCGCGCTGATCTGCGGTCTGACGGTGTCCGCCGCCGCGTACGCCGGAGTGGGCGCCGTGCAGGACGGGCGGCTTCCGGGCGTCGCGCTGGCCGTCGTCGTACTGACCCCGCTCGCCGCGTTCGAGGCGGTCGCCGGGCTGCCGCTCGCCGTGCAGTACCGGCAGCGGGCCGCGCGCGGCGCCGAGCGGGTGTGGGAGGTGCTGGACGCGCCCGTCCCCGTACGGGAGCCGGAGCGGCCCGCCGCCGCGCCCACGACGCCGTTCCTGCTGGAGGTACGGGGTCTGGCGGCCCGTTACGCGGGGCAGGAGCGCGACGCGCTCAGCGGCGTCGACCTGACGCTGACCGCCGGGAAGCGGGTGGCCGTGGTGGGGCCGTCCGGCGCCGGCAAGACGACGCTCGCGCAGGTGCTGCTGCGCTTCCTGGACGCGCGCGAGGGCGGCGTCAGTCTCGGCGGGACCGACGCCGCCGCGCTGGACGGCGACACGGTGCGGCGCTTCGTCGGGCTGTGCGCACAGGACGCGCACCTGTTCGACAGTTCCGTACGCGAGAACCTCGCACTCGCCCGCAAGGACGCGACCGAGGACGACCTCCGTGACGCCCTGCGCCGCGCCCGACTGCTGGACTGGGTGGACGCGCTCCCCGCCGGCCTCGACACGCTGGTCGGCGAGCACGGCGCGCGCCTCTCCGGGGGACAGCGGCAGCGCCTGGCGCTGGCCCGCGCGCTCCTCGCCGACTTCCCCGTCCTCGTACTGGACGAGCCCGCCGAACATCTCGACCTGCCGACGGCCGACGCGCTGACGGCGGACCTGCTGGCGGTGACGGAGGGGCGGACGACGCTGCTCATCACCCACCGGCTCCAGGGGCTCGAAGCGGTCGACGAGGTGATCGTGCTCGACGACGGGCGGGTGGCGCAGCGCGGGCCGTACGCCGAGCTCGTCTCGGTCGCGGGGCCACTGCGGACGATGCTGGAGCGTGAGCGGGGGCCGGTCGCGCTCGCCGGCCGACCGGCTTGACCGGTGGGCCCGATCATCGAGCCCCACCAGCCGACTTTCCATATTAAATAGGACTAGTAGGGTCAAGGGTATGAAGGCGCCCGAACCCGAGGACCTCCCCGAGGATTTCGCCGAGGGCGACCCCGACCAAGGGGCCGCCACTCGCGAGACGGACGCGGCGCGGCGTCTCCAGGGCCGGTCCACCGAGCTGACCGCCCGGGTCCCGCAACTCCTCGAAGCCATGCGCTCCGTCGGCACCGGCCTCGAACTGCACTCCACCCTCGACCGGATCTGCGAGACGGCGGCCCGGCTCGTCGGCGCCCGCTACGCGGCGCTCGGCGTCGTGGACGAGACGGGCGACGGGCTCTCCGACTTCGTCACCTACGGCGCCGACGAGGACGTCGCCCGGCGGATCGGCCGCCGCCCGGACGGCCACACCGGGCTGCTCGGCGAACTGATCCGTCACCCCGAAGCCATCCGGCTCGCCGACCTCACCACCGATCCGCGCTCGGCCGGTTTTCCGCCGCACCACCCGGTGATGCGGACGTTCCTCGGTGTCCCCATCCGCGTCCATGGCGAGATGCTCGGGAATCTCTATCTCACCGAGAAGCACGACGGCGGCGAATTCACCGACCACGACCAGCACATGGTGCGGGTGCTCGCGACCGAGGCGGGCCTCGCCATCGGCAACGCGCGGCTGTACGAGGCGGCCCGCCAGCGCGAGCGGTGGATCGACGGGTCGGTCGCCGTCACGACGGCCCTGCTCTCGGGCAAGGGGGCCGACCACCCGGGCCACCTCGAACACCCCGTCGGCACGGACCGCACCGGCAGAGCGGACAGCACCGAGGACACGGAGCGCACCGAGCGCGCGGACTACGCCGACCATGCCCACCACGCCCTCACCGTCGTCGCCGAACAGGCCCGCAGGCTCGCCGATTCGGCCGCCGGCCTCGTCCTGCTGCCCACGTCCGACGGGGGACTGGAGATCGTCGCCGTCTCGTCCGACACCCCGGACGTCTCCGTCGGCACCCGGATCCCGGGACGCAGCGCCATCGTCGCCAAGCTGCTGGCCGGCGAGTCCGTGTACATGGAGGACGCCAGTACCGACCCGCGGCTGGTCTCCCCGCAGGCCGCCCGTTTCGGCCCGGCCATGGTGCTCCCCCTGCACAGCGACGGCCGGGTGCTCGGCGTACTGGTGACACCGCGCGCGATCGGCGGGCGCCCCTTCACCGAGTCCGAACGCACCCTCGCCACCCGGTTCGCCTCCCAGGCCGCCCTCGCGCTGATGATGGCCGAGGCGCAGCGCGACAGGGAGCGGCTCGCGGTGTTCGAGGACCGCGACCGGATCGCCCGCGATCTGCACGATCTGGTCATCCAGCGGCTGTTCGCCGCCGGGATGCTGCTGGAGACGGCGCAGCGGCGGTCGGACGTGCCCGAGGTGCGTACGGGCATCGGCAAGGCGGTCGACGAACTGGACGTCACCATCCAGGAGATCCGCACGGCCATCTTCGCGCTCCAGCAGGGCTCCTCCGAGGCGCCGTCCGGGCTGCGCACCCGGGTGCTGCGGGAGATCAACATGGCCGCCGTACCGCTCGGCTTCAAGCCCGCGCCCCGCTTCGTCGGCGCGGTCGACTCGGCCGTCGGCGAACTCACCGGCAAGAACCTCATCGCGGCGCTCCGCGAAGCCCTCTCCAACACCTTCCGGCACGCGCACGCCTCCCGTATCGAGGTCACGGTGGACGCGAGCGCCGCACTGCCCGACGGCACACCCGCCGTCCGGCTGTCGGTCGCCGACGACGGCGTGGGCATTCCGGAGGGCGACCGGCGGCGCAGCGGACTGCGGAACCTGCGGCGGCGCGCCGAGTCGCTGGGCGGGTCGAGCGAGGTCGGCCCCGGCCTGGGCGAGGACGGCGGCGGTACGACGGTGACCTGGCAGGCCCCGCTCTGAGGCCCGTCCGGCGGGTGTCTCCCGGGGGCGTCAGCCCCGTTCCGCCTCCGCCCGCGCGCGTGCCACCAGTCGCTCGACGACGACGGCGACACCGTCCTCGTTGTTCGCTACGGTGCGCCCGGACGCCGCCGCGATCACATCCGGATGCGCGTTGCCCATCGCGTACGAGGTACCGGCCCACGCCAGCATCTCCACGTCGTTCGGCATGTCCCCGAAGGCGACGACCTCGTCGGAGGAGATACCGCGCTCGGCGCAGCAGAGCGCGAGCGTGCTCGCCTTGCTCACCCCGAGGGCGCTGACCTCGAGCAGCGCGGTGGGGCTGGAACGGGTGAAGGAGGCCAGGTGCCCGGCGGCCGTACGGGCCAGCGTCAGGAAACCGTCGGGCGTCAGGCTCGGGTGGTGCGCCAGCAGCTTCACGACCGGGTCGCCGTCGCCCGGCCCGCCTTCCTGGAGGAGCTTCTCGGCGGCGGCGACGTTCGCGCCCGGGTCGTCCTGGAACGGCGGGTACTGCGGCTCGTAGTCGAAGTTCGTCGTCTTCTCGACGGCGAACGAGGTGCCGGGCGCCGCGTCCCGCACCGCCCGTACGACATCGAGCGCGACCGCCCGGTCCAGTCCGCGGACCTCGACCAGTTCCCCGCCGGCGTGCAGATCGACGACGACGGCGCCGTTGGCGCAGATGGCCAGGCCGTGCCGGTGCACATGGTCGCTGACGACGCCCATCCAGCGGGCCGGCCTGCCGGTGACGAAGAAGACCTCGATCCCGGCCTCCTCGGCGGCGGCGAGCGCGGCGACGGTGCGCTCGGAGACGGTCTTGTCGTCGCGCAGCAACGTTCCGTCAAGATCGGTGGCGATCAGCCGGGGACGGGCGGGAAGCGGGGACTCGCTAGCTGAGGTCACCCGCTCATTCTCCCGCACACATATGCACGTGAGTGCGGAGGTACGCACATGTGAGCGCCCTCACGCCGACAGATGTCGCATAATCACCCCACCTCGGATAATCGCCCCACCGCCTGCCGCCCATGCTCGCTCCACCGCCTGCCTCCCGGGGTGTCGGCGGCGGGACGTAGGGTCGGGGCCATGCGTCTGAGCACTGTGATTCTTCCCGTCCGCCGCTGGCACGAGGGCGGTCGCGACGAGTGGTCGCGCGCCGAGGAGCTGGGTTTTCACGCGGCGTACACCTACGACCATCTGTCGTGGCGGACCTTCCGGGACCGCCCGTGGTTCGGCGCGATCCCGACCCTGACGGCCGCCGCGACCGCCACCACCCGGCTGCGGCTGGGCACGCTGGTGACGTCGCCGAACTTCCGCCATCCGGTGACGCTCGCCAAGGAGCTGATCTCGCTCGACGACGTCTCCGGCGGCCGGGTCACCCTCGGGATCGGGGCCGGCGGGACGGGCTTCGACGCCGTGGTGCTCGGGCAGGAGCCCTGGTCGCCGCGTGAACGGGCCGACAGGTTCGGGGAGTTCGTGACACTGCTCGACCGGCTGCTGACGCAGGACGCGGTGACGGCCGAGGGGACGTACTACTCGGCGGTCGAGGCCCGCGACGTTCCGGGGTGTGTGCAGCGCCCGCGGCTGCCGTTCGCCGTCGCCGCCACCGGGCCGCGCGGGCTGAGGCTGGCCGCGGCGCTCGGTCAGGCGTGGGTGACGACGGGGGACCCGAAGCTCTTCGAGTCGGGTACGGCCGAGGAGTCGCTGGAGGCCGTCCGGGGGCAGATCGGCCGGCTCGGTCAGGCGTGCGCGGAGATCGGCCGTGACGCGGCCGGGCTGGACAAGATCCTGCTCAGCGGCTTCACGCCGGGGCGTCCGCTCGATTCGTTCGACGCGTTCGTGGACTTCGCGGGACGGCACTTCGAGCTCGGGATCACGGAGATCGTGGTCCACGCGCCGATCCCGGACTCGGACTTCGCGATGGAGCCGGCCCTGTTCGAGCGGATCGCCACGGAAGGGCTCGCGCAGCTCAGCCGCTGAAGCGGAGGTAGCGCGGCGGTACGGCGTCGGCCAGCCAGACGCCGTTGGCGCTCACCCGGAAGACATGGCCGTCGCGGTGCATCGCGCCCGCGTCCACGGGCAGGACCACGGGCCGGCCGCGGCGTGCGCCGACGCGGGTCGCCGTCTCGCGGTCGGGTGAGAGATGGACGTGGTGGCGGTTCATGGGCCGCAGGCCCTCGGCGCGGATCGCGTCGAGGCTCCGGGCGACGGTGCCGTGGTAGAGGTACGCCGGCGGCTCGGCCGGCGGCAGGTCCAGGTCGACCTCGACGGTGTGGCCCTGATTGGCGCGGATCCTGTCGCCCTCGATGGTGAAGCGCCGTTTGTCGTTGACGGCGACGACATGGTCCAGCTCCGCGCGGGTGATGGGGAAGCGGTGGTCGGACGTGGCGCGGAGCAGCGCGTCGACCTCCACCCAGCCGTTCGGGTCGAGCGCGAGGCCGATCCGCTCGGGCTGGTGACGCAGGTGCTTCGAGAGATATTTCGACACCTTCACGGTGCGCCGCTCGTCGGGCGTTCCCGCGCCCGGTGTTCGTGTGGTGGTCATACGCACAGCGTGCCCGGTGGCGCCGGGCGGCCGCCACTCATTTCGTTCCGGTCGCGGGATTGCCTTCCCCGATCCGAAGCGCTTCGATCCGATCCGAAAACGATCAGTGCCGAAATGTTTGATCCACAGTCAACTCAGGTTATCCACAGGCTATTTGACGAGTCTGTGGACAACTGCTGGACGGATTAACCTATTTGGTCAAGTTGACTGCTCTGTCTGTGGGTTGCGGTCAGCACGTCCAACGTCCGTGCTGCCGCCTCCCGTTCGGCCGCCACCGCGATGAACGCCGGGACGTTCTCCTCGCCAACCAGCGCCTGTACGGCGTCGATCACGGCGGCCGGCAGCTGCACGGAACGGGTCTGCCCGCCCGTCGGCTCCGGGTCCTCGGCCATCAGATGCTGCTGGAGATGGCGGGTCGCGAACAGCCTCATGGCGCGGGCCAGTTCGGCGTCCACGGTCTGCCGCGCCAGCGGGCGCAGCCGTCGTACGAGCGAGGCCGCCTCCGCCGCGTCCGCGTCCGGCGGCGGGTGATGGCCCAGATACCGCGCGAAGACGTGCTCGGTCGTGAACTCCAGGAAACGCGCGGCGATGTGCTCGACCTGACCGCGAAGTTCCCGCAGATGGGCGGAGATCGCGGTCAGCGGCACCCCCGCCGCGTACAACTCGGCCGCCACCTGGAGCTCTTGAGGGCTCGGTACGAGGAACTCGTCGTCCCGCCCGGGTATCCGCTCCAGCACCCCCAGTTCCACCGCCTCGGCGAGCGCCGCGTCGTCGGGGGAGCCGCCGAACCGTTCGTCCAGCTCCACGCGGGTGATCCGGGCGGCGTGCTCGTCCGTCCACGGCCCGTGGACCTCGGCGACCAGGCCCAGCACCCCGCCGAGACCGCGCCCGGTGTCCCACGCCTCCAGCAACTCCTTGATGGAGGCCAGCGTGTAGCCCCGGTCCAGGAGGTCCGCGATCTGCCGCAGCCGGTCCAGGTGCGCGTCCCCGTACACATTGGCCCTGCCACGCCGCTCGGGGGTGGGCAGCAGTCCCCGGTCCTGGTAGGCGCGGATGGTCCGGACCGTGGCGCCGCTCGCGTGCGACAGGTCCTCGATCCGGTACCGGCCACCGGCCGGGGGCCCGGGCACGCCCTACCTCAGGGCGGCGCGGCCGACCGCACCGGCCGCCGCGCGGGCCGCGGGCGAGACCGCGAGATAGTCGGCGGCCTTGCGGAGGGAACCCTCCCGCGAGGGGTGGTACGACCGCCGGAAGTACCGGGGCACCGCCGAGCCCAGCTCCCGCCAGGTGGGCAACAGGCCCTTGGCCACGGCCCGGTTGTGCTCGCGCAGCGAGTAGCGCACCCGGCCCGCGAGCCGCGGATCGTGCCGGATCAGATACGACGCTCCCCACGCCCAGAGCCAGAGCATCACCGGGGCGGTGACGGCCATCGTCTCCAGCCTGCGGACGTAGCGCACCGGGTCGGGGCCGCCGCAGTGCTGGTACATGTCGAAGGCCACCGACCGGTGTTCGACCTCCTCGGCCCCGTGCCAGCGCAGCAGGTCGAGCATGACCTCGTCCGCCCCCGCCCGGTCCAGCGCGTCCGCGCGCAGCACCCAGTCCCCGAGGACCGCCGTGAACTGCTCTATGGCGGCCACGATCGCCAGCCGGAACCGCAGCCACTCCCGCTGGGGCCACGGCACCCCGAAAGGCGGCTTCTCGCCGAGCAGGATCTCGAAGAGGTAGTCGACGTGCCGGGTGTACGGCCCGGTGTCCAGCCGCTGCTCCGCCAGGTGGTTCAGCACGTACCCGTGCTGCACGCTGTGCGTCGCCTCCTGGCCCATGAAGCCCTTGACGTCCTTGAGCAGGACCGGGTCGTCGACCAGCGGCAGGGCCTCCTTGAAGACCTTGACGAACCAGCGCTCGCCCGCCGGGAGCAGCAGATGCAGCACGTTGATGACGTGGGTGGCGGTGGGCTCGCCGGGTATCCAGTGCAGCGGGGTCTCGCGCCAGTCGAACGACACCCGCCGGGGCGCGATCACATGGGCCTCGTCCACCGCACGTGCCCCGTCCACCGCGCCGCTCCCGCCGGGGCCGTCGCCGGCGCGCTCCGCGCGCGCGTCGTCCTCCCCCCAGGTGTCCCCCGGCCCCCGGCCGTCGGGCCGCGCGGTCACAGCGGTGGCTCCAGCCTGGCGATCGCGCGCAGCGCCCCGGGCGCGAAGCGGGACAGCAGCCGCGCGCCCCGTGCTTCCGGAGTGACCGGTACGACGGCCTCGTTGCGTACGACGGCCCGCAGGACGGCGTCGGCGACCTTCTCCGGCGGATAGTTGCGCAGCCCGTACAGCCGGGACGTTCTCCTCCGGCGCCGCTTCTCCTCGTCCGCCGAGACTCCCGTGAACCGCGCGGTGGCCGCGATGTTGGTGTTCACGAAGCCGGGGCAGACGGCGGTGACCCCGATGCCCTGGCCGGCCAGTTCGGCGCGCAGGCATTCGCTGAGCATCAGCACCGCCGCCTTGGACGTGCTGTAGGCGGGCAGCGCCCGCGACGGCTGATAGGCCGCCGCGGACGCGGTGTTGACGATGTGCCCGCCCTGGCCGCGGGCCGCCATCTGGCCGCCGAATATCCGGCAGCCGTGGATGACGCCCCAGAGATTGACGTCCAGGACCTTCTTCCAGTCCTCGCTCGTGGTGTCCAGGAACGGTCCCGAGAGCCCGATCCCCGCGTTGTTCACCAGGACGTCCACCGTGCCGTACTCGGCGGCGACCTTCGCGGCCAGCTTCTCCATCGCCTGCTCGTCGCTGACGTCGACCGTCTCCGCCCACGCCCGCGGCGCGCCGATCAGCCGGGCCATCTCGGCCGTCCTGGCGGCCCCTTCGGCGTCCCGGTCCACGACGACGACCCGGGCGCCCGACTCGGCGAACGCGAACGCGGTGGCCCGCCCGATACCGCTCGCCGCGCCGGTCACCAGGACGAGCTGCCCGCCGAACCGCTCCCCATAGGGACCGCTCGGCACCAGGTCCCGGGCCCGGCGGGCGCGGCTCTCCCGGCGCGCCTTGCCGGCCGTCTCGATCGCCGCCACAGCGTCGGCCCCGCTGTCCGGCTCGGGCTCGTGGGCCATGACGAAATCGGTGATCCAGGAGGCCAGT
Organism: Streptomyces sp. NP-1717; assembly: GCF_022695985.1. GTDB lineage: Bacteria > Actinomycetota > Actinomycetes > Streptomycetales > Streptomycetaceae > Streptomyces. The sequence goes on along the minus strand of NZ_JAAPBF010000108.1, from coordinate 12,363 downwards.
TGGTCCGGCCGTGTACGCGGCACCCAGTGCTTGGCGGGGAGCGTACGGCGCACCAGCTGGGGCACCCACCGCTCCAGGTCGTCGTAGAGCCGCTCGGAGAGGAAGGCGTCGCCGGTCGGGGTGATCAGCTGGACGGGCGCGTGCGCGTGCGCGTCGTCGCGGGGGCGGCGCAGCCGGGCGCGGATGTTGTCCCGGTAGAGCCAGGCACCGTGCGCGGCGTCGTCCGGCAGCGAGGCGGTCGGATACACCTCGGCCCGGTCCGCCCCCGCCGGTTCCCCTTGTGCGCCGCTGCCCGGCTTCGCGGGCTTCCGCCCCGAGGGCACCTTCTCGATCCGTTCGAGGATCCTCGGCCACTGCTTTCCGAGCGGCCCGCGCCAGGCGAGCTCGGGCAGCACCGGCGTGTGCAGCATGTACACGTACCAGGACTTGGCGCCCTGGCCGAGGAGCTGTCCCACCGCGCGCGGGGTGGGCCGGGTCATCCGCCGCTTGATCCAGTGCCCGAAGTGGTCGAGCGACGGACCCGACATCGAGGTGAAGGAGGCGATACGGCCGCAGGTGCGCCGTACGGTCACGAACTCCCAGCCCTGCACCGACCCCCAGTCGTGTCCCACCAGATGCACCGGCCGGCGCGGGCTCACCGCGTCGGCCACCGCCAGGAAGTCGTCCGTCAGCTTCTCCAGGGTGAAGCCGCCGCGCAGCGGCTTCGGCGCCGTCGAACCGCCGTGCCCCCGCACGTCGTACAGCACCACGTGGAACCTCCCGGCGAGCCGGGCGGCGACCTGGGACCAGACCTCCTTGCTGTCCGGATAGCCGTGCACGAGCAGGACCGTCGGACGTGCCGGGTCACCCAGCTCGGCCACACACAGATCGATCCCGCCCGTGCGCACCCTGCGCTCACGCGCACCCGCCGGCCACGGAACTGACTGAAGCGACATCACGCACCCTCCGCCCAACGCCGCACATGCGGCAGATCGTCATCCAGCCAGAACGCGCTCTGAGCCGGGTCCCGGGAGTCGGTGACCACCAGGATCTCCTCGAACTTGGCGCCCGTGCCCCGGAATCCGAGGTGCGGCTCGACCGCCCACAGCCCGGGTCTCGGCGGGTGGTCGGAGAATCTGTACGGACTCCACAGGGGCGACCAGCCGTCCCGGTGCCCGCGCAGCGCGTCGCTCGCCAGGCCCTTGAGCGACTGCGTACCGAAGCCGAGGACCTGCGGTGACCACCGCCGGTCCCTCACACGGTCGATCTTGTGCGCGATCACACCGAAGGGATAGGCCCGGTGCCTGTTCTCGTACCCCTGCCGCACCATCAGCCGGTCCACGTCCTCGTATATCTCCCGCAGCGGACGCCGTTCGCGCACCTCGCGCAGCAGCAGGTCGCGGTGGGCCCGGAGATCGGCGAGCAGCTTGTCGTGCAGCGGGTGGGGGCCGGGGCCGAGGCGGCCCGAGTAGCCGACATCGGCCGGGTAACCCCGGTGGACCGGCGCCAGGTCGAGGATGAACGGCATCCCCTCCGCCAGCCTGCGGTTGGTGGGGAAGAACTGGAGCGGGATCCGGAACCCCTTGAAGGCCGTGCGGTCCCCGAACCAGGCGAAGGGCAGATGGAACCAGTCGCGCACCCCGCGCGCCCGCAGCCACTCGCGCTGCATGCGGGCCGCCTCGCGCTCCGTGACACCGGGCCGCAGGCGCGCGGCCACGGCTTCGGCGCACTCGTAGGCCAGCCGCTGCACGGATCTGAATCCCCGCAGCTCCGCGGCCTGTTCGCCCCACACCGCTGACGCCATGCCACCCCTCCGTGCCGTGTGCGCTACGCGTTCGTAACGTGACACTGATGAATGTGACAATGTCCGGCGGCTGCGTCAAGGGGGTCCGCCCGGCCTGTGGACAACTCTCCGACCGAGAGCCGACCGGGGACGGACTGGGCACCGGCCGAGGTGGAGCGAGGGGCGGATTCCCGCCGATTCCGGCCGGTTCCCGCCCCACCCCCACCCTTCGGACTGACTTTTGACGCTGCCCTTACGGGTCCGTACACCTCAAGACGGACCCCGAGACAACCGTCAGGGCTGACGTCCGCTGTGGTGTGCGCCACTACCGTCTTAAGCGTGACTGTGATCGCTACTGAAGGCCTGAGTAAGCGGTTCCCCCGGGTAACCGCGCTTGACCGGCTCTCCTTGGACATCGGACCGGGTGTGACCGGTCTGGTGGGTGCCAACGGAGCCGGCAAGTCCACCATGATCAAGATCCTGCTGGGTCTGTCCCCCGCCACGGAAGGCCGGGCCGCCGTGCTCGGGTTCGACGTCGCCACTCACGGCGCCGCCATCCGCGAGAGCGTCGGATACATGCCCGAGCACGACTGCCTGCCGCCCGACGTCTCGGCGACCGAACTCGTCGTCCACATGGCGCGCATGTCCGGACTCCCCCCGACCGCCGCCCGCGAACGCACCGCAGACACACTGCGCCACGTCGGCCTGTACGAGGAGCGGTACCGCCCCATCGGTGGCTACTCGACCGGCATGAAGCAGCGCGTCAAGCTCGCGCAGGCACTGGTCCACGACCCCAAACTCGTCCTCCTCGACGAGCCGACGAACGGTCTCGACCCCGTCGGCCGCGACGAGATGCTCAATCTGATCCGCCGCGTCTACACGGACTTCGGCATCTCGGTCCTCGTGACCTCGCACCTCCTCGGCGAGCTCGAACGCACCTGTGACCACGTCGTCGTCATCGACGGCGGCACGCTGCTGCGCTCCAGCTCCACGAGCGACTTCACACAGAACACCGCGACGCTCGCCGTCGAGGTCACCGACACCGACACCCACCACGACGGCACCCGCGCCCTGCGCGAGGCCCTCACCGCCGCCGGACTCTCGCTCCACGTGGGCGAGGAGGACGGACTGCCGGGCGCCGGCCACATCCTGCTGATCGAGGCCACGGGCGAGGAGACGTACGACGTCGTACGCGACACCGTCGCCGAACTCGGGCTCGGCCTCGTACGGATGGAACAGCGCCGCCACCACATCGCCGAGGTCTTCCGCGCGAAGGACGCCGCGTCGGCGGCCACCGGCGCGCCGTCCGTACCGGCGGGCACGGGCGCCGCGGAACTCGCACTTCAGAAGGGAGGCGGCAGCGATGAGCACTGACCTCACCCAGATCCACAACATCGGCTACCGCAACTACGACGGCCCCCGGCTCGGCCGCGCCTACGCCCGCCGCTCCCTCTACTCGCAGTCCCTGCGCGGCTCCTACGGCCTCGGCCGCTCCGGCAAGTCCAAGATCCTGCCGATGATCCTGTTCGCCGTGATGTGCCTGCCCGCGGCGATCATGGTCGCCGTCGCCGTCGCCACGGACCTCAAGTCCCTGCCGGTGGAGTACACGCAGTACGCGATCTTCCTCCAGGCCGTCATCGCGCTCTTCCTGGCAGCCCAGGCGCCCCAGTCCGTCTCCCGCGACCTGCGGTTCAAGACGGTGCCGCTGTACTTCTCGCGCCCCATCGAGCGTGTCGACTACGTCGTCGCCAAGTACGGCGCCATGGCCTCCTCACTCTTCGTCCTGACCGCCGCGCCGCTCCTGGTCCTCTACATCGGCTCGCTGCTCGCCAAGATGGACTTCGCCGACCAGACCAAGGGCTTCGGCCAGGGACTCGTCTCCGTGGCGCTGCTGTCACTGCTCTTCGGCGGGCTCGGCCTGGTGATGGCCGCCCTCACCCCGCGCCGCGGCTTCGGCGTCGCCGCCGTGATCGCCACGCTGACCATCACCTACGGCGCCGTCTCCACCGTCCAGGCGATCGCGTTCAGCACCGGCTCGGACAGTGCCGTCCAGTGGATCGGCCTCTTCTCGCCCATCACACTCATCGACGGCGTACAGACCGCGTTCCTCGGCGCCACCTCGTCGTTCCCCGGCGAGGCGGGCCCCTCGGCCGGCGCCGGCGTCATCTATCTGCTGGTCGTTCTCGCGCTCATCCTCGGCTCGTACGCCGTCCTCATGCGCCGTTACCGGAAGGTCGGGCTGTGACCACCATCAACATCGAGCACGCGTCGCGCTGGTTCGGCAACGTGGTCGCCGTCAACGACGTGACGATGACCGTCGGCCCCGGCGTCACCGGGCTGCTCGGACCGAACGGCGCGGGCAAGTCCACACTCATCAACATGATGGCCGGGTTCCTGTCACCCTCCAACGGAAGCGTCACCCTCGACGGTGACCAGATCTGGCGCAACGAATCCGTGTACCGCCAGATCGGCATCGTCCCCGAGCGGGAGGGGATGTACGACTTCCTCACCGGGCTCGACTTCGTCGTCGCCAACGCCGAACTGCACGGCCTCGGTAAGAAGGAGGCCCAGAAGGCGCTCGCCACCGTCGAGATGGAGTACGCGCAGGAGCGCAAGATCGGGACGTACAGCAAGGGCATGCGGCAGCGCGTGAAGATGGCGTCCGCGCTCGTCCACGAACCGTCCGTGCTCCTCCTCGACGAGCCCTTCAACGGCATGGACCCCCGCCAGCGCATGCAACTGATGGACCTGCTGCGGCGGATGGGCGACTCCGGCCGCACCGTCCTGTTCTCCTCGCACATCCTTGAGGAGGTCGAGCAGCTCGCCGCCCACATCGAGGTGATCGTCGCCGGCCGGCACGCCGCGTCCGGCGACTTCCGCAAGATCCGGCGCCTGATGACCGACCGGCCGCACCGCTATCTCGTACGGTCCAGCGACGACCGTGCCCTGGCCGCCGCGCTGATCGCCGACCCCTCCACGGCCGGCATCGAGGTCGACGTCACCGAGGGCGCGCTGCGTATCCAGGCCGTCGACTTCGGGCGCTTCACGGAGCTGCTGCCGAGGGTCGCCCGTGAGCACTCCATCCGGCTGCTCACGGTCTCGCCGTCCGACGAGTCCCTCGAATCGGTCTTCTCGTACCTCGTAGCGGCCTGAGCGGCCTTGATAGGAGCTGTGACGTCCATGTACCACCCCACAGTCGCCCGGCTCACCTACCGGGCCCTGCTCGGCCGGCGCCGGGCCGCCGTCCTCTTCATCCTGCCGGCCCTGCTGATCCTCATCGCCGTGGCCGTGCGGACCTTCAACGGCGTGGACGACCAGATCGCCGCGGACGTCCTGGGCGGCTTCGCCCTCGCCACGATGATCCCGCTGATCGGCGTGATCGCCGGAACGGGCGCCATCGGCCCGGAGATCGACGACGGATCGATCGTCTACCTGCTGGCCAAGCCGGTGAAACGGCCGACGATCATCTTCACCAAGCTGATCGTCGCGATCTCCGTGACCATGGCGTTCTCCGCCATCCCCACCTTCATCGCCGGATACATCCTCAACGGCAACGGCCAGCAGATCGCGGTGTCCTACACCATCGCCGCGCTCGTCGCCTCCATCGCCTACAGCGCGCTGTTCCTGCTGCTCGGCACGGTCAGCCGCCACGCGGTCGTCATCGGCCTCGTCTACGCACTGGTGTGGGAGACGCTCTTCGGCAGCCTGATCGCCGGCGCGCGCACCCTCAGCGTCCAGCAGTGGTCCCTGGCGGTCGCCGAGAAGACCGGCGGCGACGGCATGATCACCTCGGACGTCGGACTGCCGCTGGCGGTCGTGCTGCTGGCCGGCGTGACGATCGTCGCGACCTGGTACGCGGGGCAGAAGCTGCGCACGCTGACGCTCGCCGGCGACGAGTGAGGCCGGTCCGTCCCGACGCGTCCCTTCCCTGCGGAGGCGGCCCCCGCCCGGCCCGGGTGGGGGCCGCCTCCGTACGTGCTCCCCGTTCCACCCGGAACTTCTGACCTAGGTCCGCCCGCGGATACGCCTAGGACGCAAGGGGTTACGAAGGGCCCGTTCTGGTCCCAGCGCCCGATGACCTGCCCGGAAGCCGCACCTAGCGTCACAGCCATGCGAATCGGATTTCTCGGAACAGGTTTTGTCGCCCGCGCGGTGGCCGCCGGAGCGGTCGCCGCGGGTCACGACGTCGTGCTCGGCTCACGCGACCCCAAGGCCGCCTCGAAAAGAGAACTCGGCCTGCCGGTGACCGGGTTGACCGAGGCGGTGGAGCACGGCGGGATCGTCGTCAACGCCACCCCCGGCACCGTGTCCCTGGAACTCCTCGGTGAGCTGCGGAAGGAGCTCGCCGGCCGGATCCTCCTCGACATCGCGGTGGGCCTCACCGACGACATGGCGCTGGCCCACCCCAACTCCAGCATCGGCGAACAGCTTCAGCGGGCGCTCCCGGACACCAGGGTCGTCAAGACGCTCGCCACGATGGACTCCGCCGCGATGGTCGATCCGGGCGGGCTGAGCGGCGAGAGCACGGTCTTCCTGTCCGGTGACGACGCGGGTGCGAAGGCCGAGGTCGGCGCGCTGCTGGGGGACCTGGGCTGGTCCGCCGGCTCCCGGCTCGACCTGGGCGGCATCGAGACGGCGCGCGGGCAGGAGCACTTCGCGCTGCTGTTCATGGGCATCGCGGGCGCCCTCGGCACGTACACCTTCAACATCAAGGTCGTACCGTCGAAAGCCGCGTCGAAGTAGCCCGGAGTAATTCGCTGGCGATCAGACCCCCTACGGGGGGACAGTGGTGACGTCAGGTACCACTGAACCGGGAGCGGAGCGCGGCGATGACCGGTAGTCCGAGTCCGTCGGGTTCCCGACAGGGCAGTCCCGGCCCGGCACCGGAGTAACCACTTCCGCTCCGTGCAGCCGACGGTGACCCGCCCAAGGGGGCGGTCGCTTCGAGCGCGCGTTCGCGCGTGGACCGCCCCCTCCCCACTCCCGTGAGCACGCGTCCGGCACGCTCGTCGGGCGGTCGCGCCGGGTGCGCGCGTCAGTCCCGCTGAAGCAGCCTCTCCAGCACCACGGCGATACCGTCCTCGTCGTTCGACGCGGTGACCTCGTCCGCCACGGCCTTCAGCCGCTCGTGCGCGTTGGCCATCGCCACACCGTGCCGCGCCCAGCCGAACATCGGGATGTCGTTGGGCATGTCGCCGAACGCGATCGTGTCGGCCGCCGTGACGCCGAGGCGCCGCGCGGCCAGCGAGAGCCCCGTCGCCTTGCTCAGACCCAGCGGCAGGATCTCCACGACGCCCGGCCCCGCCATCACCACGGCGACCATGCCGCCGACCGTCTCCTGCGCGACCTTCGCCAGCGCGTCGTCGCTCAGCTCCGGATGCTGGATGTAGACCTTGTTGATCGGCGCCGTCCACATCTCGGCGGGATCGTCGAGGAACAGCGCGGGCAGCGGGCCGTCCTGGACCTTGTAGCCGGGCCCGATCAGCACGTCACCGTCCAGGCCGTCACGGCTCGCGGCGAGCGCCAGCGGGCCGACCTCGGCCTCGATCTTCGACAGCGCGAGGACGGCCACCTGCCGGTCCAGCGTCACCGATGTCAGCAGTCTGTGCTCGCCCGCGTGGTAGACCTGCGCGCCCTGGCCGCAGACCGCCAGCCCGTCGTACCCGAGGTCGTCGAGGATGCTCCGCGTCCACGGCACGGCCCGCCCCGTGACGATGATGTGCGCGGCGCCCGCCTCGGTGGCGGCGGCGAGCGCGTCACGCGTACGCGCGGAGACCGCGTGGTCCTCGCCCAGCAGCGTCCCGTCGAGGTCGGTCGCGACGAGCCTGTACGGGAAGGCGGAAGGGGAGGCCGCGGAGGCGGAAGCGGCGGAGGCCGCGGCTGAGCTCACTTGGCGACCGGCTCCAGCGTCTCGCGCCCGCCCAGATACGGGCGGAGCACCTCGGGCACCCACACCGAACCGTCGGCCCGCTGGTGGTTCTCCAGCAGCGCCACGATCGTGCGCGGTACGGCGCAGAGCGTGCCGTTCAGCGTCGCGAGCGGCCGCACCTGCTGCTTGCCGTCCTGCGACACCCGCATCCGTACGGAGAGCCGGCGCGCCTGGAAACCGTCGCAGTTGGAGGCGGACGTCAGCTCGCGGTACTTGCCCTGCGTCGGGATCCACGCCTCACAGTCGAACTTGCGCGAGGCCGAGGCCCCCAGATCGCCCGTGGCCACGTCGATCACCTGGAAGGGCAGCCCGAGGCCGGTCAGCCACTGCTTCTCCCACTCCAGCAGCCGCGCGTGCTCGGCCTCGGCGTCCGCCGGGTCGACGTACGAGAACATCTCGACCTTGTCGAACTGGTGCACCCGGAAGATGCCCCGGGTGTCCTTGCCGTACGTGCCGGCCTCGCGGCGGAAGCACGGCGAGAAGCCCGCGTACCGCAGGGGCAGCTTGTCGGCCTCGATGATCTCGTCCATGTGGTACGCGGCGAGGGGCACCTCCGACGTACCGACCAGGTAGTAGTCGTCCTTCTCCAGGTGGTACACGTTCTCGGCGGCCTGGCCGAGGAAGCCCGTGCCCTCCATCGCGCGCGGGCGCACCAGCGCGGGGGTCAGCATCGGGACGAAACCGGCCTCGGTCGCCTGCGCGATCGCCGCGTTCACCAGGGCGAGTTCGAGCAGGGCGCCGACGCCCGTCAGGTAGTAGAAGCGCGAGCCGGAGACCTTCGCGCCGCGCTCCATGTCGATGGCGCCGAGCGCCTCGCCGAGCTCCAGATGGTCCTTGGGCTCGAAGCCCTCGGCGCCGAAGTCGCGGGGGGTGCCGATCGTTTCGAGGACGACGAAGTCCTCCTCGCCGCCCACGGGCACGTCCGGGTGCACGATGTTGCCGAGCTGCAGGAGGAGCCGCCTGGCCTCCTCGTCGGCCTCGTGCTGCGCCGCGTCGGCGGCCTTGACGGCGGCGGAGAGCTCCCGCGTGCGGGCCAGCAGCTCCGTCTTCTCGTCGCCCGTGGCCTTGGGCACCAGTTTGCCGAGCGTCTTCTGCTCGTTGCGCAGCTCGTCGAAGCGGACGCCGGAGGCCCTGCGCCGCTCGTCGGCGGAGAGCAGGGCGTCGACGACGGCGACATCCTCTCCACGGGCGCGCTGCGAGGCGCGGACACGGTCGGGGTCGTCTCGGAGCAGGCGAAGGTCAATCACCCCACCAGGCTACCGGTGCGGGCTTCCCCCACCCCACCCCGTATTTCAGCGTGTGGCACTTTGTCTGAATTGCCGCAATTGGCGAGGGTGAGGGAAGCGTGAATGGGGAGAGGCGTCGGCGTCAATAATGGGCGACCAATTCCCCGGAAAGGGGCGTCGACAGGTCGTCCGTTGACCCATGTCCCTTGCGGCGCACGGTACTTGAGGCGGCGTTGTCCACAGAGCCCACGGGTTCCGAAAGTTATCCACAGGCTGTGTGGGGAATCTGTGGATCACGAGCGAGGTCGCGGTGAAAGCCCATGTGGGGGCAGGAGGATTCCCCCCTTAAACCCGCTTCACGCCCTCCTTCGGGTGGGACTTGATCCCTCTAACGAGTTGATCAGCGGAATTCGGGTGACACGGGCCGCCTGACGTCCTGTGGACGGAAGTGTGACGACTGAGCCGATTTGTCGACCATGTCGGCCGACACTGTCGACTTGTCCCCAGGGAGACCGGGCAGCCTGTGGATAACTCTGGGGACAGTGGGCCGGCCGCTGCCCCCAGCGGCTCAGATCCGGCCGTCCTGGCTTCGCGCCAGCCAGTCGGCGGCGTCCATGAACTCCGCGTCCGACGTCCCCGCGCGCAGCCGCCGTACGTCCTCGGGAGCGACTCCCGCCCTCGGGTACGACCCCAGGAACCGCACCTTCGGGCTGATCCGCCTCAGCCCCATCAGCGCCTCGCCCACCCGGCGGTCCGCGATGTGGCCCTCGGCGTCCACGGCGAAGCAGTAGTTACCGATGCCCGCGCCCGTCGGCCGCGACTGGATGAGCATCAGGTTGACCCCGCGTACGGCGAACTCCTGGAGCAGTTCGAGCAGCGCGCCGGGGTGGTCGTCGCCGAGCCAGACCACGACCGACGTCTTGTCCGCGCCGGTCGGCGCGGACGGGCGCGCGGGCCTGCCCACCAGCACGAAGCGCGTCTCCGCGTTCTCGGCGTCGTGGATCTCGGTGACCAGGGCCTGAAGCCCGTACGTCGCCGCCGCGAACTCACCCGCGAAGGCGGCGTCGAACCGGCCCTCCTGCACCAGCCGCGCGCCGTCCGCGTTCGACGCGGCGGACTCCCACAGCGCGTTCGGCAGATGGGCCCGCAGCCAGTTGCGCACCTGCGGCTGCGCCACCGGATGACCGGTCACCGTCTTGATGTCGGACAGTGCCGTCCCCGGTCTGACGAGCAGCGCGAAGGCGATCGGCAGCACCACCTCGCGGTAGATCATCAGGGGCTCGCCCGACGCGAGTTCGTCGAGGGTCGCGGTGACACCGCCCTCCACCGAGTTCTCGATCGGTACGAGGGCCGCCGCGGCGTCCCCGTGCCGTACGGCATCGAGGGCCGCGGGCACCGAGACCATCGGGACCAGCTCCCGCGTGGCGGCTTCCGGAAGGGTACGGAGGGCGGCTTCGGTGAAGGTGCCCTCGGGGCCGAGGTATGTGTAGCGCGTGGCCGACATGTGGTCACTTTAGTCCGACCGGCGGACGGCCGCGGACGGCCGCCGCCGCCCGGGACCGCCACCGGGGACCACCGCTCAGGGCCGCCGCCGGGGATCCCGGCCAGGTCCGGCGCGGGCCCCGCTCAGGACTCCAGCAGCCGCTGGCCCACGTACTCGCCCTCCCGCGCCCCGCCCGGCACCGCGTACAGGCCGCTCGCCTCGTGCCGGACGAACGCCGACAGCGCGTCCCCCCGGTCGAGCTTGCGCTGCACCGGCACGAACCCCCTCAGCGGATCCGCCTGCCAGCAGATGAACAGCAGGCCCGCGTCGGGGGTGCCGTCCGCCGTGATCCCGTCGTGGAAGGAGAAGGGGCGGCGCAGCATCGCGGCGCCGCCGTTCTGCTCCGGCGCCGAGATCCGGGCGTGCGCGTTGTCCGGGATGACGAGCCGGCCGTCCGGGCCCGTCTTCTCCAGGTCGGGTTCGGTCGTCTCCGTACCGCCGGTGAGCGGGGCGCCGTCGGACTTGCGGCGGCCGATGACGAGTTCCTGGCGGTCGTCCGACAGGGCCTCCCAGTCGTCGAGCAGCATCCGGATCCGGCGTACGACGGCGTACGAGCCGCCCGCCATCCAGTCCGGGGTGCCCTCCGGCGGCTTTGCCGGGACGAAGATCCGCCGGTCGAAGTCGGGCTCCTCCGGCCTGGGGTTGCCGGTGCCGTCGACCTGGCCCATCAGATTGCGGGCGGTCATCGGGTGGGAGGTGGCGCCGGGCGAGCGGTTGAAGCCGTTCATCTGCCACCGCACGCGGGCCGCGCCGCCCGCCTCCTTGAGGAGGGCGCGCAGCGCGTGGAAGGCGACGAGCGCGTCGTCCGAGCCGATCTGCACCCAGAGATCGCCGTCGCTGCGGCGGGCGTCGAGCTGGTCCGAGGAGAAGGCCGGCAGCGGGTCGAGCGCGGACGGGCGGCGCGCGGCCAGCTTCGTACGGTCGAAGAAGGTGCGCCCGAAGCCGAAGGTGACCGTCAGCGCGGAAGGCCCGGCGTCGAGCGCGACGCCGGTGTCGCGCTCCCCGGCCGGTTCGCCCGCCATGAGCCGCCGTGCGGTCTCCGACCAGCGGCGCAGCAGCGCGGCGGCCTCCTTGCGCCCGGCGCCCGGCGCGAGGTCGAGGGCGACCAGATGGCCGCGTGCCTGCATCGGGGAGGTGATACCGGCCTGGTGGGCGCCGTGGAAGGCCGCGGTGGCCGAGCCGACCGTGCTGAGCGCGGTCGGCTCGTCCGCGCGGGTGGCGGCGTACGCGGCGCTCCCGCCGGCCGCCCCCGCGACGAGCCCGGCGGCTCCGGCCGCGCCGGCCGTACCGAGGAGCCTGCGCCGCGAGATCGCGGGAGCGGCGCCGGTGCTGTCCGCACCTGTGTAGCCGGCGTCGGGTCCGCCGGTGCCGGTGCCGGTGTCGGTGTCGGTGGTCGTACGGGTGTCACTCACGGAGTCAGCCGATCTTCACGTTCTTCTCGATGGTCGTCTGGTCGATGTCCGAGGTCCGCACCGTCACCTGGAGATGCCAGTCGCCGGGCATCGGGACCTGCACGCTGCCCGCGCTCCAGTGTCCCGGCGCGAGGCGCTCCGGCACGACCGGGAGCGGGCCGATCTGCTCGGACTTCAGGGTGTACGCGACCTTCACCTCGGGCACGTCCATCGGCTTGCCGGCCGGGTCGTCGATCCAGAGGTGCATGACGTTGCTGCCCGAGCGGGCGGGGTCGAGGGTGAGCCGCACCGTGCCCTTGCCCTTGGCGCCGCCGGTGTCGAAGGGCTCGGTGAGGCTGACGGGGCGGGCGGGCGCGGGCGCGGCGGCCTCGCTGCCCGGCCGGCCGGCCTCCTTCTCCTGCGTACGTCCCGGCTCGGTGCCCGTCAGCGCGGTCGTGACGGCGAGCACCACGAGGGCGACGCACGCCTCGACGAGGACGGAGCGGCGCAGC
>NZ_JAAPBF010000107.1 GCF_022695985.1 Streptomyces sp. NP-1717 | reverse complement strand
GCGCCGACCTCAGCTCCAGCTCGTGGAGTTTGGCGACCCGGCGGACGGTGTCCTCGTCGTTGTCGAACCTCGCGCCGAGAAACGCCTCGACGACCGCGCCCGCCATCGCCGGGCCGATCAGCCACGCGCCCATGGCGATGGCGTTCGCATCGTCGTGCTCGACGGCCTGGTGGGCCGAGTAGACGTCGTGCCCGAGACCGCAGCGGATCCCGGCGATCTTGTTGGCGGCCATCAGCGCGCCGGCGCCGGTTCCGCACACGAGCACGGCGCGGTCGGCCTCACCCGTGCGCACGGCGTCGCAGGTGGCGAAGGTGATGTCGGGGAAGTCGACCGGCGCGTCACTGTCCGTGCCACGGTCGAGGACTTCGTGGCCGAGCCGTTCCAGGACGCCGCGCACATGGTCCTTCAGCGCGTGTCCGGCGTGGTCGTTGCCCAGAGCGATTCTCATCTGTCAGCCCTTCGTGGTGAGTTCGGTGCTGTCGGTGGAGCCGACGGTGGCGGCGGTCTCCGCGCGGGCGTACGTGGACGACTCGCCGATCTCGTCCGCGTACGGGATCGAGGCCATCGCCCCGCGCCGGGTGACCGTGACCGCCGCCGCGGCCGAAGCGGTCGCCAGCGCGGCGGGCAGGTCGCTCTCGCCCCGGGCGAGGGCCGCGGCGAGATAGCCGGTGTAGGTGTCGCCGGCCGCGGTGGTGTCGACGGCGGTGACCGGTACGGCGGGGATGTGGACCACCCGGTCGCCGACGTTGACGTACGCGCCGTCCGCGCCCGTGGTGCAGACGACGACACAGTCCAGCGCCCGGGATGTGGTGAGCACGGTGCCCGTCACGTCCGGGCCGTCGCCGCCCTCGTCCGCTCCGGCGAGTCCGGCGACCGCCCGCATCTCGCCCTCGTTGACCACCAGCAGGTCGATGTCGGTCGTCAGAGAGCCGGTGTCGGCGGGCGCCGGGGCGGCGTTGAGTACGACGGTGGCGCCGCGCCCCTTGGCGAAGCGGGCCGCGTGGGCGACCACCTCCACCGGGGTCTCCAGCTGGAGCAGGACGAGATCGCCGGGGGCCGCCCCGGCGAGCCCCGCCTCGACGTGCTCCCGGGTGAGACGGGCGTTCGCGCCGGACGCCACGATGATGCGGTTCTCGCCGCCCGACTCCACGGCGACGACCGCGGTGCCCGTGTGCGTACCGTCCGCGGTCACCACCCAGCCGGTGTCCACGCCCGATTCGGTCAGTGCCCGGCGTACGAGCCGGCCGTGCGCGTCGTCGCCGAGCGCGCCGATCATGACGACCGCCGCACCCGCCCGTGCGGCGGCCACGGCCTGGTTGCCGCCCTTGCCGCCGGCGGTGATCAGTACGTCCGACGCGAGCACGGTCTCGCCGGCCGCCGGGAACGCGGGCACCTCCAGGAGCTGGTCGGCGTTGAGGCTGCCGACGACGAAGACGGTGGTGGGCATGGGGGATCCCCGTTCATGGTGTGGAAGGCGCGGTGCTGTACGGGACGGCGGACGCCGGTCGGGCGGGCCGCTTCCCTCAGAAGGCCTGGTACGGATGAGCAGTTGTGTGATGTGCGAGGTGACGGCGACCACCGGGAGGTGACGGCCGGCGCCGGTCGCCGCCAGCCGCGGAGAGATCGGGACGGCGGGCGCGGGCCGGGGTGTGGCCGCGTTCCGCCTTCTCCCGGCTACACCGGCCGGCGTCGGCCGCCCGACGATTCCCGCACGACCAGACGCGTCGGCAGGATCACCGATTCCGGTGTGCGGCCCTCGATGACGTCGAGGAGGAGCCTCATCGCCGTCGACCCCATGGCCTGCGCGTCGTGCGAGACGACGGTCAGCGGCGGGTCGAGTTCGGAGAACCACTCGATGTCGTCGAACGCCACGAGATCGATGTCCGAGCCGATCCGCAGTCCACGGCGGCGCAGTGTCCCGAGCGCGCCCACCGCCATCGGGCTGTCGGCCGCGAGCAGCGCGGTCGGCGGGCGTCCGCCGGACAGCAGCCGCTCGGCGGCCGTCGAACCGCTCGCCGAGCGGAAGTCCCCGGAGGTGATCAGCTCGGGGTCGGCGTCGAGACCGTGCCGGGCGACGGCACGCACGAAGGCGTCGTGCCTGGCGCGGCCGGTGGAGATGGACCGGGGGCCGCCGATGTAGCCGATACGGGTGTGGCCGCGGTCGGCGAGATGGGCGACGGCCTGGTCGATGCCCAGCGCGTTGTCCGAGGTCACGCTGGGCACCTCGAATCCGTCGACGGTCCGGTCGACGAAGACGAGGGGGACGGTGGTGGCGAGGGTCCGGAGGTGGGCGCTGTCCTCGCCCTGCGGAGCGATGATGATGCCGTCGACCCGCTGGGTGAGGAAGGACTCCAGGTAGGTGTCCTGCTGCTTCGGATCCTCGTTGGCGTTGGCGAGGAGGGTGACGTACGAGGAACGCAGGGCGGCTTGTTCGGCGCCGTGCGCCACATCGGCGAAGAACGGGTTGCGTACGTCGGAGATGAGCAGTCCCACCGTCTGTGAACGGGCCGAGCGCAGGGAGCGCGCACGGGCGTCGGGCCGGTAGCCGAGTTCGGCGACGGCGGCGTGGACGCGTTCACGGGCGGCGGGGGAGGTGGAGGGGTTGCCGGAGAGCACCCGGGACGTCGTGCCCACGGAGACGCCGGCCAGTGCGGCGACGTCCTTGATGGTCACGGTGCTGTCCATGGGTGCCTCTTGCGGATCGGTGTGTGCGGGTGGTCGGGCGGTGTGTGCGGGTGGGTGGTCGGCCGGACTGACGGGACTGTATCCCGAGAGCCATTGGAAACGATTCCATGGAAACGTTTCCGAGACAGGATCCTGAAGCGTCCCCTCCGGTGCGTCAAGGGTTTCGGCCGATCGGTTTTCGGATCGGTCCGCACGGCGGCCCTGGCCCCCGCCAGGCCGTGGGCCAGGTGTGACCTCTAATCTGCGGGCATGGAATCCCAGGCGTATCTCTCCGAACTCTTCTCCCTGGAAGACCGCGTCGCCCTGGTCACCGGCGGCAGTTCCGGCATCGGCAGGGCCATCACCGAGGCCCTCGCCCGAGCCGGCGCGAGCGTCGTGATCGTGGCCCGCAGGGAGGCGGAACTGGCCGCCACCGTCGACGAGTTGACGGGCCGTGGCTGCCGGGCGGCGTGGGTGAGCGGCGATCTCGGTACGCGTGCGGGCGTCCGTACGGCTGCCGACGGGGCGGCGGAGATATTCGGCGAACCGGACATCCTCGTCAACTGCGCCGGGATCAATCTGCGGCCCCCGCTGGGGGAGACGGCCGACGACGTGTGGGACACGACGATGTTGGTGAACCTGGAGGCGCCCTATCTGCTCGGGCAGCGGTTCGGTCCCGGCATGGCCGAGCGCGGTTTCGGACGGATCATGCATGTCACGTCCCAGCAGGCGCACCGGGCGTTCGTCCAGAGCGGTGTCTACGGTGTCTCGAAGGGCGCGCTGGAATCGCTCGCCCGTTCCCAGGCCGAGGCGTGGTCGCGGTACGGGGTCACCTGCAACACGCTCGTGCCGGGGTTCGTGATGACGCCGCTCAACGAACGGCTGTCGTCCGACCCCGAGCGGGTGGCGGCGCTCGCGGCGCGCACGATGACCGGGCGCAACGGGGTGGCGGAGGACTTCGCGGGCGCGGCCGTGTTCCTGGCGAGCCGGGCCTCCGCGTACGTCACCGGGCAGTCGGTCTTCGTGGACGGCGGGTTCTCCGTCCACTGACCGCTCGTCGAGGGCCGGGGCGCGGTCGTACGGTGGCCGGCTCGGGTCCATGGCCGCCCCCCGGACTCGTAACCCCGCCCGGAATCAGGCCCGTTGGCGTCGCGGTCTTCGGTCGCGCGGTCGCGTGCCGGGTTCGACGGAGCGGGCGGCCGCCCGCTGTGCGCGCGCGGCGCGCGCGGCCCGCGTCATGCCCGGCTGTCCGAGCGCGATGCCGAGGAAGACCAGTACCAGCCCGGCGCCCTGGCGCGCCGTAAGGGTGTCCCCGGCGACGAGCGTGCCGAGCAGGACGCCGGTGACCGGGTTGAGCAGACCGATGAGCCCCACCGTCCCCGCGCTCAGGTGCCGCAGGCCGGTGAACCACGCCGTGAAGGCGAGAGCCGTCGCCACGCCGGAGATGTAGGCGAAACCGAGCAGGGCGCCCCCGTCCAGGGCCGGCGGCGCCCCCTCGACGGCGATCGCGACCGGCAGGAGCGCGGTGCCTCCGGCGATGAGCTGCCAGGAGGTCAGCGCGAGAACGTCGACGTCCGGGCACCACTTCTTGGTGAGGATGTAGCCGATCGAGGAGATCGTCATGGCGGCCACGGAGGCGAGCACACCGAGCGGATCGATCCCGGTGGCGTTCGTCAGGAGCATGACGCAGACGCCCGCGATCCCGACGCCCGCGCCGACGGCGGGCAGCGCGCGCGGACGCTCCGCCAGCAGCGGCCAGGCGAGCAGCATCATCGTCACGGGCGCGGTCGCCATGACCGTCGAGGCGATGCTGGTCGGCAGGAGCTGCGCCGCCACGTAGACGAGGGCGAAGAACGCCCCCATGTTCAGGGTGCCGAGGACCAGCGCCTTCCACCACAGCGCCCCGTGCGGTCGTCGTCCCGCCAGTGCCAGCAGGACGATCCCGGCGGGCAGGGCCCGGAACACCGCCCCGTACAGCGGATGGTCCGCCGGCAGATGGCGCTGGGTGACGAAGTACGTCGTGCCCCACGCGATCGGCGCGACGGCGGTGACGAGCGACCAGCGGGTGGATGTGACGGAGGTAGCTTCCATGGAAGCGATAGTATCTTCCTTGGAAGGTATTATCGCTCCCATGACCGAATCCCTTGACCGCGTGGCCCGTATCCAGCGGGAATGGGTCCGCGAGCGCCCTGATGTCGATGTCCGTCCGCAAGGCGTGATCGGGCGGCTGCACCGCCTCGGCTCCTATCTCACCGAGGAGTTGTGCGTCGTGTACCGGAAGTACGGGCTCGGGGAGGGGGACTTCGACGTCCTGGCCACGCTGCGGCGGGCGGGCGCGCCGTTCGAACGCGCCCCCGGCGAGCTGGCTGAGCACACCATGGTCACGACGGGCGCCATGACGAAACGTGTCGACCGGCTCGAACGGGCCGGGCTCGTCTCGCGCCGGACGAGCGAGAGCGACGGGCGCGGCAGGGTCGTCGCGCTGACCGCGGAGGGCCGGACGCTCATCGACCGGGCCTTCCCGGAGCACATGGCGAACGAGCGCCGCCTGCTGGACGCGCTGACCGAGGGGGAGGCCGCGCAGCTCGAATCCCTGCTGACCAAGTGGCTCGCGGCGACCGAGGAGCCTCCCGGCTGAGTGCGTACGGGGCCCGTCGCGGCTCCGTCACGGGAGGCCGTCCGGGAATGCCGAGAACTGTTCGCGAAGAGATATTCGCAAAGAACTCTTTGCGGAGAACTCTTTGCGGTCTAGTGTGCTCTGCATGACGGATTCCGACAGCGCCCCTCACGGTCCCAAGCACGAGTCGAACACGGTCGTCCTGGACGCGAAGGGACTGCGCGCCCTCGCCCACCCGGTACGCGTCCAACTGGTCGGGCTGCTGCGCAAGCACGGCCCTTCGACCGCCACCCGGCTCGCCGAGCGGCTGGGGGTCAACTCCGGTACGGCCAGCTACCACTTGCGCCAGCTCGGCGACGCCGGGTTCGTCGAGGAGGACACGGAGCGCGGCAACGCACGGGAACGCTGGTGGCGCGCCGTGCACCAGTCCACCTGGTTCAGCGATCCCGAGCTGGCCCGGCGTGAGCCCGAGGCGGCCCTGGCCTACCTCCAGTCGGTCGCCGCCGCCTACACCCTGCGCACGCAACGGGCTCTCGGCGAGCTCCAGACACTGCCCGACGAGTGGCGGGGCACCTTCGACATCAGCGACTGGCCGCTGCTGCTGACCCCCGAGGAGACGGTCAGCCTGCGGAAGGAGCTGTACGCACTCGTCGCCCGCTACCGCTCCGACAGCCCGGAGGCGTCGGCCGGGGCGCCGGAGGGCGCCGAACGCGTCTCCCTGATCACCCAGATCCTGCCCGAGGTGGAAACCCCGGGCGGCGACCCGGCCGACGCCGCCCCCGCGAGCGGCCCGGGTCCCGCGAAGCGGCGGGGAATGGAGACCTGGTGAAGCGAACGGGGGTGGTCAGGAAGGCTTCTGACGACATATCAGGGCGCCGCGGGCGGCTGCCGCTCGTCGGCCTGCTCACCGCGATGGCGGTGTCGCTGACCGGTACGCGGGTCTCCGCCATCGCCCTGCCCTGGTTCGTGCTCGTCACCACCGGCAGCGCCACCCAGACCGGGCTCGTGGCCTTCTGCGAGATGGCGCCCTATGTGGTGGTGAAGGCTTTCACCGGGCCACTCGTTGACCGGGCCGGACCGCGGGCCATCTCCTGGACGACCGATCTGATCAGCGCCGCCGCCGCCGTCGCGGTTCCACTCCTGCACAGCGCGGACCGGCTCTCCTTCCCCCTGCTGCTCGTACTCGTCGCGTTGATCGGCGCGGCACGCGGGCCGGGCGACCTGGCCAAGGACGTCATGGTCCCCGAGGCCGCCGAACACGGACACGTACCCCTGGAGCGGGCCGCCGCCTTCGCCGGCGTGACCGAGCGGCTCGCCTCCACCGCCGGACCGGCGGCGGGCGGCGCCCTGATCGCGCTTCTCGGCCCGCTGCCGGGACTGACCGTCAACGCGGCCTGTTTCGCGCTCGGCTCGGTGATCATCGCGCTGGTACTGCCACGGGGCATGGGCCGGCCGGCCGGGCACGGTCCGTCCGACCGGGACGGTTCCGACCCGTCCGCCGGACCGGGCTACTGGCGGCGGTTCGGCCAGGGCTTCACCTTCCTGCGCGGTGAGCCGCTGCTCCTCGCCATCATCGTCATGGTCTCGATCACCAACCTCCTGGACGCGGCGTTCAGTTCCGTGCTCCTGCCCGTCTGGGCCAAGGAGTCGGGCAACGGACCGGGCGCCATCGGCCTGTGCGCGAGCGCGGGCGGACTCGCGGCGATCGGCGGCAGCCTGATCGCGGCGGCCGTCGCGCACCGGATGCGCCGACGCCTGGTGTTCTTCGCCGGGTTCCTCCTGGCGGGCGCGCCACGCTGGCTGATCCTCGCCTCACCCGCGCCCCTGTGGGCCGTGGTGGTCGTCTTCGCGGTGGGCGGCTTCGGCGCCGGTTTCCTCAACCCCATTCTGGCGGCGGTCAGTTACGAACGCGTACCCCGCCGTCTGCTGGGCCGGGTCAAGGCCCTCAGCGGATCGCTCTCCTGGTCCGGAATCCCGCTCGGCGGGCTGATCGGCGGGGCGGCGGTGGCCTCGTTCGGGCTGGCGCCGGTGCTGCTGGCGGGCGCGGCGGCGTACTTCCTCACGACGAATCTCACCGGACTGCGCCCGGAATGGCGTGAGATGGACCGCCTGCGCGGCAAGGGGCGGGCGCCCGAGGACCAGTTCACCGGGCCACCGGCGACCCCGAAGCCGGACCCGGGCACGGACCCGGAGCCCCGCGACCCGCTGACGCGGTCCGTCGGCTGATCCGGCCACCGGGCCGCCCCAGGCCCTGTCCGGCGGGTCTTCGCGAGCCCGGAACGCCTGGCACGGCACCTCGCCACGTTGTCGGACTCATCCACGTACGTCCAGTACGAGCACGATCCTCCGCCTTGCGATGCACCGCACCAGACGCCCCGGACTTTCCACGAAGATCCGCCGGACAGGCCCTGGCGCCCTACCGCTGTCGCTCCAGCCACTCGTCGAAGGTGGTCGGTGCGATGCGGGCGTTCTCGCCCGGCAGCAGAACGTTGCCCGCCATCTCCGGTCCGAAGACGGCCGACCAGCTCGGCACCAGCTTCGCCACGTGCCCGCGTGCCTCGTTGGTGCGCCGGGCCATGTCCACCAGGTCCTGGGGCTCGGGGCCGACGACATCCACATACCGTCCGCGCGGCTCGCCCGTGACGATCTCGGCCAGGACGTCGGCCACGTCGGCGGGCGCGATCGGCTGGACGAGCAGGGGAGCGACCGTGGCGACACCGTCCTGCTCGGTCCAACTCGCCACCATCGCGGCGAAGTCGTGGAACTGCGCGGCCGGGACGATCGTCCACGGCACCGGTCCGGCGGACACGAGACGTTCCTGCTCCCGCTTGCCCGCGTAGTGCGCGTTGCCCTCGACGCGGTCGACTCCGGCGATCGAGAGCAGCACATGGTGCCGGACACCGGCCCGCTGCCCGGCGGCGAGCAGATTCCCGGTCGCGGCCCGGAAGAACGCGATCGTCCCGGCCCGGTCCGCCGCCGGGCTGTTGGTGACGTCCACGACCGCTTCGACGCCCGTCAGCGCGTCGTCGAGCCCCTCACCCGTCGACAGGTCCACGCCCAGGGAACGGCTGACGCGTACGACGTCGTGGCCGCCCCGTTCGAGGACGGCCACGGTGAGGGCCCCGATGTTCCCCGTCGCGCCGGCGACCGCGATCCGCATGATGCTCTCTCTTCTCTCGCCATCCCTCTGTCCCGCGCGGACAGTAACAGGGGGTTGCGCGTCGGTGGCGCACCTCGCGCCGTACTACGACCTGCGGGTTCCTGTCCCGCCCAGGGCGTGTTTCGAAGTAGCGCCGTCCGCCCGTAGGGCGGGGCACGCTGCCTCCGCCGCACCCGCGACGGACACGGCGTGGCCACCGGCGGCCTTCGCGGCGCGGCGCCGCGTGTCGTACGGACTCCGCGCGCGGTCTGTGGGCAGGGTGCTGCTCATGAGACTGCGGGCCGCGAACAAGGACGACCAGGGTGGCTCCGGGAACGGGGCACTGACCGGGCTGCTGGCACTGCGGCACGACGTGACCGTCACCCAGACCCTGCGCTCGACGGCGGCCGCGACGCTCGCCTACATCGTCGCGCTGTGGCTGAGCAGCGAGCCCGCGCCGCTCACCGCGCCGCTCACCGCGCTGCTCGTGGTCCAGGTGACCCTCTACTCCACCATCACCACCAGCATCCGCCGTGTGAACGCCGTCGTCGCCGGAGTGCTGATCGCCATCGCGTTCAGCGCGCTCGTCGGGCTGTCGTGGTGGAGCCTCGGGCTGATCATCCTGGCCTCGCTCCTCGCGGGCCGGCTCGTCCGCGTCGACGAGTTCGTTCCCGAGGTCGCGATCAGCGCCATGCTCGTCCTGGGCGTGACCCACGCGGCGGGCACCGCCTGGGACCGAGTCCTGGAGACGCTGATCGGCGCGGTGGTGGGGCTGCTGTTCAACGTGCTGTTCGTGCCGCCGGTCTGGGTCGGCGCCGCCGGGGACTCCATCGAGGACCTCGCCCGGCGGATGCGCCGTCTGATGCGCGACGTCGGCGAGGAGCTGACCTCGCCCACCCCCGTCGAGCGCGCCGCTGCCCGGTTGTGGGAGGCGCGGCGGCTCGACCACGGCATCGCCGAGGTGGACGCGGCGCTGCGCCAGGCCGAGGACAGCCTGCGGCTCAACCCGCGCGTCAAGGAGGGGCTCCTGCACCGGGTGGTGCTCCGTACCGGCCTCGACACGCTGGAGATCTGCGCGGTCGTGCTGCGCGTGATCACCCGGACCATCACGGACCTCGCCAAGGAGCGTCAGGAGGAGAACCTCTTCACGCCCGAGGAGGGGGCCGGTCTGGAGGAGCTGCTGTCGCAGGTCGCCGACGCGCTCGTCAGTTTCGCCGTGCTGGTCACCACGCAGACGAGCGAGTCCGCCGAGGCGGCGGAGGACCGCCTCGCGGGCGAACTGACCGCCGCCGGGGCGAGCCGTGAGCGGGTGGCGCATCTGCTGCTGGAAGGCGTACAGCGCCATCCGAGGCAGTGGCAGCTCCACGGCGCGCTGCTGTCGGAGATCGACAGACTGCTCGACGAACTCGACACCGACCACCGCTCCCGCCGGCTGATGGAGGAGCTGGACAGATCCACCCGGGAACAGCGCGAACGGTATCCGCGGTACACCGCGTTCACGCAATGGCTGCGGGGCCGGCGACGGCGCCGCCCGCGACGGCCGAGGCTGAAGCGCGGGGGCCGCTAGGGCCTGTCTTTCGGATCTTGCCGGGCTCGCGGTCCCTGGCACGCACGTTCGCCGCGTTGACAGCGCAGGAGGGAGGCACGGCTCCCGCCATGCCTCCCTCCTCCGCCTTGCGATCGCACGCACCAGACCCCCCTCCCTGATCCGGCCTGATCCAAAAGACAGGCCCTAGGTCCTGTCTTCAAAGTCCCGCCCGGCCCGCGATGCCTGGAACGGCGCCTCGCCGCGTTGTCGGAATACGGCCGAGTACGGCAGGTCCATCCCCAACGCCGACCCTCCGCCTTGCGATGTACCGCACCGGCCGCCGCGGGCCCCGCCCCGCGGGCGGACGGCGTCATGCGTCGGACACGGCCAGGGTCGCGGGGCGCTCCGTGGGTGAGGGGGGACCGGACGCCGCCGTGATGACGTCGTCCAGGACCTCGCGCGTGCGCATGAGTTCGGCGATCTGCTGGTCGATCCTGGCCCGCTGCCGGGTCAGGTCCGCCACGAGCCACGGCGTCGCCGCCTCCGACGGGCCCCCGTCCTCGTCCCGCATGCACGGCAGCAGCTCGACGATCTTTCCGCTGCACAGCCCCGCGGCGAACAGCTCCTGGATACGGATCACCCGGTCGACGGCCCGCTCCGGGTAGGTGCGGTGGCCCGAAGGGGTGCGCTCGGCGGCGAGCAGTCCCTGCTCCTCGTAGTAGCGCAGCGAGCGTTCGCTGACGGCGGTACGTCTCGCCAGTTCGCCGATCTTCACGCGTCCTCCCCGGGTCCGCACCGTCATGGTGGCGGTGGCGGGTTTGAACCTGACACCGGTGTGAGGTCCTACCGTCCCGCCATGACGAAAACGACGCTGCTCGCCCCGTATTCCCTCGGCCCCCTCCACCTCCCCAACCGTATGGTGATGGCGCCCATGACCCGCTACCGCGCGGCCGTCGACGGCACCCCCCTCCCGGTCGTCGCGGAGTACTACGCGCAGCGCGCCGGCGCCGGTCTCATCGTCAGCGAGGGCATCTGGCCCAGCAGCCGGGGCCAGAGCGGCTGGCGGCTCCCCGGCCTGGAGACCGCCGCGCACATCGAGGGCTGGCGCGCGGTGACCGACGCGGTGCACGGAGCCGGGGGCCGCATCGTGGCCCAGCTGATGCACGGCGGCCGGCACGGACACCCGCTGTCCCGCATCGACGGGGACGTGCCGCGCGGCCCGTCCGCAGTACGGGTTCCCGGCCCCGTACACGTACGCGACGGCGGCAAGGCCGACCCCCTCCCGCCGCGCGAGATGACGCGCGACGACATCCGGCAGGCCGTCGACGACCACGCCAGGGCCTCGGCGAACGCCATGGCGGCGGGCTTCGACGGGGTCGAACTGCACGGCGCCAACAGCTACTTGATCCATCAGTTCCTCGCCGACAACACCAATCTCCGCACCGACGGGTACGGCGGTACGACCGAGGGCCGCATCCGCCTCCCCGTCGAACTCGTCACGGCGGTCGCCGACACGATCGGAGCCGGACGGACGGGGCTGCGGCTCTCCCCGGGCAACCCCCAGTTCGGCATGGCCGAGGCCGACCCGGCGCCCGTCTACCGCGCACTCCTCGACACCGTTAACCCACTCGGTCTGCTCTACCTCCACCTCACCGACAACGACGACTACCCGGCCCTCGCAGACCTGCGCCCACGCTGGCACGGCCCGCTCATCGCGAACGTCGGTGAGAACCACGACCCGACGACGCGCGAGGCGGGCGAGAGGGTGCTCGCCGACGGGCTCGGCGACCTCGTCTCGTACGGCAGGTCCTTCATCGCCAACCCGGACCTCCCCGAACGCTTCGCCTCCGGCGCCCCGCTCAACGCCATCGACGAGCGGCACCTCTACACGCACGGCGCCGAGGGCTACACCGACTACCCGGCCCTTCTCCAGGACCTCCGAGCCGTCGGCATCTGACGCCCCACGAGGCGAGGGTCATACTGACGTATGGAATTCGCCGTCTTCATGACCCTGCCCGGTCTCGTCATCCTGCTGACCGGGCTGGCCTTCCTCGATCAACTCCTGCTGCGCGCCGGCCGGGCGGGCGTCCTGCCGTGGCGGAACGCCGCCCGGCAGGGGCAGGTCTCGACCACCGGATTCGAGATGCTGCACGCGAGCCTCTCACCGGGCAAGCAGAGCGAGTTGAAGGAGCGCCGGTCGGCGCGGCTGATGCGGGACGACGAGGAGGACGGGGCTCCGCCGAACCGGACGACGGTGGATCTGGACGGCAGCACGGCGGTGGTACGGATACGGCCGGGCGGGCCGGACCGCCCGAACTGACAGGCCGGCCCGGCGAACCCGTGTCTCACAGCGCTCGTACCACTCAGAGCGGAAGTACGCAGACGGCGACCGGGGACGCGAACGGGTCTCCCGCCGACGCCAGTTCGCCACTGTCCTGGTCGACGTGGAAGACGGAGACGGCGTTCGACCGCTGGTTCGCGGCGAACAGCAGGGTCCCGTCGGGCGAGAGGGCGAGCTGCCTCGGGTAGTCACCGCCGACGGGCACCGTGTCCAGCAGCCGCAGCGCGGCGCCGCTGTCCTCGACGGCGAAGCGGGACAGGCTGTTGTGCCCCCGGTTGGCGAGATAGACGAAGGCGCCGTTGCCCGTGATCACGGGCTGGGAGGGGAAGCTGTCGCCCGCTCCGCCGGCACCGGTGGACAGCGGCTCGCCGGGGGTGAGGGTCCCGGAGTCGGGGTCGTACGCGCAGACGGCGATCGTGTTGTTCAACTCGTTGGCCAGATAGGCGAATCGGCCCGAGGGATGGAAGACGAGATGCCGCGGCCCGGCTCCGGCGGGCAGCCTCGCGTACGAGACGCGGGTGAGCGTGCCCGCCGTCTCGTCGAGACGGTAGGTGTAGACGCTGTCGGTGCCGAGGTCGACGGCCAGTACATGGGCGCCGTCCGGGCTGGTCACGATCTGGTGCGCGTGCGGGCCGTTCTGCCCGGGTCCCGGAGCCGGTTCGGAGTGCGTGACCAGATCGGTGCGCTCGCCCAGCGCGCCCGACGCTTCGATGGGGTGCACGGCCACGTCGCCGGAGCCGTAGTTCGCGCTGAGCAGCCACCGCCCGCCGGGATGCACGGACAGGTGACAGGGTGACGAGCCGCCGGTGCCGCGTGTGCCGAGGACCGTGTGGTCGCCGTTCTCGCCCAGCGCGATCGCGGTGACGCCGCCGTCCTGGCGCTCGTTGACCGCGTACAGGGTGCCACCGTCCGGGTGCGCGGCGAGATACGAGGGGTCGCCGACGCCTTGGAGCGTGCCGGTGCCGGTGATGGCGCCGGTTCCCGTGTCGTACGAGGCGAGCCCGATGCCGGTACCGCCGCCGGAGGTGTACGTGCCGATGAACAGCGTTCCCGTGGCGAGGAGTTGTCGGGAGCGGGCCGCGACTCCCGTCGCGGAGACGGTGGCCGGGGCCGTCCGGCCCGTCGTGTTCGCCGCCGCGGCCGTGGCGGGTACCGCGACCGTCGCGACAGCCGCGGCCACCATGCCGATCACCTGACGGCGGCTCGGCCCGCCGGCCGTCACCGCCGCTTTCGCGTCCGAAGCCGAATCCTCGCCTGAGGACATTCCTGTGCGGTCGTTGCTCATGCCGGGCACCTCGGATGACTCGTGGGGGAGTTCTGCCGGTGTTGTCGCACACACCCTGTCGCCCTGGCGCCCCCGTCGGCAAGGCCCCCTCGGCGCTGTCCGTCGCGGTGTCGGTCCCGGTGCCCGTCGCGGTGTCAGTCGCGCAGCGCCAGGGCGTCCCCCATCACGATCACCGGCCGCTTCGCCGGGTCCAGCAGGCGCAGGAGTTCGACCATGTGCGTCTTCGACAGCGAGACGCACGCCTGGGTGGGTCCCTTGTGGTCGACATGGACCCAGACGCCGCCGCCCTTGCCCTCGCCGAGAGGGCGCTCCTTGTCCAGCGGCGTGGTGCCGGGAGTGCGGTTGTAGTCGATGGCCACGACATAGTCGAAGGAGCCCTCCAGCGGCTCCCCGAGGAAGCCGGTGCCCGACACCGCGAAATCGCTGTCCTCGTCGTAGGGGAGCCGGGACCCGGGGTCGGGCAGCCGGCCGCCGGCGTCGCGCAGGGTGAAGACACCGATCGGCGACCTCAGATCGGAGGCCCGGTGGTCGCGGGTCCAGCCGCGCAGCGCGTTGTGCGCGGGCCAGCGGTTGGTGACGGGCTGCCAGCCGGTGTCCGTGTCCCGCTGGTACAGCGCGACTCCGGACCGCGGTGAGTCCCGGCCCTCGCCGGTGACGACGAGGGCCTGGCGGGCGGAGGCGGGGATGCTCGCGCGGGTGACCGGGCCGAGGCCCGGGATCTCGCGGACGAGCGACGCCTCCACCGGCCGGCCGGCGAATCCGTGGGCCCCCGCCCCGTTCGCGGGGCGCGGGCCGCGCTCGGACCAGCCGTATCCCGGCTCACCCCGCGCCGGACCCCTCTCCGACGGCCTGCCCTCCGCCGACTTGCTCTCCGTCCGCCGTCCGTCGCCCGGCTCGGGTGCCTGCTGCGTGCACCCGGCCAGGAGCAGGCACGTGCAGAGCGAGGTGAGGGCCAGGGCGCCTCTGGCGCCGTGGAGAACGCGGGGGAGGAGGAGCATGTCGAACCTTTCGTGGGTGTGGGCAGGCGGTCCGTCCTCGTCCGCCGCGTTTCTCTGCGTCATGAAACGCGATGATCGTGTGATCCGACTGTCGCGAGATACGCGATCGGAGACAGACCCTGTGATTTCCCCCCGTTCTGCCTAAGCCGAAGTCGGCGCCGTCCCTGGAAGCGCGGCTTCCGGTCGGCTGCCGGGCATTTCTCCGGCTTCCGTCATTGGTGCGAGCAAAGGCGGTCGGGGGTGATTGGTCGGCCCGCGGGCGATTCGTGAACGCGCGTAGTTTCAGTCAGCCGAAAGAGCGTCAGATTCATTGCCCGACAGGGTTGTCGAGGACATGGCTGAATTGCTTGTCTTGGCGGGTCGTGCATCGTCGGCGCGCCACAACTCCGCCCCACCGGAGTGGCCGACCTCGGCGCACGGCACGCCTGTTGTCGTTGAACCCGGGAGATCGTTCCCCCCACTTCCCAAGGAGATCGACATGGTTGCCCATTCAGGACCCGGCCGTCGTACCGTGCTGAGAGGCGGTCTGACCGCCACGGCGGTCGGCGCGTTCGGACTCGCCGCGACCGGACCGGCGAACGCCGCTCCCGCCCGCCCGGCGGCCCGTTCACCGCTCGCCGCCGAGCCGCGCATCTACAGCACCGCCGAATGGGGCGCGCGGCCCCCGAACCAGCAGATCGTCGTACTCGACTGGGTGCCCACCTACATCGTGGTGCACCACACCGCCGAGCCCGGCAACAGCGAGGACTACTCGCTGGAGCACGCGATGGAGATCTGCCGGTCGATACAGAACTTCCACATGGACGGCCAGGGCTGGGGTGACTCCGGCCAGCAGTTCACCAACTCGCGCGGCGGCTTCATCCTCGAAGGCCGGCACCAGAGCCTCGACGTCGTACGCGGTGGTACGCGGCACGTGCAGGGCGCGAACGTCGGCGGCCGGAACAGCGAGGTCATCGGCATCGAGAACGAAGGCCTCTATACGGACGTCGACGTGCCCGCCGCGCTCTGGGGCTCCCTCGTCCAGCTCGTCGCCTGGATCGCCACCCAGTACGGGCGTCCGGTCACGGACATCATGGGCCACCGCGACTTCAACTCCACCGAGTGTCCCGGAGGCGTGCTCTACGGCAGGCTCCAGGAGCTCCGCGACGCGGTCGCCGGAGCGCTGGGCGTCGCGCCGGCCGACCGGCCCTCCGTCTGGCCGCTGCTGCGGCCGGGGGCCGCCGGTCCTCAGGTGCGTGCCGCGCAGTACCTGCTGCGTGCCCGCGGCTTCGAGGACGTGCCCGTGGACGGTGTCTTCGGCGCAGCCACCAAGCGCGCCGTGGTGAAACTGGCCGACGTGCACAACGTCGAGAAGCACACCTGCGCGGCCATGGTCCGCAGCCGTACGGACGAGACCGGCTATCTCGGCTCCGACATCTGGCCCCTGATCACCCCGAAGGTCAGGGCGGGCGAGAACGCCGACGTCGAGAAGGCGGTGACCACCCTGCACCGCGCTGGCGCGGACCGGTCCCACTCGGCCGGCGTACTCACGGCGACGGACTGGAAGCACCTTCTGGCCTGACCCCGCGTCACCCTTCGGCGGCAGGAGCCACTTCCTGCCGCCGAAGGCCCTTCGGGCGGTGAACCGCACTCCGCGGACGGGATGTCAGACTCCAGGTGGTACGGCGCCTTCTTGAGGAGGGGCGAGCTACAGGAGGCACGACATGTCCGAGCCCGAGACACGGTCCGGAACCGAGCCGGACACTCCGCGGGAGCCGGCGGCCGACACCGCGACGAGGGTCTTCGTCGACCACCGCGATCTGCTCTTCTCGGTCGTCTACAACGTGCTCGGCAGCGTGGCGGACGCCGAGGACGTACTCCAGGAGACCTGGCTCTCCTGGGCGGCCAGGACCGGGCGCTCGCCGGCGGCGGATATCGCCCACCCGCGCGCCTATCTGGTGCGTGTCGCCGTGAACCACGCGCTCGCCCGGCAGGCCGGTGCCGCGCGCCGCCGCGAGACGTACATCGGGCAGTGGCTGCCCGAACCCCTGGTCACCGCCGGCTCCCGTGCCGGCGGGTCCGACGCGGCCCTCGGAACCCCCGGCGCCGCCGACGACGCGTCGGACGCCGCCGAACGGGCCCTGCGCACCGAGTCCGTGTCGATGGCGCTGCTGGTCGTCCTGGAGACCCTCACGCCCCTCGAACGGGCGGTGTTCGTCCTCCACGAGGTCTTCGGCTACGCCCACACCGAGATCGCCGGCATCCTCGACCGCACTCCGTCCGCCGTACGCCAGCTCGCGCACCGTGCCCGCGAACACGTCGACGCCCGACGCCCGCGCTTCCGCACCCGCCCGCGCGTCCGGCGCCAGGTGACCGAACGGTTCGTCGCGGCGGCCCTCGGCGGCGACGTCGGCACGCTGATGGAGATCCTGGCGCCCGACGTGGCGATGTGGTCCGACGGAGGCGGCAGGGTCCGCTCCGCGCCGAGGCCGATCCACGGCCGGGAGAGGGTGGCAGGCATGGTGGCGGCCCTCGCGGCCCGGCCGCGGGAAGGGCTGGACATCCGGTACCGGAGCGTCAACGGCGACGCGTCGGTGGTCATCTACGAGAACGGCGCCCCGTACGGGGTCATGGTGATGGACCTGACCCCCGAGGGCGACCAGGTGTCCGGTGTCTATCTCGTCATCAACCCCGACAAGCTCTCGGACGTCCGGCGGTCGGAGGGGGACTGACCCGCAGGGACCGGAGGGGTGGCGCTACGAGGGGTCCGGCGGGCCCGGTCAGGGCTCGGGGCGGGACAGGGCGTGTCCGGTGGATCGGGGAGACCATTCGTGGCCCACTCGTCACGTTCCTGTTCCCGTCCCTTCCGGAGCCGCTGTGAAGCCCCTGACCGAAGAGGCCCGCGACGAACGGGGTGTCGGTCGTCTGTTCACCCTGTGCGACGGGGTGTTCGCCATCGCGATGACCCTGCTCGCCCTCGACCTCCGGTTGCCCGATCTCGGCAAGGACCCGGGCGATGCCGCGCTTCGGCAGGCGCTGGTCGATCTGGAACCCCGCTATCTGTCGTTCCTGATCAGCTTCTACGCCATCGCGAGCTACTGGCGGCGGCACCGGGCCGAGATGCGTACGGTCCGCGTCAGCCCGCCGGCACTCGTACGGCTGACGATGTTCCTCCTGCTCACCGTCGCCGTGCTGCCGTTCGTCTCCAACGTCCTCGGCTCCTACGGAAATCAGGCCGGGATCGCCGTGGCCGTGTACGCCGGGGTGAACGTGGTCGCGGCCGGAACGCTGCTGGCGATCAGACGGGTGGTCGACAGGCATCGGCCTCCCAGGGAGGTCGCGAGCGAGCACGGACGGTACGAACTCTGGTTCGATCTGGCGGCGTTCGTACTGGCCGTTCCGTCGGGCTACGTCCTCGCGGGCAACGGGCCGCAAGCGCTGATCGTGCTCCTCGCGCTGAGCGGCGTCGCCTCCTACGTGACCCGGCTCCTTCTGAAGAGGAGGAGGCACGCGGGGGCACCGGCCCGGGACGTGTTCCCCGGATCCCGCTCTTGAGCGAGTGCTCAAAGTCCTGTTACCTTCAATTGAGCAGTCGCTCAACAGTGCGTCGCTCGGCAGCGACAAAGGTCAAGGGGCGGGGGACGGAATGGGCCTGTACGTCGAAACGCGCGTCCGTACGGACATGGACACCCTCTGGGAGCGGACACAGGACCCGGCGCGGCATCAGCGGTGGGACCTGCGCTTCTCGGAGATCGACTATCTGCCGCGCCCGGCCGGTGAGCCGCAGCGGTTCCGCTACGCGGTCCGGGTGCTGCCCTTCCTCACCGTCTCCGGCACCGGGGTCAGCGCGGGGGAGAGCGCCGGGGCGGACGGACGCCGTGTCTCCGTACTGAGGTTCGCGTCACCGCACCCGCTCTCCCTCCTGGAGGAGGGCAGCGGGTACTGGCGTTACGTGCCCACGCCCGACGGCGTCCGCTTCCTCACCGGCTACGACTACCGCCCCCGTTGGGGGCGCTTCGGCGCCGTCGCCGACCGGTGGGTGTGCCGGCCGCTGATGGGGTGGGCGACTGCCTGGTCCTTCGACCGGCTGCGGCTCTGGTGCGAGTACGGGGTCAGCCCGGCGCGGTCCCTCGTCCACGCGGCGGGCGAGTCGGCGGCCCGGCTGATCGCCGTCGCGGGCGCGTTCGCCGCACTCACGGCGTCCGGCGTCGGCGGGGCGGCGTCGTGGGCACTGCCCCTGGCCGTATCCCTCGCACTGGCGGGCCTGCTGCTGCTCATTCCCCCGCTGCCCCGCACCCCGGCCGCCCGGCGCTGTCTGCGCACGCCACCGGGCCGTCCGGACGGATCGGCGCCGCGGGTGCCGACAGCGACGGCACCCGCCCTCCTCGCCACCCTGGAGCGACCGTGACCTCGATCTTCCGTCTTGCCATGGGCGACGACTTCGACCGGCTCCACCCCCAGCTGCGACGGCGCTTCTCCGTCGGACTCGACAGCGGCGAGGCATGCGTCGGGCGCGGCGTGATGGACCGCATCTGGCACGGACGTCCCTACGTCAGGCCGTTCCTCGCGCTCGGCTCCGTCCGCAACATCCTCGTCCCGCGCACCGGCAGCCGTGTCCCGTTCACCATCGAGAACGTCCCGTACACCGACGCCTACGGCCGTGAGACCGTCACCTTCGTCCGGACCTTCGAACTGGCGGGCGGGGCCCGCCGGTTCGACGCCACCATGGTCTACAGCCCCGAACGCGACTGCGTCCTGGACTACCTCGGCACACACCAGCACCTCGCCAGCGATCTGCACCCGACCGCCGAACCCGACGGTTCCCTCCTCATCCGTTCGGGCCGGCACCGCTTCCGCGAGGGGCCGGTGGACACGCGCGTCCCCGAACTCATCGGCGGCGACGCCGAGGTACGGGAGTCCTACGACGACGCGGCCGGCTGTTTCCGTATCCGCGTCAGCGTGACCAACCGGCGCTTCGGCCCGCTCTTCGGGTACGAGGGGGCCTTCGCCGCCACCTATGTGCCTCTGCGCTCCTACGGACCGCTCGCCGGGCTGCGTCCGGTACGGGAAGAGGCCCGCGCATGAGCCAGGATCCGGACACCCGCGGCACCGGCCCGCGCGGCGGAGGCGCCCGGAGCGGCGACAGCAGGAGCCGGGACACCAGAACGAAGCTGCTGGAGGGAGCGCTGCGTACGCTCACCGAACAGGGCATCGCCCGCGCCTCCGCCCGTACGATCGCCGCCGCGGCGGGCGTCAACCAGGGCCTGGTCTTCTACCACTTCGGTTCCGTCGACGAACTCCTCGGCGCAGCCTGCCACCACGGAGCCGAGCAGCGGGTCTCCCGCTACCGCGCCCGGCTGGACGCCGTCACCTCCCTCGCCGAACTCCTGCGATTCGGCAGGGAGATGCACGCCGAGGAGCGGGCCGCGGGCCAGGTCGCGGTCCTCGGTCAGATGCTCGCCGGGGCACAGACCCAGCCCCGCCTCGCCACCGCGGCCCGGCGCGGCCTGCGCCTGTGGATCGACGAGATCGAGAAGGTCCTGGGACGCGTGCTGACCGGTAGCCCTCTCGCGGATCTCACCGACTCGGCGGGCCTCGCCCGCGCCGTCGCCGCGTCCTTCGTCGGTCTCGAACTGTACGAGGGCGTCGACCAGGAGGGCGCGGGGAACGCCCTCGACGCACTTGAGCAACTGACCGTACTCGCCTCGGTCCTGGACGAACTCGGCCCGCTTGCGCAGCGTGCGGTACGGCGCCGGCTGCGGCAGACCGGGCGGAACTGAGGCGCCCGGCCGCCCGGCCGCCCGCCGCCCGTCGCGAGGAGTTCAGAGCGCGATCAGACCCGCCGCGGTGGGCCGGAAACCGCAGGCGTCGGTGTAGAAGGAGCGCAGGTGGTCCTCGTGGTCGACGTGCAGCCACTCGCACCCGGCGGCGCGGGCACCTTCCGTGGCCCTCGCGACGAGCGCCGTGCCGACGCCGCGCCCCCGACAGCTCCGGGCGACGACAGTGTCCAGCAGGAAGGCGTGCCCGCCGCCGTCCCAGGCGACGTTGACGAAGCCGACGAGTCGGCCGTCCTCCCACGCGCAGACCCACCCCAGGCTGTGCCGGCGCAGCCGCCCGGCCCGGTCGGCGGGAGTCCGCGGCCCGCCGAAGCCCTCGGCGTGCAGGGCGCCGAGGGCCGTGTCGTCCACATCGCCCCGCCATGCGTAGCTGATCGCCATGGCGCGATCGTAGGGCGAGCGGTCGGACAGCGGCCACAACTGCCTTGCCGGGCAAGATT
Source organism: Streptomyces sp. NP-1717 (assembly GCF_022695985.1). GTDB lineage: Bacteria > Actinomycetota > Actinomycetes > Streptomycetales > Streptomycetaceae > Streptomyces. The sequence goes on along the minus strand of NZ_JAAPBF010000107.1, from coordinate 2,345 downwards.
CTTTGGCGGACCGCCGCCCTCTCTCCCGGCCCCGCCGTGCCGTCGAATCGACGGACCGACCGCCCTGCCGGGGTTCCGCAGCCTTCGAACCGACGCCGAACCGCGCCGAACGCGGTGGGCCGGGCGCGGGTCGCGGTGTCCCGGGCGACCACCGGAAGAACGGCGATCCGGTACCACGCTCATCCGAGGTGGCGTCGCGTCAGATGTGCCCGGGAGCCGGTGAATCGCGGTGAGCCGGTGCCGGTCCCACCGGTGCCGCGTTCAAATTGAATTCGCACTCGCGCCGGACCGATGAATTTACAGGGAAATGAGCTCTGCGGGGCAACTTCCTCCGCGTCAAAGGGCCTTGTTATTCCATTTCCGCAGGCTCAGAATGCAGTAAGGCATCGATTCCGAAGATGCCGAAAAGCTGCTTGCGAACGCCTTCACAAGCAGCCCTCCCGGAAAGAGGTCATCGTGCACTGCAGTTTCCGTTTCAAGGTCCACGGCACCTATGACGTGCGGTGGACCGATGTCAGGACGGTCGTTGTCGTGATCGTCCTGGTGCTGGTCCTGGCGGGCGGTGCCGACATCTCGTCCGTCGGCGTGCTTGCCGGGTAATGCTCCGCGGTACTCCCAGCCGGAGGGGGTCGTCGAGTTCGTGGACGGCCCCCTTCTTGCTGTCCGCGCCGGACGAGCGTACCGCGACAACGCGCTCCGCAGAACAGTTCGCACGGAATATCTCAGGAAACCGGCGAGTAGATTCCGGGTTTCCCGCCGACAATCAAGAATTTGAAGGAAGCAGAGCCGGTTCACACGGTGAAGACCTTGACGAAGCCGGTGAGATCGCCGTCCGAGGGAAGGGCCACCGGGTGGCCCTTCGATTCGACCCACGCGTGAAAGCGGTACGGATCGCCGGCGCTGCCCAGACACCACTCCACGCTGAGCCCGGCCAGTGCCAGCCGGATCGTGGCGGCCAACGACAGCTCCAGACAGGCGACGCGTCCGGGGTGCAGCCGGGCGACCCGCCTCACCAGCGCGACGGCCTCCGTCGCCTGCGCCACCGTGGCGGGGTCTGAACAGCGCGACTTGAGAGCAGCCACCGCGCGCACGGTGACGCCGAACGGCAGCCGCAGCAGGCACAGGGCGACGAGGAGCCCGGCGGTCGCGGCGGCACGGTCGAGACGGCGCGCGGCCGAGCGCGCGCGGTCGGCCGCTCCCGTCGCGCGCGGAGCCTCCGCGGGCCGGTCGGCGCGTGGAGCGGCGGCCCGCGGAGCGGCACTGACGAGCCCGCGCCGGACCAGTACGTCGGCCAGTTGGCCGGCGTCCTGGCGCACCCGCTCCCCGAGCGCCGGTGGATAGCGGGCGGCCACGGTGCGTACCCCCGCGTCGAAGTCCCCGTTCAGGCGCCACTCGGACCACAGCGCGCGGGCGGTGCTGTTCATCGCGTACCACTGCCCGGTACGGGCGTCGAGAAGTACCGTCCCGCCGTGCGGCGCGCTGCTCTCGTGCACATGCTCCGGGATGTGGAGGCCGGCCATGGACAGCTCTCTCCTCGATGTCGGTGGGGTCAGTGCCATGAGGTGTTCCTGAGCCAGATCTCCGCGGCCAGCAGCCTGTTCAGCGTGGGGAACGGCGCCCGCAGGCCCATCAGCGCCCGGTCGAGCGAGGCGGTGACGGCGGACGGTTCGACGACGCCCAGTTCGGCCAGTCGCGAGTCGAGCAGCAGACCGCGCAGCTCCCGAGCGCGGGCGCGGGCGCCCTGGTAGTCCTCGTCGCCGTAGTCGCCCTTCGTCCGCCGGGCCAGGACGGGCGCGGGCACCAGATCCGCCAGCGCCGCACCGAGCAGCGGCTTGAACGCGGGAGGGGCGGCGCGCAGATGGGCGGGGAGCGTGGCACAGGCGCGGACGACATCGGTGTCGAGGAAAGGCGCCTGTGGCCACACACCGAACGGCCGTGCCGCCTCGGACAGTTGCCGCTGCACGGCGCCGGACGTGCGGACGCCGTCCAGCGCGGTGAGATCACCCGCCCGCGATCCGGCGGTGTGCGGCACGGTCTTTGCCGCCTGCCGGGCGAGCGCGGCCAACTCCTTGCTCGCGGCGAGCGTCAGCCATGCCGCCTCTGGCCCGGGAGCGGGCCACCAGGCGACGGCGTCCAGCCAGCCGATGTCGTGGGCGGCGCCCGACCGTTCGATTCCCTCCGCCAGTTGCCGCAGGGCGGTCGCCTGCGGCGTACGCGCCAGGCGCACCGCCCGTACGGCCACGGTGAGTGGCGCCTCGTGCCGCGCGCGGGCCAGCACCCGGCTGTCGCGCGCCAGTGCGCGCAGTCTCCCGGGCCGGGCGAGCGCGGCGAGATAACCGGGCGGT
>NZ_JAAPBF010000106.1 GCF_022695985.1 Streptomyces sp. NP-1717 | reverse complement strand
GAACAGGAACACGTCACGGGGCGCGATCGGCAGGCCGAGCGCCCTGGCGCGGTTGATCACGGTGATGGCGACGATGCTGTCGCCCCCGGCCATGAAGAAGTCCGTGTCGCCGTCCACGGTGGTGGCGCCGGGCAGTGTGTCGGCGAAGATGCGGACCAGCGCGGCGAGCGCGCCCCCGGGTCCGGACCCGTATCCGGACCCGGGGGCGCCGCCCGGCTCGGCGTCTTCGGTGAACTCCCCCGCCTGTGCGGCTCGTTCGGTCAGGGCCTCGCGGTCGAGCTTGCCGTTGACCGTCAGCGGCAGGGCGTCGACCGGCAGCACCCGGCCCGGCACCATGTGCGCGGGCAGCTTCGTCGCCAGCAGGCGGGAGGAGTCGTCGGGCACCCGGCCCACGACATGGGCGACGAGGTGGTCGCCGCTGTCCGCCACGGTGACGGCCACGTCGACCACACCGTCGAGTTCCCGGACGGCGGACTCCACTTCACCCAGTTCGATACGGAAGCCCTTGAGCTGCACCTGGTCGTCGGCGCGGCCGGTGAACTCCAGCTCGCCGTCGAGCGTCCGGCGGGCGAGGTCGCCCGTGTGGTACATCCGGGAGCCGTCGCCGGTGAACGGGTTCGCCACGAATCGGCCGGCGGTCAGCCCCGGCCTGCCCAGGTAGCCGAGCGAGACCTGGTCGCCGGCGACGTAGATGGCGCCCTCCCGGCCCGGCGGCACCGGCCGGAGCCGGTCGTCCAGCAGATAGGTGGCCAGGCCGGGTATCGGGCCGCCGATCGGGCTGACGTCGTCGCCGGGTCCGAAGTCGTCGTCGGTCAGCACCCGGTGGGTGACATGGACGGTGGTCTCGGTGATGCCGTACATGTTGACCAGTTCGGGCGAAGCGGTGCCGTGGCGCTCGACCCAGCCGCGCAGCCGCCCGAGGTCCAGCGCCTCACCGCCGAAGATGATCCGGCGCAGCGCCGTCACGGGCCGCTCCGCGTGCCGGTCCGCCTCGATGAACTGGTAGAACGCGGACGGGGTCTGGTTGAGGACGGTCACTCCGCGCTCGCGTACCAGCCGGTGGAAGTCGACCGGGGAGCGCGTAAGCCCGTACTCAGGCACCAGCAGCTCACCGCCGTGCGCCAGCGCGCCCCACAGCTCCCAGACCGCGAAGTCGAAGGAGAACGAGTGGAACTGCACCCACACGTCGCCGGGGCCGAAGTCCATGCCGGGTCGGGTGTTCGCGAGGAGCGGGACGACGCTGGAGTGCGGGACGACGACGCCCTTGGGCCTGCCGGTCGATCCGGACGTGTAGATCACGTACGCGGGCTCGCGCCAGTCGGCCGCGGGTTCCGGCGCGTCGGGGTGGGAGCCGGCGGGCGGCGGCTCGTCGCCCTGGACGAGTACGCGGGCCCGCACGCCCGCACGGGACAGCAGCCCGGTGAAGCGGTCGCGCTGCGCACGGTCGACGAGGACGACCTGCGGAGCGGCATCGGCGAGGATGTACTCCAGGCGCTCGTCCGGGTACGCCATGTCGAGTGGTACGTACGCGCCGCCCGCGGAGACGATCGCGACCAGGGCGGTGACCTGCTCGACGGAGCGCGGGACGGCGACGGCCACCCGTCTGCCCGGCCGGACACCGGCCGCGCGCAGTACGGAGGCCAACTCGTTCTTGGCGTCGGCCAGTTCACCGTAGGTCAGGGAGCGGGTGCCGCCGTCGAGGGCGCACTGGGTGACGGCGGTCGCGGCCGGGTCGCGGCGCGCCGCGGCGTCGAACAGCCCGCCGAGGGTGGTCGGCGTGATCCGCTCGGGAGTCCGCCCGGCCCCGGCCGCCACATCGGCGACCGGGGTGTCCGGCCGGGTGAGCAGGCCGGTGAGGGTCCGGGTGAACGTACGCAGGATCGCCTCGGCGCCCGCCTCCCGCAGGAGTTCGCCGTCGTAGATCAGGTTGAAGCGCGGACGCCCGTCGCCCGTGCGCTCCACCACGAGTGTCAACGGGTAGTGCGGGGCGCCCTCGTTGACGATGTCGGAGATACGCAGCCGGTCGTCGGGTCCGCGCAGCGCGTCCACGTCGGTCGCGACGTCGAACACCACCAGAGTGTCGAACAGGGCGCCGACACCGGCCAGTCGGCCGATCCTCGCCAGCGAGACGTGCTGGTGGGGCAGGACCGCGCTCTGGTGTTCCCGGACGGCGGCGAGCAGTTGGCGCGCCGTGGTGGTGTCCGTCCAATCGGCGCGGACCGGGATCGTGTTGATGAACAGTCCGACCATGTCCGCGATGCCGGGCACGTCGGCGTCGCGCCCGGAGACCGTGGAGCCGAACACGACGTCCGTGCCTCGCAGGATGCCGCCCAGTGTCAGGGCCCACGCGCTGTGCACCGCCACGCTCAGCGGTACGCCGGCGGCCCGGACGGCCGCGTCGATGTCGTCGCCGTCCTCGCCGGGATCCACGGAGGTGTCGGCGAACCGGTCGGAGGGGGTGTGCTCCTCGGCGACCAGCGACGGTCCCGGCAGCTCGGCGAGTTCACCGCGCCACACCCGGTCGCTCTCGTCCTCGTCGCGTTCGGCGAGCCAGCCCAGGTAGTCGGAGAAGCCGCCCAGCGGGTACACGGTGCCGGGCGCGTGGTACTCGGCCAGCAGCGCGCGCAGCATCGGCGGCACCGACCAGCCGTCGGCGATGATGTGGTGCACCGTCTGCACCAGGACGTTCCGGCCCGCGCCGGCGCGGATGAGTGTGTACCGCATCAACGGCCCGGTGGCCAGGTCGAATCCGGCGCGGCGGTCCCGCTCCGCGAGGTCGCGGATCTCCTCGTCGGTGATGCCGGGCCGGTCCAGGGTGGTGAACGGCGCCTGCGTACCGTCCTCCTGGACGCAGACCACGCGGCCGTCCGCGAGCGCGGTGAACCGGGCGGCCAGGTTCGGGAACAACGTGAGCAGACGGGTGGCGGCCGCGGCGAGCCGGCCCCCGTCCACCTCGCCGTCCAGCGTGATCAGTTGCTGCTCGACATAGCTGCCGGCCGAGTCGTCGTCGAAGACGGAGTGGAAGTACAGGCCCTCCTGCAGCGGCGTGAGCGGCAGGATGTCGCGCAGCGCCGGTCCGTCCAGGGTGTCGACGTCGGCCTGGGTGAGGGGCACCAGGGGGAAGTCGCTGGGCGAGTGGCCGCCGTGGTCGAGTGCGGCCAGCCCGGTGAGGGCGCTCCGGAAGTACTCCCCGAGCGTGGCGATGTCGTCGTCGGTGAACACTCCGTCGGGCCAGGAGATGGTGGTGACCAGTTCGTACGCGCCGCTCGCGGCGGGTTCGGCGATCGCGTTGAACTCCAGGGCGCGCGGCAGACGCATCCTCGGGTCGCGCCTCTCGCCCAACTGCCTTGTGGTGCCCGCCAGTTGCCAGTCGCCGGAGGCTCCGGCGTCGAAGCGGCCCAGATAGTTGAAAAGCACCTGCGGGGCGGGCGCGTCGAACTCGGCGTCTGCCAGATACCGCAGTGCGCCGTAGGAGACACCGTTGTCCGGGACCCGCGCGAGGTCCTCCTTCACCGCCTTGAGCGCGGCGGCCAGATACTCGGGCGCGGTGAGGTCGGCCGCCGCACCCGGGTCCACGGTCACCGGGAACAGGGTGGTGAACCAGCCCACGGTGCGGGAGAGTTCGGGCTCGAAGCCCGCGGTCCCCGCCACGAACCGTCCCTCGCGGCCATGTCCTTCCAGTTCGATGTGCGCGAAGCTCTGGTCCTGTCCGAGATCGCGGCGCCACCGGGCGAGGGTGACGGCGAGCGCGGTCAGCAGCACGTCGTTGACGCCGGCGTGGAACTTCGCCGGGATCTCGCCCAGCAGCGCGGCCGTGGTCTCGGGACCGGCCGCGACGGTCCGGGTCCTTTCGCGGGCGACGGTGTCGTCCCCGGTCAGGGCCCGCCTGCCGATCGGCCCGTCGGCTCCGGGCAGGGCGCGCCGGAAGTAGGCGCTGTCCGCGTCGAACGCCGCGCGCTCCAGCAACTGCGTCCAGCGCCGGAACGAGGTCCCGACCGGGGGCAGTTCCACGGGCGCGCCGGCGCCGAACTGCCGCCAGGCGGTGGCCAGGTCCTCCATCAGGATCCGCCAGGACACGCCGTCGACCACCACATGGTGGACGGCCACGACCAGGTGCCGTGGCCCGGGGCGCCAGACCGCGCGCAGCATCGCGCCGTTGTCGGGGTCGAGCGCGCCGGTGGCGAGCGCGACGCACTCGTCGAGCGGACGGTCGCTCTCCTGCCACACCGCGTGGGACCGGCCCGCTTCCGGGGCCGGCCGGGCGGGCGCCTGCGGGATGTCGAAGCTCCAGCGCTCGCCCCGCACCAGCCTGGCGCGCAGCATGTCGTGCCGTCCGGCCACGGCGTCGAGGATCGCGTCGAGGGCGTCGGCGGTCAGCTCCGCCGGGGTGTTCAGCACCACGGACTGTACGAATCCGTCGATCGCGTCCGTGGTCTCGCCGAGCCACCGTACGATCGGCGATCCCGCGACGGAGCCGGTCGGCACGTCGCGGTGGTCCACGGTGGTGACGTCCTCGCGGCTCGCCACCGCGGCCAGCGCCCGTACGTTGCCGTTGGCGAAGATCTGCCGCGCCGTGACGTAGAGGCCCGCCTCGCGCAGCGCGCTGAGCAGCGAGATGGCCAGGATGCTGTCTCCGCCGAGCTGGAAGAAGTCCTGGTTGACACCGACCTCGTCCAGCCGCAGCAGGGCGGCGACGGCCGCGCAGACCACTCGCTCGTCCTCGGTGGCGGGCGGCAGGACCGTCCCCGTCCCGATCACGGGCTCCGGCAGCGCCTTCCGGTCGACCTTGCCGTTCGCGGTGAGCGGGAACTCCTTCAGTACGACGGTGTGGGCGGGCACCATGTACTCGACCATGTGGTCGGTGGCCCACGCCCTGACCTCGTCGGCCCGCAGCCCCTCGCTCCCGGCGGCGGGGATCACATAGCCCACCAGGTAGGTGCCGCCGGCCGCGTTCTTCTTCGCGACGACGCAGGTGTGCCGTACGCAGGGATGTTCCGCGAGTCCGGCTTCGACGTCCTCGATCTCCAGCCGCATGCCGCGGATCTTGATCTGGTTGTCGGCGCGGCCGAGGAAGTCCAGCGAGCCGTCCGGGGCGAACCGCGCGAGGTCGCCGGTGCGGTAGAGCCGTGACCCGTCGTCGGCGAACGGATTCGCCACGAACCGGGAGGCCGTCAGGCCGGGCGCGTTGACGTATCCGCGTCCCAGGAGGAAGCCTCCCGCGTACAGTTCGCCGCCGACCCCGACCGGGACGGGGCGCAGTTCGTCGTCCAGTACGTAGAGCTGGGTGTTGGGGTTGGCTCTGCCGATCGACGTCGACAGGCGTTCCGCCGCGCCCCGGTAGATGACGTGCGAGACACCGATCGTCGTCTCGGCCGGGCCGTAGCCGTGGTACAGGGGGATGTCGAGCCGGGTGCGGAACCGTTCGTACAGTTCCGGTGTCAGCACCTCGCCGCCGCACCAGACGTGCCGCAGGCTGTCGAGACGTCCGGTGTCGCCCGCCATCTCCAGCAGGACGTCCAGCATGGACGACACCAGGTAGGTGAAGGTGACGCGCTGCTCGGCGATCACGCTCAGCAGATGGTGCGGGTCGCGTTCACCGCCGGGCCGCAGGACGACCAGCCGGCCGCCGGAGACCAGGGGCAGGAAGATCTCGTTGATGGAGATGTCGAAGGAGAGCGGCGCCTTGAACAGCGACGCGTCGTCGTGGCCGAAGCCCAGGATCTCGTTCACCTGCCAGAGCAGGCGCTCGCCGATCGCCTCGTGCCGGATCATCGCGCCCTTGGGACGGCCGGTCGAACCGGAGGTGAAGATCACGTACGCGAGGGCCGCGCCGGGGACGGACGTCCCGGTGCCCTCGGCGGGGTGGGAGCCGAACTTCCAGTCGTCGATGTCGACTTGCTCGGCGTCGGGTTCACCCGGTCCGGGCTCGCCCGTGGCGTTGAGCTGCAGGACGACCCGGGCGTCCTCGATGACGACGGCCCGGCGCTCGGCGGGCCACTGCGGGTCGAGCGGCACGAAGGCGCAGCCCGCCTGGAGTACGGCGAGCAGCCCGACGACCATGTCGGCGGAGCGGCCCAGCGAGATGCCGACGACCTGTTCGGCGGTGAGACCGCGTTCGATCAGCCGGTGTGCCAACTGGCTGGAGAGCTCGGCCGTCTGACGGTAGGTCAGCGATCGGTGGTCGTCCACGACGGCGACGGCGTCCGGCCTCGTCCGTGCCTGTTCGCGGAACATCTCCACGACGGTCGGGCGGGCCCGGTCGGCCGTGTTGTCGTTCCACTCGGCCAGGGTCCTGAGCCTCGCCGGCGCGCTGGTCGGGGCGATGGTGCCGAGCGGCCGGTCGGGGAAGTCCGCGAGGTCGTCCAGCGCGAGCTGCGCGTCGGCCGGCGCGACTCCTTCGGGGACGGCGATGCTCCAGCCGTCCGAGCCGTCCGCCCCGACCGCGCCGGTCTCCCAACCGCCCGGCCCGGCGCCGCCGTTGTCGACCCAGCCGAGGACGTCGGCGAACAGCGTGCCGGGGGCGAGGTCGATGCCCTCGGGGCTCCGCCCCGTCGCCCAGTACGACAGTCCGACGGCGCACGCTCCGGCGATGGTCCGGTCCGAGTAGTCACCGGTCCGCCGGCGCACGTCGGCCAGACGCGTGGGAGAAAGCAGTACGAGACGAGCGCTCGGTTCCAGCATCGAAGACTCAGCATCCCTTCCAGGCATGAAAAGTTAGCCTAGCCTAACTTAGGTTCGCCTAATTAAGGTGGGCCTAACTACCTTCTCGCCAGGCCTGCCACAGTCGTGCGTACCGGCCACCCAGAGCCACCAGCTCCTCGTGGGTGCCACGCTCCACCACGCGTCCCGCGTCCAGCACGGCGATCCGGTCCGCCGCCATCGCCTGGGTCAGCCGGTGCGCCACGAAGAGCGTGGTCCGGCCCGCGCACGCGGCCAGTACGGCCCGCTCCAGCTCGGCGGCGCCCTCGCTGCCCGCCTCGGCGGTCGACTCGTCGAGCACCACCACCGGCGAGCGCCCCAACACCAGCCGGGCCAGGGCGATCTGGGCGACCTTGGTGACGTCCAGACGCTCTCCGCCCTCCCCGACCGGGGTGTTCAGCCCCTCGGGCAGCGCGTCGACCCAGCCGCCCGCGCCGACCGTGCGCAGCGCGTCCGTCAGCTGGTCGTCGGTCGCGTCCGGCGCGGCGAGCCGCAGGTCGTCGGCGAGCGGACCGGAGAACACATGTGTCTCCTGCGTCAGGATGCTCACCAGAGCCCGCGAACCGGCTTCGTCCAGACCGGCGAGGTCGTGCGACCCGATCCGCACCGACCCGGCCTGCGGGGTCCCGATCCCGGCGATCAGCGCGGCCAGGGTGGACTTGCCCGCACCGGTCGCCCCCACCAGGGCGAGCGAACCGCCCGCCGGAATCGTCAGATCGACGTCCCTGAGGACCGGTTCGCCGGTGCCGGGGTAACCGAACGTCAGCCCCTCCACCGTCACCGGATACGGCGCGGCGTCCGCCGGGGCGACGGAACGGTCGCCCACGAGCCGGTCCTCGGTGTCCTCCGCCAGCACCCCGACCAGACGGGTCAGGCTCGCGCCCGACTTCTGCGCCTCGTCGAAGGTGAACATGATGGCGCCCAGCGGGGTGAACAGCCGGTGGAACATCAGGGGGGCCGCCGACACCTCACCGAGGGTGGCGGCGTCGGCCTCCAACAGGGCGTACCCCACCACGAGGATGAGGACGAGCCCGATGAACTCGGCGCGGTTCTCCCGGCCGACGAACCTGCCGAAGAACCGGAACACCTCGACACCGAGATCGCGCACCCGCCACGACTCCCGGTCGACCGTCTCGCGGACGGACTCCTCCAGGCGGTACGCCCGTACGGTGTCGATGCCGTTCAGCCCACTGATCAGCGCCTGCGCCCGGTCGGCCTGGGCCACGCGCTGTTTGCGGTAGAGGGGGGCGGACCGCGGGAGGTACCAGCGCAGCGCGAGCACGTACGCGGGCAGCGCGCCGGCGCCCGCCAGACCGAGCCGCCAGTCCAGTCCGAACATGCCGACCGTGGCGATGAAGACCAGCACGCCCGCGGAGAACACGGTGGGGATGGCCGTCCGGATGCCCTTGGACAGCACGGCCACGTCGTCGCCGACGCGGGACAGCACATCGCCCCGGCCGACCTGTTCGATCCGCTCGCTCGGCATTCCCAGTACCGCCCGGACGGCGAGCTCACGCAGCCGCGCGAGCAGATCCGCGCCGAGACGCCCGATCAGGTACGTCGACACGGCGGTGGCCGCCGCGCCGAGCAGCGCGGCGGCCCCCATCAGACTTCCGACCGTGACCAGGACCGAGCGCGACTCGCCCTCGACCACCCCGTCGACCACCCTGCCCAACAGGAGCACCGGGAGCACTTGGAGCGCCGCCCCCGCCACGGTGCTGAGCACGGTGGCGAACGTCAGCCACGGTGTCTCGCGGCAGTGCGCCACGACCCACCGGGTGGCCTCGCGCCCGGTCGCCGTCCGCAGGGCCGCCGGGGCCGCGCGGGTTTCGGTGGCGCTCACCCGGACATCGGGTCTCGTCGGTGCCTGATCACGGTCGTCATCCCTTACTTGGCCGACTTGACGAGTTCGTCGATGGCGTACGGCAGAGACGGCAGGGTGCCCTGAGACATGGCCGCGCCGACCGCCGGGCCCTCACTGTCGAGCAGGTAGGACACGTTGCCGTTCTTGACCGCCGGCAGGTTGGCGAACAGCTCGAACTTCTTCAACGCCTCGGTGTCCGCCTTGTCGTTGACGACGAAGATGCGGTCGACGTCGATCAGATCGATGCGCTCGGGGGAGAGCTCGGTGGAGAAACCGCCGTCCGCCAGTTCGTCGATCTTCGTCTGGTACGTGAACCCGGCGCCGGTCACCAGCTGACCGCGCACGTCGGTCGAGGTGAACGGGGAGATCGAGTTCTTGTACCAGGAGATGACGACCGCGGTCTGGTCGGCGAACCCGGGGTTGGCCTTCTTCGCCGTGTCGAGCTTCTCCTGGATGCCCCGCACCATCTCGGCGCCCTCGTCCTCCTTGCCGAGCGACTTGGCGATGTGGGCCGCGTTGTCCTGCCAGGGAGCGCTGAAGGGCTCCTTCTCGGCCTTCGTACGGCCCACGGTCGGGGCGATCTTGGAGAGCTTGTCGTAGCCGGCCTGGTCGATCTCGGAGTAGACCGCGATGATCAGGTCCGGGCGCAGGGCGGCGATCTTCTCGTAGTTGGGGCCCGAGTCACCGTTCTTCATGATGACGTCGGGGCGCGCGTCGCCCCACTTGTCCTTCACCCACGGCCACTGGGTGTTGATGTCGGGCGACTGGCCCTCGGGGTTCGGGTACTGGTCCACCATGCCGACCGGCTTGATACCGAACGCCAGGACGGCCTGGTCGTCGGTGTAGCCGACCGTGACGACCCGCTTCGGAGCCTTCGTGACCTCGGTGGACCCGAACGCGTGCTCCACGGTGACCGGGAACGCGCCGCCGGCGGCAGCGGCCGGGGCGTCGTCGTTCGTCTCGTCCGCCGAGTCGGAACCACAAGCCGTGAGGAGGCCGATGCCGAGGGCGGCGGCGGACAGGGTCGCCGCCAGTCGCCGCCGTGGCTTCGCGAGCGTCGTTCTGTGGAAGAGCATCCGGAATCCCTTGTGATCGCACTGTCCGCTGCGCCCTCGTCTTAGGGCAGCCAAACCTTAACCCGAGCAGGTGAGGTTAGCCTAGCCTAACTTATGAATTCCCTTGGCTGGGACAAGGGTTGGACCGGGCATTACGGGCAGGCGCTACACGTGTGTACGGCCGAGCGGCACGATGATCGGGCTGTCCCCCACCGGCGCGTCGATCACCTGGGCGCGCAGCCCGAACGCCTCGTGCAGCAGTTCGGCGGTGATGACGTCACGGGGATGCCCCTGCGCCAGGATCGACCCCTCTCGCATCACGATGAGGTTGTCGCTGTAACGCGTCGCCAGATTGAGGTCGTGCAGCACCATGACGACGGTGCACCCGCCCTCGTGCAGATCGTCCACCAGATCGAGCACGTCGATCGCGTGCGCCAGGTCCAGATACGTGGTCGGCTCGTCCAGCAGCAGCAGGTCGGTGCCCTGAGCCAGCGTCATCGATATCCAGACGCGCTGACGCTGGCCGCCCGACAGCGAGTCCACCGGACGGTCGGCCAGATCGGCCACCCCGGTCATGGCCAGCGCGCGCTCCACGACGTCGGCGTCGTCCGACGACCACTGCCGCAGCCAACTCTGGTGCGGATGACGGCCCCTGGCGACGAGGTCGGCCACCGTCAGCCCCTCCGGGGCGACCGGCGCCTGCGGCAGCAGACCGAGCTTCTTCGCCACGTCCCTGGTTCTGAGCCGGGCGATGTCGTCTCCGTCCAGCACGACCGTCCCCCGGGCCGGCTTGAGCAGCCGGGTCAGGGTGCGCAACAGGGTCGACTTCCCGCAGCCGTTGGGGCCGATGATGGTGGTGATCACCCCCGGCGGGATCGCGACATCGAGACCGTCGATGACGGTCCGGCCGCCGTACCCGACCGTGACGCCCCTGGCCGCCAGTCGCGCGACGCCGCCGGCGACGGGCCCGATCGCGGCCCCGGTCACGGCCGTTGGCCCGGAACCGGACTTGGACTCGGACTTGGTCTCGGACTCGATCTCGGTGATGGACTGAGCGACCACAAGCCCCCCTTATTAGGATTGCCTAACCTTTTTATCATCTATCCGTCTGTCGGAGGTTCGCCCTCACCAGCAGATAGACGAGGAACGGTCCGCCGATCGCGGCGGTGACCACACCGACCGGGAGACTGTTCGGCAGCGCGGCCCGCGCGATCAGGTCCGCGCCGATCAGCAGCAGCGCGCCGACCAGACCGGAGGCCACCATCGGCGGTGTCGGGAAGCGCACCAGACGCATCGCCACCTGCGGCGCCACCAGCGCGACGAACGCGACCGGGCCCGCCGCGCCCACCGCCACGGCGGCCAGCAGCACCGCGCACAGCAGCAGCAGCGCCCGTACCCGCGAATGACGGACCCCCAGGCCCGCGGCGATCTCGTCGCCGAGATGGATCGGCTTGAACTGGAAGGCGGCGGCCGCGACGACGGCCATGAGGACGAGCGTGCACCAGAGCGCCACCCGGACCTCGTCCCACGACCGGTTGTCCAGCGAGCCGACCAGCCACGCCTGGGCCCGGGCCACGTCCCTGATGTCGGCCTTGACGAGCAGCCAGGTGGTGATCGCCTGCATCACCGCGCTCACCGCGATGCCGATGAGGATGAGCCGGAAGCCGTCGATCCCACGCCGCCAGGCGAGGAAGTAGACGAGCAGCCCCGTACCGAGGCCGCCCGCGAGCGCCGCCGCGGAGAGGCCCACGGAGTTGACCACCGCGGTGGCGGTGCCGCCCGACACCGTCACCAGGAACACCGCGACCGCGCCGGCGCCCCAGGTGATTCCCAGGATGTCCGGGCTGGCCAGCGGGTTGCGCGCGACGGACTGGGTGATCGCACCGGACACCCCCAGCGCGATGCCCACGACGAGACCGGCGAGGGCACGCGGCATCCGCAGATCCATGATCACGAACTCGTCGACCTGCTCGCCCCGGCCGAGGATCGTGGCGATCACCCGGGACAGACCGATGGGGAAGTCACCGACGCCGATGGAGACGCAGAACACCAGGAACGTCGCCGCCGTCAGCAGCAGCGTGACCAGGACCATCCAGGGGCGCCAGACGAAGGAGAGCCGGCCGAGCCGTACGCCGGGCGCGACCGACCGCTTCGCGTCCTTCGTGGTGCCGGCGTCCTTCGTGGCGTCCGTCGCGACGCTTGTCTCATTCATGCGCTCTTGAACTTTCCTCGCCACACGAGGCCCGCGAAGAACGGGGCGCCGAGGAGGGCGACCACGACGCCCGAGTCCAACTCGCCCGGCCGCACCACCAGTCGCCCCACGATGTCACTGACCAACAGGACCAGGGCGCCGAGCAGACCCGCGTACGGCACCAGCCAGCGGTAGTCCGGCCCCGTGAGATAGCGGGCCACGTGCGCCACCATCAGACCGAGGAAGGCGATGGGGCCGCACGCCGCCGTCGCCGCGCCCGCCAGCAGGGTGATGGCGAGGATGCCGACCGTGCGGCTCAGCGCGATGTTCACTCCCAGCCCGCGCGCCACGTCGTCGCCCAGGTTCAGCAGATTGAGGGAGGGAAGCGTGGTCAGCGCGAGTATCAGCCCGGCCGCGATGAACGCGGTCACCGGCCAGATGACGTCGAACCCGACCCCGGCCACGGAGCCCGAGTTCCAGAACCGCAGCGCGTTCAGCGACTTCTGGTCCGACAGCGAGACCGCCGTGGTCATCGCCGCGAGGAACACCGCGACCCCCTGCCCCGCCAGCGCGAGCGTCAGGGGGTTGCCCGCCCCCCTGCCGATGCTCGACAGGCCGAACACGACGACACCGGCGACGGCCGCCCCCAGGAAGGCGAACCAGACGTACTGGAACGGGTTGGTGAGCCCGAACAGCGCGATCGCCGTCACCACGGCGAACGAGGCGCCCGCGTTCACCCCGAGCAGGCCCGTGTCCGCGATCGGGTTGCGCGTGTACCCCTGGATCAGCGCGCCGCCGACGCCCAGGGCGACGCCCGCCACGATCGCGAGCACCGTACGGGGCACCCGCACGGTCTGCACGATGAGCCTGATCTCGGTGAGCCGCTGATCGGAGTCCGCCGCCGCGAACAACCCGTGCCACACCTCGGCGGGACTCAGCGCGCGGGCACCGACGGCCAGTGAGACCACCCCCGTGATCAGGAGGATCACCACCAGCGTGCCCAGTCCCGTGCCCCGGTGCCTCCGGGCCTCCGTACCGCCCTTGGGCAGCGGGCGCTTGACCGCAGTCGTGCTCATTCGACGTACGTTATCCCTTTGATCTACGCGGAAGACATGGCCGGTCGGGCATCCGGCGCCCCCGCCGGCGGACAGGGTTCAGCGTGCGGTGCTGCTGGTTCCGTCGGCGACCCGCCGGGCCTGGCCCGAGGCGGACTTGACGCCGCGGTCCAGCAGCGAGTCGAGGATCTCGCCGACCCGGATCGCGGTGTTGGACAGCAGGGAGGACGTGATGCCGTGCGTGTGCTCCGTACCGCCCTGGAGGTAGATGCCGCAGCGCAGGCCGGGGTCGGTCGCGACGCGGTAGTCGCGCTCGACGCGGACGCGGCCCTCGTCGTCCCGCAGGCAGCGGTCCGCGACCTCGCCGAGGAGGCCGACGGGGTCGGCGGGCCCGTAGCCGGTGGCGAACACGACGACGTCGGCGTCGAGGAAGGACTCCTCACCCGTGACCAGGGACTTGACCGTGGCGCGGGCCTTGTCCGCTGTCTCCTTCACGTCGACCAGCCGGGACACGTTGAGGAAGCGCAGCCGCTCGGTGCCGAGGACCTTCTCCCGGTACATCTCCCGGTAGAGGTCGTCGATCAAGTCGATGTCCACCACGGAGTAGTTGGTGTTCCCGTGGTAGCCCATCAGCCGGCTCTTGATGTCCTCGGGGGCGGCGAAGTACTGGTCGACCGCCTCGGGGTCGAAGATCCGGTTGGCGAAGGCGCTGTCGTCGGCGGGGCTGTAACCGTAGCGGGAGAAGACCGCGCAGATCTCGGCCTCGGGGAAGCGGCGGTGCAGGTAGGCCACGTTCTCGGCGGCGCTCTGCCCGGCGCCCACGACCACGAACCGGGAGGGCGAGGTGCCCTCCAGTCCGTCGACCTTCTTCAGCAGTTCGGAGTTGTGCCAGACGCGGTCACCGCGCTCCACGCCCGCCGGCATCTGGGGCCGCAGCCCGGAGCCGATGACGAGGTTACGGGCCCGGTGGACCACGAGGCCCTCCCCGGAGCGGACCGTCACGTCCAGATACTCCACGGTTCCGTCGCGGACCACTTGTGTGACGCCGACGACCTCGTGGCCGTAGGAGACCATGTCGTCGACCTTGGCCGCGGCCCACTCGAAGTAGTCGTGGAACTCCACCCGCAGCGGGAAGAGGTTCTTGTGGTTGATGAAGTCGATCAGCCGCCCCTTGCTCTGCAGGTAGCAGAGGAAGCTGAACTCGCTGGTCGGGTTCCTCAGCGTCACCAGGTCCTTCAGGAAGGACACTTGCATGGTGGCGTCGTCGATCAGCATGCCCCGGTGCCAGCCGAAGGACGGCTGCTGCTCGAAGAAGTGGGCAGTGACCGGCTCCTGACTGCCGACGCGTGCGTTGTGCTCACTGACCGCGATCGACATCGCCACATTGGACGGCCCGAAGCCGATGCCTATGAGGTCGTAGACCGGTGCTGCGTCGCCAGGAAGAACCTGTGACATGTCACTCCCATTCATACGGGGAAGCCGCCTGTCAGGCGTGGGGGGCAGGTAAGACATACGAAAGGTGGGCACGCCGACGAAGCGACCCCACCTTGAACTTAGGTGAGCCTAAGCTAATCTCCAACGACTGTCGAGTGGGTGTCCTGCGCCGGTACCCGCCGACTGGCCTGCCCGGGGGGCCAGTTGCAAACTAAGGTAAGCCTTGCTTAACTACCCTCGGTCATTCCCTGCTCCGAGGAGGAACCCCATGCGGGTCGTCATGTTCGGTTACCAGACCTGGGGGCATCGCACCCTGCAAGCCCTTCTGGAGTCCGAGCACGACGTGGTGCTGGTCGTGACACACCCCAAGAGCGAGCACGCGTACGAAAAGATCTGGAGCGACTCCGTCGCCGACCTCGCCGAGGAGCACGGCGTCCCGGTGCTGATCCGCAACCGCCCCGACGACGAGGAGCTGTTCGAGCGTCTCAAGGAGGCCGACCCGGACATCATCGTGGCCAACAACTGGCGGACCTGGATCCCTCCGCGGATCTTCGGCCTCCCCCGCCACGGCACCCTGAACGTCCACGACTCGCTGCTGCCGAAGTACGCCGGGTTCTCCCCGCTGATCTGGGCCCTGATCAACGGGGAGACCGAAGTGGGCGTCACCGCGCACATGATGGACGACGAACTCGACGCCGGTGACATCGTGCGACAGGAGTCGGTTCCGGTCGGGCCGGCGGACACCGCCACCGACCTCTTCCACAAGACCGTCGATCTCATCGCGCCGGTGACCGTCGGCGCGCTCGGACTCATCGCCGCCGGGCAGACGGAGTTCACCAAGCAGGACCGCTCACAGGCGACCTTCTTCCACAAGCGGTCCGCCGAGGACATCCGCATCGACTGGGCCTGGCCGGCGGAAGACCTCGAACGCCTGGTCCGCGCCCAGTCCGAGCCGTACCCCAGCGCCTTCACCTTCCACAGGGGCAAGCGGCTCGACGTCCTCGCCGCGGTGGTCTCCCAGGGCCGCTACGGCGGTACGCCCGGCCGGGTCTTCTACCGTGAGGGCGAAGGCGTGGTGATCGTCGCCGGAGCCGACGCCCGCACCGGCCGCAACCACGGCCTGGCCATCACGCGCGTACGGACCGAGGACGGCCGGGAGCTGCCCGCGACGGAGTACTTCACCTCGATGGGCGGCTACCTGACCAACCGCCCCTGAAGCACACCGGGCTGCGACGGGCGGGATCGCCGCCGGCCCCCGTCTTCAGAGTCCCTGGACGTGTTCCGTGAGCAACTCGGCCAGGTTGTCGGCGAATTCGGTGAGCCGCTCCAGCTCCCGTCCGCAGCGGGCACGGCGAAATCCGTGGCGGCGGCCCCAGAACGCGGCCTGGACGGCGTGGAATTGGGCCCAGCGCCGCACGCGCACCCGGTCGACCTCCGCCGCCTCCGAGAAGATGTCCACGACGCGGTGGACGGCCTTGCCCAGATCGTCCGCCCCAAGAAGCGTCAGCGCGCGCGATTTGAGCAGGGTGCCGCCGTCGTAGGCGGGGTCGCCCGCGTACCCCTTGGGGTCGACGGCCAGCCAGGGCTCGCGGTCCGCGCGCAGGATGTTCCTGGCGTGGAGGTCGCCGTGGACGAGGGTGTCCGGCTGGACGCGGCCCAGCTCGCGGGCGGTGTCCACGGCGGCGTCCACGACGCGTCGCGACAGGGCGGGCGCGAACTCCGCCGCGTCCTGGCGCAGTCGCTCCTCCCACTCTTCGGCCCGCCCGGACAGCCGGGGCAGACCGGGCGGCGCTGGGACGGCCAGCCGGCGGTTGATCCGCCCCGCGACCGCCACCACCTCGTCGCCGTCCCCGGCCTCCGCCAGGGTCGAGGTCCGGACGCGTTCGAGCAGCATCGCGTAACGCTCGTCGTCGCGCGCGTGCAGCAGGACGGCCCCGCGACCGCCCCAGGCAGCGAACGCGTCCGGTTCATGCACATTGCCGGTGTGCGGGAACGACACCTTCACCACGGCGGCCGACTCGTCCCGCCGCCGCACCGGGACGATGACGCCGACACCCCCGTGCATGATCCCGCCGTCCGGCGCACATCCCCAGCGCTCCAGGATCTCGTCCACGATCCCGGGCAGTTCCGCGAGCCACGCGGCCCCGGGCTCTCCTTCACGCGCGACGGTGCTCCGCGCGAACGCCTCCGGTACCTCGATCATCCGGGCACCCTACGCGCCGCCGTCGCCGCCGATCGCCTCCGGCGTACGGCGGCGGAGCCACCCACTACCGTTGCCCGGCATGACGGACACCAGGACGGACATCACGGCGGAACTGATCCGGGATCTGCTGCGCGAGCAGCACCCCGACCTCGCGGACCACCCTCTGGAACTCGGAGCGCGTGGCTGGGACAACCAGGTGTGGCGGCTCGGCGACGACCTCGCCGTCCGGCTGCCCTGGGCGACCGAGTCAGCGGACGGGCTGCTGCGCAAGGAACACGCCTGGCTGCCCGTCCTCGCCCCGCACCTTCCGCTGCGGGTCCCCGTACCGCAGCGCCTGGGTGAGCCCTCGGAGCGGTTTCCGCGGCCCTGGCTCGTCACCACCTGGGTACCGGGCGAGCCTGCCGACCGCGCCCCCGCGACGCGCGCCGCCGAGGCGGCCGAGACCCTGGCCACCTTCCTGACGGCCCTTCACCGGCCGGCGCCCGACGAGGCGCCCGAGGGCCGCCATCGCGGGGGCAGGCTGACCGACACGGCCGAACACTTCACCCGCGAGCTCGCCTCGGCGACCGAGATGGGACTGATCCGCCACCCGGACGCCGTTCGCGCGGTGTGGGAGGACGCCGCAGCCGCGCCCGAGTGGACGGGCCCGCGCCTCTGGCTCCACGGTGATCTGCATCCGGCCAACGTCCTGACCGCGGACGGCACCATCTCCGGCGTGATCGACTTCGGCGACCTGTTCGCCGGCGACCCCGCCTTCGACCTCGCCGCCGCCTGGATCCTGCTGCCGGACGGCGGCACGGACCGCTTCCACGACGTCTACCGGCCCACCGCGGACGCCGCGGCTCTGCGCCGCGCCCGCGGCTGGGCGGTGCTGCGCGCCCTGACCGGCATCCACATCGGCGAGGCCGGCGTCCGCGGCCGCCCGGGAGGCAAGCCCACCTGGGGCCCGCCCGCCCAGGCCTCACTGCGACGCCTCACCGCGTCGCTCCACCGGTGAGCGAAGGCTCGAACCACGGGAACACCGGCTCGACTAGGGCCTGTCCGGCGGATCTTCGGGGATCAGCCCGGGGCGTCTGGTGCGGTGCATCGCAAGGCGGAAGATCGTGCTCGTACTGGACATACTTGGACGAGTCTGACAACGCGGCGAGGTGCCGTGCCAGGCGCTCCGGGCCCCCGAAGATCCGCCGGACAGGGCCTAGGCTCTGTGGGCGAGCAGTTGAACTTCCCGGAACTGCCGCCGGTCGGTGGGCCGGGGCTCGCGGACCATCCGGGCGATCTCGGTCAGCCCGGCCTCGCGCAGCATCGCGGCGAGGTGATCGGGCCACCACCGGTAGGCCGGCGCGACCGCGTGATCGAAGACCTGCGTCAGGACGGACGGGTCGTCGGTTGCCGAGAAGCCGATCAGAAGGTGACCGCCGGGCGCCAGCACCCGATGGAACTCCCGCAGGATGACCGGGAGTTCCGGCGGCGGGGTGTGAATGACGGACCAACGCGAGAGTACGCCGCCCAGCACGCCGTCGGCGATGTCCAGCGCGGTCATCGAACCCACGTCGAACCGCAGGCCCGGATACTCCTGCCGGGCCAGCCCGATCATCACCGGAGAGGCATCGACACCGAACGCCGTCAGCCCCAACTCCCCCAGATACGCGGTGATGTAGCCGGGTCCGCACCCCAGGTCCGCGACCCGGCCGTCCCCGCTCGCGCTCACGGCCTCGGCGAAGACTCCCAGCATCGCGCGGTCGAGGGGACTGTCACGCAGCGTGTCGCTGAACAGTTGCGCGTAGGTGACGGCAGCGGCGTCGTACGCCTCACGGGTGGCTTCGAGGGCATCGAGTTCGACCATGCCCGCGACAGTATCCCCCGCCCCGGTCCCCGGTGCGAGCCGGGGAATTCCCGGCCGGCCGCCGGACCTCGGGAGGCCCTGACAGGTTCCCCCGGCTGGCCCGCGCGGTGAAGAGGGGGTCGGGCCGCCCGAGGGAGATAGTCGGGGACGGGTACGCCCGCCGGGCCGAGAAGAGGGAATGAGCATGACTGAGAACGAGCCGGACGGCTCCCGTCCGTCCCGCGCCGCAGACGCTTCCGGGGGCGGCCCGCACGGTCACGCTCCCGGCGGTCCCCGGGCCGGGCGCCCCCCGACCGCGCTGAACAAATGGTGGACACTGACGGCCGTGTGCCTGGGCACGTTCATGCTGCTGCTCGACATCACCATCGTGAACGTGGCACTGCCCGACATCCAGCGGTCACTGCACGCCAGCTTCTCCGACCTCCAGTGGGTCGTCGACGCGTACTCCCTCACCCTCGCCTCCCTGCTGCTCACCGCGGGCAGCCTCGCCGACATGTACGGCCGCAGGAAGCTCTATGTGATCGGCCTGGTGATCTTCAGTCTCGCGTCGCTGCTCTGCGGGCTCGCCGGCAGTCCGCTGATGCTGCAACTCTCCCGGGGCATCCAGGGAGTCGGCGGCTCCATCATGTTCTCGGTCTCGCTCGCCCTGCTGGCGGACGCGTTCCGCGGCAAGGACCGCGGTGTCGCCTTCGGGATCTGGGGCACGATCACCGGCCTGGCGGTGGCCGTCGGACCGCTGCTCGGCGGTGTGCTCACCACCGGGCTGTCCTGGGAGTGGATCTTCTACGTCAACCTGCCGATCGGCGCGATCGCCGTCGCGATCACCCTGGTCAAGGTCGCCGAGTCCCGGCAGCCGGGGGCCCGCCACCCCGACTGGCCGGGCTTCGTACTCTTCACCGCCGCCCTGTCGAGCCTGGTGTACGCGCTCATCCAGTCGAGTCACGACTCGTTCTCCGACCCCGTCGTCATCGGGTGCCTGGCCGCGGCGGTCGTGCTGATGTCCGCGTTCGTCGTGGTCGAGCTGCGAACCCGGCAGGCGATGTTCGACCTGTCGCTCTTCCGGAAACCGACCTTCACCGGTGGCCTGGTGGCGGCCTTCGGTCTCAGCGCCTCGATCCTGTCGATGCTGCTCTACCTCGTGCTCTACCTCCAGGACGTGCTCGGATACAGCGCCCTGGGCGCGGGCATGCGGCTGCTGCTGATCTCCGCGGGCATCCTGGTGGTGTCGACGATCTCCGGACGCCTCTCGTCGAGAATGCCGGTGCGATTCCTGATCGGACCCGGTCTGCTGATGATCGGTGGTGGGCTGCTGTGGATGCGGGGCCTCGACGCCTCCAGCGAGTGGACCCATCTGATCCCGGGCATGATCATGTCCGGGGCCGGTCTGGGTCTGGTCAATCCACCGCTGGCGTCGACCGCCGTCGGTGTCGTGGAGCCGGCCCACGCCGGTATGGCCTCGGGCATCAACTCGACGTTCCGTCAGATCGGCATCGCCACCGGTATCGCCCTGCTCGGCACCTTGTTCTCCAGCAAGGTCAAGTCCTATGTGAGCGAGCACATCGGCGGCATCCCCGGCATCGGGGAGTTCGGCACGCAGCTCTCCACCGCCGTCCAGTCCGGCACGGTCACCCAGGCTCTGGGCTCCCTCCCGCCCGAGGTCCGCGACCCCGTCAAGGATCTCGCCACGGCGGCCTTCACCTCGGGCCTCAACGAGATCCTCCTGGTCGCCGCGCTCATCGCCCTCGTCGCCGGTGTGGTCTCACTCGCCGCGATCCGCACCAAGGACTTCGCCCAGTCCCCCTCGTAACGGCACGCGGTCAGGCGGTCCGGCCCGGCTCCCGGAGTGTGTCCGGGCAGCCGGGCCGCGGCCTTGTCATGCGGCGGGGGCGCTACCAGCCGGTCTTCACGCCGTTGTAGGCCTTGCGGCAGTCGGCGTTGGTGGCCTCCACCGCGAGCTTCCCCATGACGTTCTGCCAGACCTTCTTCGCCACCTTCTCCAACTCCCTCGTCTCGGCGGGGACGTTCGGGGCGTACTTCTTGAGCGTCCCGATCGCGGAGGTGGTGAACTTGTTGCACACAGGTCCGGCGGCGTTGCGGTAGCGGGTGTCCAGGTCCGTGGCCACCGCCTGGCCGTTCCTGGTGGCCCAGTTGTTCCAGGCGGCGCACGCCTTCTCGGTGAACGCCCCCTGGTCGGCCTCGCTCAGGCTCCCGAACTCCTCCAGCGCGCCGCTCTGGACCTTGTCGGGGACCGTGAAGTCCGCGACGGGGAACTTGTCGAGGGTGGTGAGCAGCGCTTCCTGACACGCGGGCGGCAGCGGAGCCGCCTCGGCGGAAGCGGGGAAGGTCAGGGCCGAGGCGGACAGGAGAGCCGCGGTGACGACCGTGCTCCGGACGGTGCGCGAAAGAGTCATGGGGGTGGTGCTCCTTGCGTGGTGATCCTGATGGCCGGGCGGCGAATCGACGCCCGGTTCCAGAACGATCTCAGGCTCCCGCAGGTCACGCACCCGTCGGGCGGAACGGGGGCGGTCCACCGGTCAGTTGGGTCCCGCGCGCTGTGCGACCGCGCCGGGCTCCGGTACGTGCGCGGGCGCGTCCGCGTTCGCGCCGGGCACGGGGCGGTCCGCGGTGCGTCGCTTCCGTTCCGGTGGGAGCGCGTCGCGGGTACGCCGGCGGAAGACCATGAAGCCGGCGAGCGCCGCCACCAGGAGCCACAGCAGCTGGACGGCGAGTCCCTGGAGCACCGGCGCGGTGGAGAAGGCCGCGGACATGCTGGCCTGTACGGCTCCGTACGAGGGCAGGAAGCGCACGACGGCGCTGTCCGACCCGGAGCTGGACAGGGGGTTCTGCAGGGCGACGTCGATGATGCTGATCATCAGGATCGCGAACATGCCCTCCACCTCACGGCGGAGCACCGAGCCGAAGACCACGCCCAGGGCGCCGTAGGTCAGGGCGGCGCAGAACAGCGCGGCGGCGAGCACGAGGGGCTGCCGTGGTGACCAGGCGAACCCGGCGGCGGCCGTGGCGTACGCGGCGACGGCGGCGCAGACCAGGGTGAGCGCGGAGAGCTTGGCGAGGAGCAGGTGGTGACGCGGGTACCCCGCCATGGCCAGGCGCCGGTCGAAGGCGCCGCCCGTGAAGGTGGCGGCGAACATCATGAACCCGGCGATCAGGGTGACCGCGTTCAGCGCGCCGGTGATCTGTGTGAGGTGGTTGCCGGGCGGGGTCAGGACCTCGCCCGTGGCCCGCAGCCGGAACGGGGCGGGCCGGTCGGGAATGGTCACGTAGGCCAGCGCGATCCACAGAGGGATGTACACCACCACCAGCAGCATCGCGAACCGGTTGCGGGCGTGCCCGATCAGCGCGTACCGGGACGCCGTGGTGAACAGGGACCAGTGCCGCCTCATGCCGCCGCCTCCGGGCACCGGTCGCGGTGGTGGAGACGGCCGTCCTCCAGGCGCCACAACTGGTCCAGCCGCTCGACGTCGTACGCCAGGTGCGAGACGACCAGCACCGAGCGTCCGGCGTCGCGCAGCCTTGTCGCCAGCTCCCAGAAGCGCAGGTACGTCTCCCAGTCGAAGCCCTGGTAGGGCTCGTCGAGCAGCAGCACGTCGGGGTCGTGCATGAGCGCGAGGGTCAGGTTCAGCTTCTGCCGTGAGCCGCCGCTGAGCAGTCCCGCGCGCTCGTCGAGGTACTCGGTGAAGGCCAGGGTCTCCATCACCTCCTCGGCGCGCCGCAGATCAGCCAGCCCGAAGGCGTGCCGGAAGAAGTCCAGGTGCTGGCGGACGGTGAAGGAGTCGTCCAGGACGACGGACTGCGGGCAGTAGCCGAACCGGCCGCTGTGCCGCACCGAGCCCCGGTCCGGCCGGAGTTCACCGGCGAGGATCCTCAGCAGGGTCGTCTTGCCGGCGCCGTTCTCCCCGACGATCCCGGCGAGGACGCCGGGCCGCAGCCGGAGGTCGACGCCGCGCAGAACGGCGCGCCGCCGGTAGGAGTGGTGCACATCTGCGACATCCATCGCGCTGCTCCGTCGTGCCGGGTCTTCCGTATGGCCACGGAAGCCGTACGCGTCTTCCGGTGGGCGGCGGAACGTGTCCGCCCGTGCCCAACGAGCGGACGGCGCAAGGGAAACGGCGCCGGGAGCGGTTGGGCGACAGCGCGCTCACACCGGCGCGGAGGCCTTCTCCAGTTCACCTACGGCCTGCTCCCACAGCCGCGGAAGCAGTTCCCCGAGCGGGAGGGCGCGGTCGGCCACGAAGGAGGTCTCGGCCCACTCGCCGAAGTACGACAGCCCCACTCCGAAGAGGTGTCCGGGCACGAGGAGGGGGAGCAGGGCGACGCCCGTCACCCGGCTGTTGCCCAGCCCTCCCTTGTCGGCGACCGGCATGGACGTGGCCATGACGTCGGTGACGCGCGGGGAGAGCATTCTTCGCATGTACCACGCGGTGGGACGGTCCGGCATGTACTGGACCAGGTCCTGGATGGCCTGCCGCCACCTCTCGCCGCGCAGCCTGCGGGTCGTGGCCATGACGTGCTCCAGCCGCCGCAGG
Source organism: Streptomyces sp. NP-1717 (assembly GCF_022695985.1). Classification (GTDB taxonomy): domain Bacteria; phylum Actinomycetota; class Actinomycetes; order Streptomycetales; family Streptomycetaceae; genus Streptomyces. The sequence goes on along the minus strand of NZ_JAAPBF010000106.1, from coordinate 885 downwards.
GGCGAGTCGCCGTCCCGGTGTCCGGTCCCCCGTGCCGGGGCGGTCCGCACGGGGAGTTCCAGCGGCAGGGCGAAGCAGCGGTTGCCCCAGGTCTGTTCCTCGTCCGGGCGGCGTGCGTCAACGGGCAGCAGCGCCGTCACCCGGGGAAGCGGTACGCCGGACCGGGCCGACCAGAGCGCCAACGCCCCGGCGAGCGCGGCCAGATGGACGTCGTGGGCCGATCCGCCGTGGGCCTCGGCGATCCGGCGGAGGGTGTCGGCCGGTACGCGGCCCCGCGTCAGCCGCCGCTCTCCCGTGGGGGCGACGGGGAGGACGGCCGGACGCCGGACGCGAACGGCGAGTGAGCCGGCCAGGAACATCGTGCCCAGCCCGACCGCCGTGCCCACCCGCCGGGGCAGACCGGCCAGGCGCCCCTTCCCCGGCACCGGGCGGTCCGAGGGCTCCCCGTCACCCAGCATGGCCCGGAAGGTCATCGCGGCGGCCGAACCGTCCTGGCAGGCGTGGTGGAAGCGGTAGCACACGGCGTACTCGTCGGGCACATGGCCGTGGACCAGCCAGATCCCCCAGCGGGCGCCGGGCGCGAACGGCGCGTCGAGCGCGGTGTGCAGGGCGGTGTCCCACCCCTCGGGGCCCTTCGCGACCACCTCGTGGACGTGCCGGTCGACGGTGAAGTCCGCGTCCGGCAGCCAGCGGGGGCGCCGTGTGCCGCCCCCGATCCGGCTCGTGTGGAGGGGCAGCCGGCGCAGGCGTGAGCCCACGTACGCGCGGAAGTCCGCCAGGCCCGGGGGCGGGCCGCTCAGGTACGCGACACCGCCGGCGTCCCAGCGGACGCCGGGGTGGCGGCGCTCCATGCGGAGGAACGCGCGGTCGACCGAGTGGGCGGGG
>NZ_JAAPBF010000105.1 GCF_022695985.1 Streptomyces sp. NP-1717 | reverse complement strand
GGACCGATCCCGGCCCGGTGTCCGGTCGGACGGCCGGTCCCGGCCCCGCGAACCAGACCACCACACCCGTACGGCTCGTCCGCATCGTCTCGATCAGCGCCCGCGCGGGCCGTGTCAGCGCCAGGACGACGAGCGTGGCGACCAGCCCGCCGAGCACCAGCCCCACCGCCACGTCGTGCGGATAGTGCACGCCGACGAACACCCGCGAGAAGGCGGCGAAGAGCGCCAGCGGGAGGGTGAGGAGCGCGATCTTCCGCCAGGCGATGGCGAGGGCGATCGCGGCCGCCCCGGCGATGGTCGAGTGGTTGCTGGGGAACGACCAGTCGCCGACCGGCGGACAGGTCGCCAGCGACGTCGCCGCCCCGGCGACCGCGCGGCACGGCCGGTCCTCCTGTACGGCGCTCTTGAACAGTTCGCTGCACACGTACGCGACGGCCGTCGCCAGCGGCCCAACTACCGCCACCGCCATGGTCCGTGAGTCCGCGGACCGGGTGCGCCACCAGCTGACGACGAAGAGAGCTCCGAAGATCAGGATCACGGCCTCCGTCCCTATTTCGACGAAGTGCCCTACCCAGGAAGGCGATTGCTGGGCGAGATCAGTAATGTCGCGGTAAAGGCCGCTGGTGACGGAGGGGTCCATGGTTACGGACCGTACCTCCCTCGCTCCGGCTCGCGCATCTCGCCATCGGCGGCCGAACTCATGACGAAAGTGACAAGTAGGGGCACACAGGCGGTCGTAGCGTGATGATGATCCGTAAAACTTGTGGGACGAGCGGCATGTGGGGCGGGAGTTGGCCCCGAACTCTCGTAGAGTTCGGGTCGTGGGATCTATGCGCAATCCGGTCGGGCCGCTTCCCTCCTCCATCTACTGGCGACGGAGGGCAGTAGCGGCGACTCTGATCGCGCTGCTCGCGTTGCTCGTCGTATGGGTCGTCACATCCGGTGGTGACGGCGGCGGGAAGAAGCGCGACGACGGCGCCAACGGGGAAGGCCCCGCTCCCTCCATCACTCCGGGGCCGTCCGGATCCGGACCCGCGATAAGTGAACAGCCGGGCGGACGCGACGAGTCGGGCGAGAACGGCGGCAACGGCGGCGGCGACCAGGGCGGTTCGGACGCGGGCGCGGACGGCGGCGGTGACACCGGCGGTGGTGGTACGGGCGGTTCCGCCGGCTCGGGCGGCTCCGCGAACGGCGGCGGCAGCGCCGGCAGCGGTGGTGACGGCGCGAGCGGCGGCAGCACGGGCGAGCAGGTCCCGGTCGGCTCCAGCCTCCCCGACTGCGCGCCGAGCGCGCTGACCCTGAAGCTGGAGAGCCGGAAGGTCGCCTACGAGCCGGGCGAGAAGCCCACGTTCAGGATCGTCGCCACCAACGGGTCGTCCAAGGACTGCAAGGCGGACCTCGGGCCGAAGTCCGTGGTGCTGACCGTCACCGACGCCGAGAGCGACGAGATCTGGTCCTCCAAGGACTGCCCCAAGATCGGTCAGCTGCTGCTGAAGGTGCCCGCGGGCGGGACCGTCACGCGGACGCTCGTCTGGGACCTCACGCAGAGCGCCCCGCAGTGCGCCACACCCCCGCCGGGCAAGGCCGAACCGGGCACCTACCTGGTGGAGGCGGCGGCGCCGCGCGCGACCGTGAAGCAGGGCCAGACGTCGATCCGCCTGGACAAGGACTGACGCGTACGCGGAAGGGCGGCACCACCGCGTCCGCGGTGGTGCCGCCCTTCTCCGTACGAGGACCCGCCCCGTACCTCAGACGTACCGCTCCAGGATCGACGACTCCGCCAGCCGCGACAGGCCCTCGCGCACGCTGCGGGCCCGCGCCTCGCCCACGCCGTCCACCGTCTGCAGGTCGTCGACGCTCGCCGCCAGCAGCTTCTGGAGCCCGCCGAAGTGCTCGACCAGCCGCTCGATGATGGCGCCCGGCAGGCGCGGCACCTTGGCCAGCAGCCGGTAGCCGCGTGGCGAGACCGCCGAGTCCAGCGTCTCGGGTGAACCGCTGTAGCCCAACGCGCGGGCCACGACGGGCAGTTCCAGCAGCTCGGTGTGGGAGAGCGCGTCCAGCTCGGTCATCGCCTCGGCGACCGTACGGGACCGCTTCGCCGTCGGCTCGGGCACGTAGTCCCGCACGACCAGTTCCCGCTCGGGCTCGACACCCGCGATCAACTCGTCGAGCTGGAGGGAGAGAAGCCGCCCGTCGGTGCCCAACTCGACCACGTACTCCGCGATCTCCGTGGCGATCCTGCGCACCATCTCCAGGCGCTGCGACACCGCCGTCACGTCCCGGACCGTCACCAGGTCCTCGATCTCCAGCGCGGAGAGCGTGCCCGCGACCTCGTCCAGCCGGAGCTTGTACCGCTCCAGGGTCGCGAGGGCCTGGTTGGCGCGCGACAGGATCGCGGCCGACTCCTCCAGGACCCGGCGCTCGCCGTCCACGTACAGCGCGATCAGCCGCATCGACTGGGACACGGAGATGACCGGGAACCCGCACTGCTTGGACACCCGGTCCGCCGTGCGGTGGCGGGTGCCGGTCTCCTCGGTCGGGATGGAGGCGTCGGGGACGAGCTGGACGCCGGCCCGCAGAATCTTGGTGATGTCTTTGTCGAGGATGAGCGCGCCGTCGAGCTTGCACAGCTCGCGGAGCCTCGTGGCGGTGAACTCCACGTCCAGCACGAAGCCGCCCGTGCACATCGTCTCGACGGTCTTGTCCATACCCAGGACGATGAGACCGCCGGTGTTCCCCCGGAGGATCCGCTCCAGGCCGTCACGCAGCGCCATGCCGGGCGCCACGGCGCTCAGTGAGGCGCGCATCAGCGCTTCGGTGCCGGATCCACCGGAGCCACCACCGGACTTTCCGGGTGCTGCTGCCCGGTCGTTGGCTGCCACTGCACTCCTCCGGCTCGTACGGATGGGCGAGACCAGGGCAAAGTCTACCGGCGGTCCCCGCCGTCCCGTGGGGCCTCCGTCCGACCCCGGCGCGGAAGCACGCTCAGAGCCGCCCCCATGTCGGCGACTTCCGTGACCTTCATCCCGGCCGGGATCTTCCCCGGATCGGTCGGGACGAGGGCGTGGGTGAAGCCCAGACGGTGCGCCTCGGCCAGTCTGCGCTGGACGCCCGTGACCCTTCTGACCTCGCCCGCGAGGCCCACCTCGCCGATCGCGACCAGATTCGTCGGCAGCGGGGTGTCGCTCGCCGCCGAGGCCAGGGCGAGCGCGATCGCCAGGTCCGCGGCCGGCTCGGACAGCTTCACACCGCCGACCGTCGCGCTGTAGATGTCGCGCTTGCCCAGGGCGCTGATCCGGCCGCGTTGCTCCAGGACGGCCAGCATCATCGAGACGCGGGAGGTCTCCAGGCCGGACGTGGTGCGCCGGGGGGAGGGGATCTGCGAGTCGACCGTCAGCGCCTGCACCTCGGCCACGAGCGGGCGGCGGCCTTCGAGCGTGACCGTCAGACAGGTGCCGGGGACGGGCTGGTCCCGGCGGGTGAGGAAGAGACCGGAGGGGTCGGCGAGGCCCGTGATGCCCTCGTCGTGCAGTTCGAAGCAGCCGACCTCGTCCGTCGTGCCGTACCTGTTCTTGACGCCCCGGACCAGCCGCAGCCGCGCGTGGCGGTCGCCCTCGAAGGACAGCACCACGTCCACCAGGTGTTCGAGCAGCCGGGGGCCCGCGATCGCGCCGTCCTTGGTGACATGGCCGACGAGCAGCGTGGACATGCCCCGCTCCTTGGAGGCCCGGATGAGCGCGCCCGCGACCTCCCTGACCTGGGCCATGCCGCCGGGCGCGCCGTCGATCTCCGGCGACGCCACCGTCTGTACGGAGTCGAGGACGAGCAGCGACGGCTTGACCGCGTCGAGATGCCCGAGGACGGCCGAGAGATCCGTCTCGGCCGCGAGATAGAGATGGTCGTCGATGGCCTTGATGCGGTCCGCGCGCAGCCGCACCTGGCTCGCCGACTCCTCGCCCGTCACATACAGCGTGCGGTGCTCGGAGCCGGCCGCCTTCGCCGCGACGTCCAGGAGCAGCGTGGACTTGCCGACGCCCGGTTCACCGGCCACCAGCACGACGGCACCCGGCACGAGCCCGCCGCCGAGGACGCGGTCCAGCTCGTCCACGCCCGTCGAGCGCGCCGTCGCCGTGCGGCCGTCGACCTGGCCGATCGGGAGGGCCGGGGTGCTGACCCGGCCGACCGCAGTCGTCCGTACGGCGGGCGCGCCGTACTCCTCGACCGTGCCCCAGGCCTGGCACTCGGGGCAGCGGCCGAGCCACTTGACGGTCGTCCAACCGCAGTCGGTGCAGCGGTAGGACGGCCGGTCCTTGGCGGATTTCGTACGGGCGACAGCCATGGCGCCACCGTATAGGCGACCACTGACAGCCCTTACCGCGGTGGCCGGTTCGGCGGTCTTGGCCCCGGAGGCGAGCCGGTCGGGAGCCAGGAGGGCGGGCCGGGACACGGCCAGGAAAGTGCCAGGAAACGGCCACGGAAGACGTTTCACCCGTATGGATGAAAAGTAGGCGAGGGTGGGGAGGGTCGTGCGCTCCCGTGTCTACCGTCGCCGGGTGACGAGCAGCAGACTGGAGCCCCCCACCTACACCACCGGCGCACACCGTGCGCCCCGTCGCGCGCCCCGATCGGAGACGCGCCGGCCGCCCGTGCGCTACGAGCCCTATCTGGACGGGCTGTTCACGTACTGCCTCTCCGTACTGTGCGACCACGACGCCGCCACCGAGGTGTTGGGCGAGGTCCTGGCCATCTCCGAGCGCCATTACGGGCGTTGCCCGGCGGACGCGGGCGGGCGCGGGGCCTGGCTGTACGCGCTGGCCCGCTGGGCCTGTCTGCGGCGGCTCGGCGAACGGCGGGGGAGCCGCCCGGGGGCGCACTCGGGCCGCCGTCGCGAGCCGGGCGGGGATTCCGGGGCCGACGCGGGGGCCGGCGTCCCGCCGGAGGTCGCCGAGCGCCGGCGGCGTGAACTCGCCACGCTGGCCTGGCCCGAGGCCGCCGGCACGACCCCCGAGCAGCGCGAGGCCCTCGAACTCGCCGTACGCCACCGGCTCGGCGCGCGCGAGATCGCCGCCGTCCTGTCCCTGCAACTCCTGCCGGCCCGCGAACTGCTCAACTCCGCCGCCTGCGAGGTCGAGCGCACCAGGGCCGCGCTCGCCGTCGTCGAGACGGGCAACTGCCCCGCCGTCGCCCGTCTCACCGGCGACGACCAGGTACTGCTCTCGTCCGCGCTCCGCCGCGAACTCGTCCGGCACGTGGACGACTGCCCGCGCTGCCGCCGCGCCGCCGAGCGCGCCGAGGCGGCGGGCCCCTGGCCCGGCTCGGCCGCCGCCGCGCGCGCCGCCCGGCCCACGCACTCCGGCGTGCCCTCCTGGGCGGCCTCGCCCGCGGTCCTGCCGCTCGTCGAGGCCCCCCGGGCCGCGGCGTACACCGCCATGACGAACACCCCGCGCGCCCGTGCCACGACCCCGCGCTTCGGCCGCGACGGCTTCCCCATGGATCCCAAGGACCGCGCCGCCCGCCGGGACCGGCTGCGCTCGCGGGCCGTCACCACCACCGTCGTGGCGACCGTCGTCGCCGCGCCCGTGCTCGCCCTCTGGGCGGCGTACCGGGGCGCGCCGCCGACCGGCGAGGGTCACGGCGGGACATCGGTCAGCGCCGGGGAAGCCGAGCGGCGCGGTACGCAGGGCGCCCATCCGTACGACGACTACGACAACTACGAGAACGCGGGCAATGCCGAGGACCGGCCCGGTGACCCCTTCGCCACCGGCAGCCGTGACCCGGACGTCTCGGTCGAGGTCATCAGCGACGGGACGGGCGCCCCGTCCGGCACCCCCGGCACGGGTTCGGGGCGGCTCGCCGTCACGGCGGAGTCGACCGGTGACCGTACGAGGATCACGCTCACCGCGACCGGCGGCGAGCCCGTCTCCTGGTCGGCCTGGACCAGCGCGTCGTGGCTGCGGCTGAGCCGCACCTCCGGCACGCTCGCGCCCGGCAGGTCCGTCACCGTCCACGTCCACGTGGACCACTCCCGCGAGCCGTCCGGGCCCTGGCGCGCCCGGATCGGGCTGACCCCGGCGGGCTCGGTGGTCGCGATCAGCGGTTACGGCTCCAGGCCGCCGTCCTCGACGCCGCCGGGCACCGGCGGTCCCGGCCCGAGCGACCCGGGCGAACCGACCGATCCGGGCCCCTCCGACCCCACCGGCCCGCCGCCGGGCTCGGGCGACCCGACGGACCCCGGCACCGGTCGGCCGAGCGATCCGCCGTCCCCGCCCGGCGATCCCGGGGACCCGCCCGGTCCGGGCGGGCCGGACGCGCCGCCCACGTCGCCGTGAGCGCGCGCCCCTTCATACGCGGGTGTCAGTCCGCCGGAGTCGGGTCCGCGGGGTGCGGGGCGACGAGCGGCAGCGCGCTCGCCAGCCGTGCCTCGCACAGCTCGGCCAGTGCTTCGTACCCCGCCTTGCCCATCAGTTCGGTCAGCTCGGGCGCGTACGTCCGGTACACCGGCTCGCCGGCGCCGTGCGCCGACGTCGCCGACGTGCACCACCAGTGCAGGTCGTGCCCGCCGGGGCCCCAGCCCCGCCGGTCGTACTCGCCGATCGTCACCTGGAGCACCCGCGACTCGTCGGGCCGGTCGATCCAGTCGTACGTACGCCGGACCGGCAGCTGCCAGCAGACGTCGGGCTTCGTCTCCAGCGGCTCGCGGCCCTCGCGCAGCGCCAGGATGTGCAGCGAGCAGCCCGCGCCACCGGCGAAGCCGGGCCGGTTCTGGAAGATGCAGGAGCCGTCCCAGCGACGCGTCTTGCGGGCGCCGTCGTCGTCCGTCTCCGTCCAGCCGCTCTCCGCCCCCACGTCGTGGAACTGCCACAGCTCCGGAGTGAGGCGCTTCACATGCCCGGCGACGCGTTTCTCGTCGTCCTCGTCGGAGAAGTGCGCCCCCAGCGTGCAGCAGCCGTCGTCGGCGCGGCCCGCCTCGATGCCCTGGCAGCCGCTGCCGAAGATGCAGGTCCACCGCGAGGTGAGCCAGGTCAGATCGCAGCGGAACACCTGTTCGTCGTCCGCCGGATCGGGGAACTCGACCCATGACCGGGCGAAGTCCAGCCCCTTCTCGTCGGACGGACCCTGCTCGTGCTGCTTCTTCGCGCGCCCGGCTTTGCCCGGCTTCGCCTTTTTCGTCTTTGGCACGACTCCAGCGTATGCGTGTCGTCGCAGTAGCGTTCGCCCATGAGACTCGGAGTTCTCGACGTCGGTTCGAACACCGTCCACCTGCTGGCGGTCGACGCCCACCGCGGCGCGCGACCGCTGCCCGCCCATTCGCACAAGACAGAGCTGAGACTCGCCGAGCTGCTCGACGCGGACGGCGCGATCGGGCCCGACGGTGTCGAGCGGCTGGTGGCGACGATCGCCGAGGCGCTCCAGGCCGCCGAGGACAAGGGCTGTGAGGCGGTGCTGTCGTTCGCCACCTCCGCCGTGCGCGAGGCGAGCAACGCCGACCAGGTGCTCGCCAGGGTCAAACAGGAGACGGACGTCGACCTCCAGGTCCTCAGCGGCGACGAGGAGGCCCGGCTGACCTTCCTCGCGGCGCGCCGGTGGTTCGGCTGGTCGGCCGGGAAACTGCTGGTCCTGGACATCGGCGGCGGCTCGCTGGAGATCGCCTACGGCATCGACGAGGAACCGGACGCCGTGGTCTCCCTGCCCCTGGGCGCCGGCCGTCTCACCGCCGCCTGGCTGCCAGGGGACCCGCCCGAGCCGCAGGACGTACGCGCGCTGCGCCGTCATGTACGGGCCCAGATCGCCCGTACCGTCGGCGAGTTCGCCCGATTCGGCGAGCCGGACCATGTCGTGGCCACCTCCAAGACCTTCCGGCAGCTCGCGCGGATCGCCGGGGCGGCCCGCTCCGCCGAGGGGCTCTACGTACAGCGCGATCTGAGCCGCAAGGCCCTGGAGGAGTGGGTGCCCAGGCTGGCGACGATGACGTCCGCGCGGCGTGCCGGGCTGCCCGGCGTCTCGGAGGGGCGGTCGTCCCAGCTGCTCGCCGGCGCGCTCGTCGCCGAGGCGGCGATGGATCTGTTCGGTGTCGAGGACCTGGAGATCTGTCCGTGGGCGCTGCGTGAGGGAGTGATCCTGCGACGGCTGGACCAGCTCCCTACGACGGAGGTCTGACGTTCGCCTCTTCAGGAGGCCGTCCGGAGCAGGCACCGCGGGGACGTCCTCCTGAAGAGGGTGAGCCGTTGCTCTCGTCACTTTCCGCTGTGATGCCCGCGAAGGCGACTGCCGGTGCCCGTACCCTGTCTGCGTGGCAGAACCAGTGGTACGCATCCCGGATGCGAAGGTCGCCCTGTCGACGGCCTCCGTCTATCCGGAGTCCACGGCGACGGCCTTCGAGATGGCCGGGCGCCTGGGGTACGACGGCGTCGAGGTCATGGTCTGGACGGATCCCGTCAGCCAGGACGTCGAGGCCCTGCGCCGCCTGTCCGACTACCACCACGTGCCGATCCTCGCCATCCACGCGCCATGTCTGCTGATCACACAGCGTGTCTGGTCGACGGACCCGTGGACCAAGCTCCAGCGGGCGCGGTCGGCCGCCGAGCGGCTCGGCGCCTCCACCGTGGTCGTGCACCCGCCGTTCCGCTGGCAGCGCCAGTACTCCCGCGACTTCGTCTCCGGCATCTGGCGGATGGCCGACGAGACGGACGTGCGCTTCGCCGTCGAGAACATGTACCCGTGGCGCTACCGGGACCGCGAGGTGCTCGCGTACGCCCCCGACTGGGACGTGACGAAGGACGACTACCGCCACTTCACCGTCGACCTGTCGCACACAGCCACCGCCCGCGCCGACGCGATGTCCATGGTCGACCGCATGGGCGACCGGCTGGGCCACGTCCATCTCGCCGACGGCAACGGCTCGGCCAAGGACGAGCACCTGGTGCCGGGACGCGGCAACCAGCCCTGCGCCGAACTGCTCGAACGGCTGGCCGGCGGCTCCTTCGACGGTCACGTCGTGATCGAGGTCAACACCCGGCGCGCGATGTCCTCCGCCGAACGCGAGGCCGATCTGGCGGAGGCGCTGGCCTTCACCCGGCTGCACCTGGCGTCGTCGGCAGGTTCCGGCGCGGCGTCCGCCGCCGGGCCCCCGGCGGAGAGCCGGGCCCCGCAGCCCCGCCTGTCCCACGGCCGGCCCCGGATCCGCCGCACATGACCGGTACGGCCCCGCGCCGCCGTGGCCGCCCCGCACGCTCGGACGCGGACACCGGCCCCGGCGCCCGCGAGCGGATCCTCGACGCGGCCCGCAACGAGTTCGCCGAGCGCGGGTACGACAAGACGTCCGTGCGGGGCATCGCGAAGGCGGCCGGCGTGGACCCCGCCCTCGTGCACCACTACTTCGGTACGAAGGACGAGGTCTTCGGCGCGGCCATCGAGGTCTCCTTCGAACCGGCGCTGGTCCTTCCCGCGCTGCTGAGCGGCGGTGAGGAGGGCATCGGCGAGCGGCTCGCGCGCTTCTTCATCAGCGTGTGGGAGAACCCGGTGTCCCGGGCCCCGCTGCTCGCGATCATCCGTTCCGCCGTGACGAACGAGGCCGCGGCGGCCATGCTGCGCAAGTTCGTGCTGCGGCGGCTGCTGGAGCGGATCGCGGTCGAACTGGACGTACCGGACCCCACCCTCCGCGCCGAGCTGGCCGCCTCCCACATGATCGGGATCGCGATCCTGCGGTACGTGCTCAAGGCGGAGCCGCTGGCCTCCGTGGACACGGAGGAGATCGTCAGGATCGTGGCGCCGACACTCCAGCGGTATCTGACCGAGGCCTGAGCGGCCGACGCCCGAGCGGCCGAGGCCCGAGCGGTCCGAACCAGCCCGGACCGGGGCGGACCGCCACCGGACCGCCCGACCGAAAGCTGAACGGTCGTCCCGCATTCCGGAACGACCGTCCAGATCTTGGAGCGGTGGGCGTAGGCTCGAAAAAGTCATTCCCACCGAGGAACTGCCGAAGGAGCGAGCGACGATGCCCGAGCTGAGGTCCCGCACTGTCACCCACGGCCGCAACATGGCGGGCGCGCGCGCCCTTATGCGGGCGTCGGGCGTAGCGAGCGAGGACATCGGCAAGCCGATCGTCGCCGTGGCCAACTCCTTCACGGAGTTCGTCCCCGGACACACCCACCTCGCCCCCGTCGGCCGGATCGTCTCCGAGGCGATCGCCGCCGCGGGCGCCGTGCCGCGCGAGTTCAACACGATCGCCGTGGACGACGGCATCGCGATGGGCCACGGAGGCATGCTCTACAGCCTGCCCTCGCGTGATCTGATCGCCGACTCCGTCGAGTACATGGTCGAGGCGCACTGCGCGGACGCGCTGATCTGCATCTCCAACTGCGACAAGATCACCCCGGGCATGCTGATGGCCGCCATGCGCCTCAACATCCCCACGGTCTTCGTCTCCGGCGGTCCGATGGAGGCCGGCAAGGCCACCCTCGTCGACGGCACGGTCCGCAAGCTGGACCTGATCAACGCGATCTCGGACGCCGTGAACGAGTCCGTCTCGGACGAGGACATGCTCCGTATCGAGGAGAACGCCTGCCCGACCTGCGGCTCCTGTTCCGGCATGTTCACCGCGAACTCGATGAACTGCCTCGCCGAGGCCATCGGTCTCGCCCTGCCCGGCAACGGCTCGGTCCTCGCCACGCACACCGCGCGCAAGGCGCTGTACGAGAACGCGGGCGCCACGGTCGTCGACATCACCAAGCGCTACTACGAAGGCGGCGACGAGACCGTCCTGCCGCGCAGCATCGCCACCCGCGCGGCGTTCGACAACGCGATGGCGCTCGACATCGCCATGGGCGGCTCCACGAACACGATCCTGCACCTCCTCGCCGCCGCCCAGGAGGGCGGTCTCGACTACGGCCTGGACGAGATCGACGCCGTCTCGCGCCGCGTCCCCTGCCTGGCGAAGGTCGCGCCGAACGTGGCGCCCGGCGGCACGTACTACATGGAGGACATCCACCGGGCCGGCGGCATCCCCGCCATCCTCGGCGAGCTGTACCGGGGCGGCCTCCTTGAGGAGGGCGTGCACTCGGTGCACTCCGACTCACTCGACGAGTGGCTCAAGACGTGGGACGTGCGCGGCGGTTCACCCTCGGAGGAGGCCGTGGAGCTGTGGCACGCGGCCCCCGGCTGCAAGCGCTCGGCGACAGCTTTCTCCCAGTCCGAGCGGTGGGACACGCTCGACCTCGACGCCGAGGGCGGCTGCATCCGCTCCGTGGAGCACGCGTACTCGAAGGACGGCGGACTCGCCGTGCTGAAGGGCAACCTGGCCGTCGACGGCTGTGTGGTGAAGACCGCGGGCGTGGACGAGTCGATCTGGACCTTCGAGGGCCCGGCCGTCGTCTGCGAGTCGCAGGACGAGGCCGTCGAGAAGATCCTCCGTAAGGAGATCAAGGAGGGCGATGTGATCGTCATCCGTTACGAGGGCCCGCGCGGCGGCCCCGGCATGCAGGAGATGCTCTACCCCACGTCGTATCTGAAGGGCCGGGGCCTGGGCAAGGCGTGCGCCCTGGTCACCGACGGCCGCTTCTCCGGCGGTACGTCGGGCCTCTCGATCGGCCACGCCTCGCCGGAGGCGGCGTCCGGCGGGACGATCGCGCTGGTGCGGGACGGCGACCGCGTCCGGATCGACATCCCGGGCCGCTCGATCGAACTGCTCGTCGGGGACGACGAGTTGGCGGTCCGGCGCGAGGAGCTGAACGGGGTGTACGAGCCGGCCGCACGCGAGCGCAAGGTCTCCGTGGCGCTGCGCGCGTACGCGGCGATGGCCACGAGCGCGGACAAGGGCGCGGTCAGGGACATCTCCCGGCTGGGCTGACCCTGACACCCCCTGGCACGGCCGGACGGACACGGACATGAGGACCCCGGCACCCGGTGCGCGTCACCAGGTGCCGGGGTCCTCGCTGTCCACGGCGAAGACGGACCCGTCCGGCGCGCCGGCGTAGACGCGGCCGGGAGCGACGGCGGGGGCGGGCAGCGACGCCATGTAGGCGAGCTTGCCCGACAGCAGACGGGGCTCCGTACGCCCGATCAGCGCGCCGTCCGCCGTGTCGACCGTGATCAGCCGCCCGTCGGCGGCGGAGAAGTAGAGCCGGTTCCCGGCGGTCACGACGGGCGGGGACGAGCGGGCGACATCGGTCTCCAACTCCCAGCGCGGCTCGGCGTTCCGGCCCTCGCGGGTGGTGTCGACGGCCAGCAGGGTCCCGCCGCGCGCCAGGAGGTACGCGGTGCCGTCGCGCACGGTGAGCTGCGCCTGGGGCAGGGCGTAGGGCAGCGGGACACGGCGCACGTTCCCGCTCGCGGGGTCGAGGCGCACGACCGCGTCCGTCAGCGAGTCCTGGTCGAACGAGGAGAGGAACAGGACGCCGCGCTCGGTGGCCACCGGCGTGAGGTATCCGTCGAGCCGGCGCTGCCACGCGAGCCGGCCGGTCTTCGGTTCCACCGCGCTGACCAGTGTGGTGCGGCCGTCGCCCGACTGCTCGGCGGCGTAGGAATGACCGGTCCCCGCACTGTGGAGGGAGAGGACGGGATCGGAGTGTCCGGGCAGCCGGTGTTCCCAACGGGCCTTGCCCGTCGCGCTGTTCAGCGCCTCCACCTGCCCGTCTTCCTTCACGAGCAGGACGGAGTCGTCGGCGTGGTGGACGCCGCCCCGGTAGACGGTGAGGCCCTTGCTCCAGACCTCGGTGCCGTCGTCCTTCTCGTACGCCCGCAGCCGCGAGCCGTTCGACGTGGTGAGGACGGCGTGCACCAGGCCGCCGGAGACGACGGGTACGTCCGTGCCCTCGGCGCCCGCGCCCTTCGACCAGATCACCCGCCCGTCGGCGGGGTCGAGCCGGGCGGCGGCGACGCCCCGCGTCGAGCAGAGCAGCGTCGCCGAGGCACCGGAGAGGCTCGGTGTGTACGAACACGCCGGTGTGACGCCCCGCTCGGCGGCGTCGCCGACGGACGGGGCCCGCCACGGCTCGAAGGCCGTGCCCGCGGCTTCCGCCGCGCCGGAGCCCGCCGGGCCGCCGGGCGGTGTCGGCTTGTCGTCGAAGCCCTGCGCGGCCCAGAGGCCGCCGTACACGAGCACGACCACGCCGACCGCGAGCGCCGGCCAGGTGACCCGGCGTCGGCCGGCCACGGTCTTCGGCCCTGCCGGTTCCCGTTCCTTACCCTGGCGCGCGCCCCGCTCCGTACCCGGGCGCGACTCCGTGGCCGGACCCGTCGCCGTACCCGACGCGGACGCGCGCGCGGACGACGAGTACGCCCCGACATGGGTGCGCTGCTCCCTGCCCGGCGTCGTCGACGACCGCTCCACGGAACGCCGTTGAGCCGGTATGAAGGCGTCCGCCTCGTACGACGGCGGGCGCAGCTCCGACATGATCTCGTCCGGCGTGGGACGTTTCTCCGGGTCCTTCGCGAGACACCGCCCGACCAGCGGCGCCAGATCGGCGGGCAGACCGACCAGATCCGCCTCGTCGTGCACCACCTGGTAGGCGACGATGTACGGGCTGTCCGAGTCGAACGGCCCGCGGCCGGTCGCCGCGTGCACCAGCAGCGAGCCCAGCGCGAACACGTCCGCCGCGGGCCCCACTTCACGCGGGCGCTGGAACTGCTCGGGCGCCATGTACGGCGGCGAGCCGATCAACTTCCCCGTCTCGGTGCGCAGATCGCTGTCGACCGGCCGCGAGATGCCGAAGTCGATGACCTTGGGGCCGTTGTCCGTGAGGAGTACGTTGCCCGGCTTGAGGTCGCGATGGACGACGCCCGCCCGGTGGATGTCCCGCAGTGCCTCGGCGAGACCCGCCGTCAGCCGGCGCAACTCGGCCGGAGCCATGGGCCCGTTGTTCCTGACCTGCTCGGCCAGGGTCGGGCCCGGGATGTACGAGGTGGCCATCCAGGGCCGCTCGGCGTCCGGGTCCGCGTCGACGACGGGCGCGGTGAACGCACCGCTGACACGGCGCGCGGCGGCGACCTCCTGGCGGAAGCGGGCCCTGAACTCCGGGTCCGCCGCGTACTGCTGGTGCACCACCTTCACGGCGAGGCGCAGCCCCGACGCGGAGCGCGCGAGATGCACCACGCCCATGCCACCGGAGCCGAGGCAGGCCTCAAGGCGGTAACTCCCGGCGTATTCCATGTGTGAGTCCCCCGTGTCGCTTCTGCGAGCGCGCGACTCACGGAGCCTAGTCGAAGGTGCGGCTGTGGCTGAAGGGTCTTGCTAGCCTGCGCGTCGCAGAGAGTGAACATTCAACAAGATCACCTAGGGGGAGGACAGCGATGGCTGTGGAAGAGGTAGGAGAGGCAGCGGAGGTCGCGGAGGCGGGGACTCTCGCCGCGGCCGATGTCAGGTATCCGATCGCACCGGGTTACCGCGTCAACGTCCGCTCGGGGCCCGGTACGCACTACTCGCTGGTACGCGTCCTGCCGTACAACGCGAGGGTCCCGATCAACTGCCAGAAGGCCGGCCAGTCCGTGTCCGGGCCGTACGGGACGTCGAACATCTGGGACAACATCGCCAACGGCGAATTCGTCTCGGACGCCTATGTGAAGACGGGGAGTGACGGGTACGTCGCGCCGCGCTGCGCCTGAGCCGGGGCTCGCTCCCTGCTCGGTCCCGGCCCCGGCCGGGCTCTCGCTCACAGGGATAATCGTCCTGTGAGCGAGAGCAAGAGCGTGAACGCGCCCGACAGCGCCGGAGCCACCGGGACCACCGCCGCGGCTGCGGCCACGCCGCCCGCGGACGGCGGCACCGGCGGCCCCCGGCCCGAGCCGATCCGCTTCTTCGGCACGACCTGGCTCGCCCGCGGCGGCGGCTACGCGGCGCGCCGTGTCGCCGTCTCCGCCGGCTCACTGGCCGCCGCCGTCGGCGCGTGCCTCCTGCTGCGCTTCGCCTTCGAGGGCCTGGAGATGGCGAAGGCCGGCTCCTTCGCCGGCGTCCTCGTCATCGTGATGTTCGCGGTGTGCAGCGCCATCGCCTTCCGCAAGACCTGGGAAGGCTTCTCCAAACGCCCCGCCGACCCCGCCCGCGACGAGTCGCTGCGCAGCCTCAAGGCGATCGGCTTCATCGGCTCGCTGACCGCGTACTTCCTGCGCTCGCTGGCCGAGGCACCGGGGGAGGGACTGCGCCGTACCGAGTACGAGACCGCCGTCACCCGGTACGAACGCCGGCGCACCGCCCGTACGCGCAACCCGGCCGCCCGCAGAGGCAAGCGCCCCCGGCGCACGTGAGCGCCCGCCGGACCCGGCGAACCCGTCCGGCCATCGAGAACACACCACGCGGCAGGATGGACCCATGACCGATCGCGCGCTCTCCTTCGACGCAGTCGCCGGCCAGTACGACGCCGCCAGGCCCGGCTATCCGCCGGTCCTCTTCGACGCCGTCGAGGAACTGTCCGGCCGCTCACTGCGAGGCTCCCGCGTGCTCGACGTCGGCGCCGGGACCGGCATCGCCACCCGCCTGCTCCGCGAGCGCGGCGCCGACGTCACCGCCGTCGAACCGGGCCCAGGCATGGCCGCGCGACTGCGCCGCACCCTCCCCGGCACCCCGCTGGTCAGGGCGCTCGGCGACGCCCTGCCGATCGCGGACGCGTCGGTCGACCTGGTGACGTACGCCCAGTCCTGGCACTGGACCGACCCGGCCCGCTCCGTGCCCGAGGCCCTGCGGGTGCTGCGGCCCGGCGGCGCGCTCGCCCTGTGGTGGAACATCGCCGACCCGGCCGTGCCCTGGGTCGCCGCACAGGAACGACGGCTGCACCTGGTCGCCGGCGCCGGAGCCCACAGCTCCGAAGGCCGTCGCGCCGAGAGCCCGCCGGACGGACTGCCGCGCGTACGGCGCGAAATGCGCTGGACGCGCACCGTCCCGCTCGACACCCACCTCGCCAACCTCGGCAGCCACTCCCTCTTCCGGGTGCTCGGCGACGACGCCACGGCGGAATGTCTCGCCGGGGAACGCGCCGAGCTGCTCAAGGTCTTTCCGGGCGGGCTGGTCGAGGAGACGTACGTGGTCGAGCTGACTGTCACACTTCGCCCCTCCGTGTCGTCTGTCGTGCAGGGCCCCTCGTCCCGGGCCTGACACCGGCAGGGAGAGGAGCACCGGCTCATGGCCGATCTGGCCGAATTCGAGCGGCAGCGGAAGAGGCTCTGGGGCATCGCCTACCGCATCACCGGATCGGTCGCCGACGCCGAGGACGCCGTCCAGGAGTCCTGGCTGCGCTGGCAGCAACTGCCCGACGGTGAGGCGGACGATCCGAAGGCGTATCTGACGACCGTCGTCAGCCGGCTCTGTTACGACCAGCTCGGCTCCGCGCGCGCCCGCCGCGAGTCGTACGTCGGGCCGTGGCTGCCCGAGCCGGTGGTCACCGAGAGCGGACCCGAGGACCGGGTCACACTGGACGAGTCCGTCGGGCTCGCCATGCTCACCGTGCTGGAGCGGCTGACGCCCGCCGAACGCACCGCGTTCATCCTGCACGACGTCTTCGCCGTGCCGTTCAAGGAGATCGCGGAGGTGGTGGGGCGCACGCCCGACTCCGTACGGCAGCTGGCCTCCCGCGCCCGCCAGCGGGTACGGGCCGAGGCACCCCGCCGCTCCGTCGACCGGGGCGAACACCGGCGGGCCGTCGACGCGTTCCTGTCGGCCGTGCTGGGCGGGGACTTCGACGGCCTGCTGGAGATCCTCGACCCCGAGGTGGTGTGGCGTTCGGACGGCGGCGGCAAGGTCATGGCGGCCAGACTGCCCATCCTCGGGGACGAGAAGGTCGTCCGCTTCACCCGGCGCCTCATGCGCGACTTCGACCCCGAGACGATGCACGCCCTCGTACGGGAGGTGAACGGCTCCCCCGGAGTGGTGCTGGTCGACCCCGTCGGCGGACAGAGCGCCGTCTTCGGGTTCAACGTGCACGGTGGGCTGATCACCGAGGTCGACGCCGTGATCAACCCGGAGAAGCTGCGCCACCTCGACCTCGGGAGTCTGTGACCGCACTCACTGTTACATCCGGGCGCCCCGCGTCGTCCCCTTTGTATGACACCCACCAACGCCTCTCCCTCGCCCTTCCCCTCCTCCCCGTCACCCCGCGGCCCGTCCGCCGCAGAGACCGGAGAGAAGCGCGTCGTCGTGGTCGGCGCGGGCTACGCGGGACTCATGTGCGCGCTGCGCCTCGCCCCGCACGCCCACGTCACCCTCGTCGACCCCGCCGACCGGTTCACCGAACGCGTCCGGCTGCACGAACGCGCCGCCGGACGCCCCGACGTCACCCACGCACTCGGCCCGTTCCTCCGCCCGGCCGGCGTCACCCACGTCGCCTCCCGCGCGGCGGTCCTCGACCCCGGTGCCCGCGAGGTCCACACCGACGACGGCCGGGTCCTTCCGTACGACCGGCTCGTCCTCGCCCTCGGCAGCCGCACCCGGTCCGTCGAACCCGGCGACCGCGACCGGGCCTACACCGTCGAGTCCGCCACCGAACTGCACAAACGCCTCCAGGACGGTCCCGGCACCCTGACCGTCGTGGGCGGCGGCCTCACCGGGATCGAACTGGCCACCGAACTCGCCGAGACCCACCCCCACTGGCGCGTCGGCCTCCTGACGAAGGACGTCGTCGGACCGGGGCTCTCGGACAAGGGCCGCGCCCATGTCCGCGCGGCGCTCGCGGCCCGGGGCGTACGGGTCGAGGAGGGCCGCGGGGCCTCCGGCCCCGACGACATCGACACCGACGTCGTCGTCTGGGCCGCCTCCATGACCCCCAACACCGAACCGGCGCGCGCCGCCGGGATCGCCACCGACGCCGGGGGACGCGTCGAGGTCGACGCGGCGCTGCGGTCCGTGTCGCACCCGGACGTGTACGCCGTCGGGGACTCGGCCGCCGGACACAGCGCCACCGCCGGTTCGCTGCGCATGGGGTGCGCCGCCGCCCTTCCCGGTGGCTCGCAGGCCGCGACAGCGATCGTCGCCGACCTGCGGGGCGAGGAGCCCGAACCGCTCGGCTTCTCGTACCACCTCCAGTGCCTGAGCCTCGGCCGCCGCGACGGACTGGTCCAGTTCGTACGGGCCGACGACTCGCCCCGCGACCGCGTCCTCACCGGCCGCCCGGCGGCATACGTGAAGGAGGGCATCGTCCGCTCGACGGTCGGCGTGCTGAGGATGGCGTCCCGCCGCCCGGAACTGCTCCCGCGCGTCCCGGGGTTCGGCTGAGCACCCCGCCCTTGACGGTGCGGCGGAGGCGGGAGCATTATTCATCGCATGATGAATAAACCCGAGGCCGCCATCCGCGCCCGCGGTCTGCGCGTCGTACGAGGCGAACGCACCGTGCTGCGCGACCTCGACTTCGCCGTACCGCCCGGCCGGATCACCGGTCTCCTCGGCCCCTCCGGCTGCGGCAAGTCCACGCTGATGCGCGCCGTCGTCGGCACCCAGGCCAAGGTCACCGGCACCCTGGACGTCCTGGGCCGCCCGGCCGGCGACGCCGCGCTCCGCTCCCGCATCGGCTATGTCACCCAGGCACCCTCCGTCTACGACGACTTGACGGTCCGTCAGAACCTGGACTACTTCGCGGCGATCCTCCACCCGGGACGCTCCCACCGCGACGCCCGCGAGGAGTCCGTCCACCGCGCCATCGCCGACGTCGACCTCACGTCCCACGCCGACGCCCTCGCCGGCCGGCTCTCCGGCGGCCAGCGCAACCGCGTCTCCCTCGCCGTCGCCCTGCTCGGCACGCCCGAACTCCTCGTGCTCGACGAACCGACCGTCGGCCTCGACCCCGTACTCCGCCGCGACCTGTGGGAACTCTTCCACCGCATCGCCGCCGACCGCGCGGCCAGTCTCCTCGTCTCCTCCCATGTGATGGACGAGGCCGAACGCTGCCACCGCCTCCTCCTCATGCGCGACGGCGACATCCTGGCCGACGACACCCCCGATGCCCTGCGCGCCCGAAACGGCTCCGAAACGGTCGAAGACGCCTTCCTCCACCTGGTCGACGAGGCCAACGCCCACGCACTCCAGGAGACCCCCCGGTGACCACCGCCCCGACCTCGAACCCGGCCGTGACCCCGGAACAGGCCCCCGCGCCCCGCGCCTTCTCCGGCGCCCGGACCCTGGCCACCGCGGGCCGAGTCCTCAATCAGCTCCGCCACGACCCCCGGTCCATCGCGCTGATGATCCTCGTCCCGTGCGTGATGCTCTTCCTCCTGCGCTACGTCTTCGACGCCGACGAACGCACCTTCGACGCCATCGGCGCCTCACTCCTCGGCATCTTCCCGCTGATCACGATGTTCCTGGTCACCTCCATCGCCACCCTCCGCGAGCGCACCTCCGGCACACTCGAACGCCTCCTCGCCCTGCCCATCGGCAAGGCCGACCTCATCGCCGGCTACGCCCTCGCCTTCGGCACCCTCGCCGTCGTCCAGTCCCTGCTCGCCACCGGACTCGCCGTCTGGGGCCTCGGCCTGGACGTCATCGGCTCACCCTGGCTGCTCCTGCTGGTCGCACTCCTCGACGCCCTGCTCGGCACGGCACTCGGACTCTTCGTCTCCGCCTTCGCCTCGTCCGAATTCCAGGCGGTCCAGTTCATGCCGGCGGTGATCTTCCCCCAACTGCTGCTCTGCGGACTGTTCACCGCACGCGAGAACATGCACCCGGTACTCGAAGCGGTCTCGAACGTCCTGCCCATGTCCTACGCCGTCGACGCGATGAACGAGGTCCTGCGCCACTCCGACGTCACCGGCGACTTCGTACGTGACGTCGTGATCGTCGCCGGCTGCGCGGTCCTGGTCCTCGTCCTCGGCGCGGCGACCCTCCGCCGCCGCACGGCATAGGCCCGGCCGACCGGTCCGGCCGGTCCGAACCGGTACGCCGTTCCGACACTCGGACATCGCGAGCCCACCCCCGTCGCCGGTGCGAGGATGGGCCCGCATGTTCCGTACGACGGCTCGGACCTGATCCGGACGACAGGCGCCAGAACCACCCCACCGGCGAGGTGACCCCGCATGACAAAGACCATCGCAGTGCTCGGTACCGGCAAGATCGGCGAAGCCCTCCTCAGCGGCATGATCCGCGCCGGCTGGCGCGCCGCCGACCTTCTCGTCACCACCCGCCGCGCCGAACGCGCCTCCCAGCTCCGGGACCGCTACGGCGTCGAACCCGTCACCAACGCCGAAGCCGCCAAGCGCGCCGACACCCTCATCCTCGCCGTGAAGCCCCAGGACATGGGCAAGCTGCTCGACGAACTCGCCCCCCACGTCGCCGCCGACCGCCTGGTCATCAGCGCCGCCGCGGGTATCCCCACGGCGTTCATCGAAGAACGCCTCACCACCGGCATCTCCGTCGTACGTGTCATGCCCAACACCCCCGTCCTCGTCGATGAAGGCATGTCCGTCATCTCCGGCGGCAGCCACGCCACCCCCGCCGACCTCAACCACACCGAAGAGATCTTCGGCGGCGTCGGCAAGACCGCCCGCGTCCCCGAGTCCCAGCAGGACGCGGCGACCGCCCTCTCCGGCTCGGGCCCGGCGTACTTCTACTTCCTCGTCGAGGCGATGACCGACGCAGGCATCCTCCTCGGCCTGCCCCGCGCCCAGGCCCACGACCTCATCGTCCAGGCCGCCATCGGCGCCGCGGTCATGCTGCGCGACAGCGGCGAGCACCCGGTGAAGCTCCGTGAGGCCGTGACCTCCCCGGCGGGCACCACCATCAGCGCCATCCGCGAACTGGAGAACCACGGCGTACGAGCCGCGCTGATCGCCGCCATCGAAGCGGCCCGCGACCGCAGCCGCGAACTCGCCTCCGGCAACAGCTGACCGCCGCTCCCCGGCACACGGTCAGACGGACGCCGCCTTCACCACCTCCTCCGTCGTCACGACCTTCGCGAAACCACCACCCTGCAGCGACACCGCCGTCGCCCGCGCCAGCTCCTGCGCGCTCAACTCCCACCCCCACGGCCCCTCCTGGCCGAAGGTGTACGTCGCGTCGAGCGCGAAGAACACCTCGTACCCGAGATTCCCGGCCATGCGCGTCGTGGTCTCCGCACACATGTTGGTCTGGATCCCCGCCACCACGAGCTGCCCGATCCCCGCCGCCTTCAGCCACGCACCCAGATCCGGTGTGCCGTAGAAGGCGGAGTTCACGCTCTTGACCACCAGCAGCTCCGATTCGGCCACGCCCTTCCCTCGCCGCCGCTCGACGTACTCCTTGAAGCCGTTCCCCTCGTACCCCGGCCGCAACGGTGAGTCCGGCGTGGTCGAGTCGTGCCGGGTGAACACGACCGGCCGCCCACTCGCCTGCCACGTGTCGATCAGCGCGGCGATGTTGCCGTCCGCCTCCGGGTTGTTCCGCACACCCCAGTACTCCACCTCCTCGAATCCCCGCTGCACATCGATGACCACCAGCGCCGCGTTCTCAGCTATCTCCATGGGCCCCATGCTGCCGCCGGGCACGGCCCTCCTCCAGAGGTACAGAAGTCAGCGGTCGATGGTTTACTGCCACCCATGGCCGACGCACCCGCCACTCCCCAACGCATCGCCCTCCTCGCCTTTCCCGGTATCCGTGCCTTCGACGTATCGGTCATCACCGAGGTCTGGGGCGTCGACCGCACCGACCGGGGCGTGCCCGCCTTCGATCTCCACCGCCCGGCCGCCGACCCCGCGCCCATCGCCCTGCGCGGCGGGCTCACCCTCACCCCCGACCGCACCCTCACCTGGCTCAGCCGCGCCGACCTGATCGTCGTCCCCGGCCTGGACGACCACCTCACCCCGGCCCCCGCGCCCGTACTCGACGCCCTCCGCCGCGCCCACAGCCGGGGCACACCGATCGCCGCACTCTGCGGCGGCGCCTTCACCCTCGCCCAGGCCGGCCTCCTCGACGGCCGCCGCGCCATCACCCACTGGAACCTCACCGGACTTCTCCGCGAGCACCACCCCCAGGTCACCGTCGTCCCCGACGCTCTCTTCCTCCACGACAGCAACATCTGGACCTCGGCCGGCACGGCGGCGGGCATCGACCTCTGCCTCCACCTCGTGCGCACCACGCACGGAGCCGAGACAGCGGCGACCATCGCCCGCTCGATGGTCACGGCGCCCTACCGCACCGGCACCCAGGCCCAGTTCATCGAGCGGCCCACGCCCCGCTCCGACCGCGACGAGGACGCCCTCGCCGCCGTACGCGAATACGCCCTGCACCACCTCGACCGGCCGCTCACCGTCACCGGCCTCGCCGCCCACGCGGGTATGTCCCCCCGTTCCTTCGCCCGCCACTTCCAGGCCACCACCGGCACCACGCCCCTGCGCTGGCTCATCACGCAGCGCCTCGCGGCGGCACAGAAACTCCTCGAACGCACCGACCTCCCCATGGCCGAGGTCGCGGGCCGCACGGGCTTCGGCAGCGAGGTGACCATGCGCCAGCACTTCGCCGGCCACCTCGGCACCAGCCCGCGCGACTACCGCGCCGCCTTCCGTCAGCCGGCAGGCAGAAGCCCGATCGCCTCATAGGCGGCATCCACCACCGGCCGGGCCATCCCCCTGGCCCGCTCCGCACCCTCCTTCAGAACCTGGTCCACATGACCGGGGTCCGCCGCGAGCTCCGCATGCCGCGCCCGGACCGGCCGCAACAGCTCGATGACGGCCTCGGCCGTGGCTTGCTTCAGTGAGCCGTACGACTCATATACACCGGCCAGCTCAGTCGGGTTCCCGCCCTCGCACGCCGCAAGGATCTCCAGCAGATTCGCCACCCCAGGCCTGCCGACCGGGTCGTACTCGACCTCGCGCCCGCTGTCCGTGACGGCCCGCATCACCTTCCTGCGCACCACGTCCGTCTCGTCCAGCAGATAGACGATCCCGGCCCCGGACTCGTGCGACTTCCCCATCTTCGAGCTCGGATCCTGCAGATCCATGACCCGGGCGGCCACCGGCGGGCGCGTGGCCCTGGGCACGGTGAACGTCGGCCCGTAGCGGAGGTTGAAACGCTCGGCCAGGTCGCGCGTCAGCTCCACGTGCTGCGTCTGGTCGTCACCGACCGGCACCTCGTCGGTCCGGTACGCGAGGATGTCCGCCGCCATCAGCGCCGGATAGGTCAGCAGCGACGTCCGCACACCCTGCCCGGCGGCCTTGGCACGTAGGGACTTCTCCTTGTACTGGATCATGCGCCGCAGCTCGCCGTCGGTCGCCGTGCACTCCAGCAGATAGGAGAGCCGGGTGTGCTCGTCCACATGACTCTGAACGAACACCGTGCACCGCGCCGGATCCAGCCCGGCCGCCAGCAGCAGCGTCGCGGCCTGCCGGCTGAGTCTGCGCACACGGGCCGGATCGTGTTCGACGGTCAGGGCGTGCAGGTCGACGATGCTGAACAGGGCGTCCGCCCGGTACTGGTCCACCTCCGCCCACCTGCGTACGGCTCCGAGGTAGTTGCCCAGCGTCAGATGGCCCGTCGGCTTGATCCCGCTGAAGATTCGCGTCATCTCTGTCGTCCCACTCCTGGTCGGAGCCGCCGCGGTGGAGACCGGGCTCCCGAACCTCCGAACAGGGGGAGAAACGCGAACGGCCGCCAGAGCGGCGGCCGTTGATCGCACACGTATCAGCAGGCCGCCGTCAGACGGCCCGCCAGCTGTAGTTGCACGCATGCGTGGTCATGGGTGCCAGCGTACGCCGCCCGTACCCCGACGACCCGAAGTTGACACCCCCCGGACGCGAACGTAATGTTCTCCGAGCTGTCCGACGTGAGCATCGACCCCGGTCGATCCCCGGACGGTCATTCCGCAAGACCACTGCAAACGTGCGACATCCGGTCGCTCTCTTTTGCGTGCGCATTTGCGAAATGAGGAATCCGCGTTCGAAGGGACGCGAACCCCGATTAGCGTCGGGGGAAAGGTTCCGCTAAAGTCTCACTCGTCGGAACGGCCGCAGGGCCGGAAAGACAAACCCGCTGACTGGGAATCAGGCGCCGAAAGGTTCTGATAGAGTCGGAAACGCAAGACAGTAAGACCGAAGGGAAAGCCCGGAGGGC
>NZ_JAAPBF010000104.1 GCF_022695985.1 Streptomyces sp. NP-1717 | reverse complement strand
GCGGCACCGGCGCCATCGGTGCCACGGGCGGCTGCGGTGCCTGCGGGGCGGCGGCCGGCGCCGCGGGCTCCTCGACGGAGACACCGAAGTCGGTGGCGATGCCCGACAGCCCGTTCGCGTACCCCTGGCCGACCGCTCGGACCTTCCAGGCGCCGTTGCGCAGATAGACCTCCACGACCACCAGGGCGGTCTCCGAACCCAGATTCGGCGGGGTGAAGGTGGCGAGCGCGGAGCCGTCGTCGGCGTTGCGGACTGTCGCGGTGGGTTCGATGCCCTGGAAGCTCTGTCCCGCCGCGTCCGGGCTGGCCGTGACGACGATCTTCTCGATACCGGCGGGAACGGCGGAGGTGTCCACCACGATCGCGTCCGGAGCCGTACCGCCGCCGGACCGGTAGGTCACTCCGGGGCCGGCCGGCTGGTTGTAGAAGATGAAGTCGTCGTCGGAGCGCACCTTGCCGTCGGCGGTGAGCAGCAGGCCCGATACGTCGAGCCGCACCGGTGCGGCGACGTCCACCGCCACGCGGGCGGCGGAGAGAGGGATGTTCGAGCCGGGGGTCATAGCTGTCATGCCAGGCGTAACGAACGACCCCTCTTTGCCGTTCCCTTACTTTCGCCGCCCTCGCCCGGACGGGTCAGTACGGCCACTGGGGCGGGTCCGTGCAGAAGTGGCCGCCCAGACGGGCGTGGTCGGGATTCTCCGGGTCCAGTTCGCCCTGTTCGGCGACGAGTTTGTCGGCGTACTGCTCGGAGTCGTCCCGGGGCTCGTACCCGAGCGCCCGCGCCGTGGAAAGGTCCCACCACAGGCGGGTGTTGGCGGACGACCCGTAGACGACGGTGTGCCCGACGTCCTCGGCCGTGAGCGCGGCGTGGAAGAGCCGCGCGCCGTCGCCGGGGCTCATCCAGACCGACAGCATTCGTACGGAGGTCGGCTCCATGAAGCAGGACCCGATCCGTACGGAGACGGTTTCGAGCCCGTGCCGGTCCCAGTAGAGCTGCGCCAGGTCCTCGCCGAAGCACTTCGACAGGCCGTAGAAGGTGTCGGGGCGGCGCGGGGTCCCGATCGGGATCAGCGCCTGCGAGTCGAGCGGGTAGGTGCCGCGCGGCCGTGGCGTGAAGCCGACGGCGTGGTTGCTGGACGCGAAGACCATCCGCGCGATGCCCTCCTCGCGCGCCGCCTCGTAGAGGTTGTACGTCCCCTCGATGTTGGCCCGCAGGATCTTGTCGAACGACGCTTCCAAGGAGATGCCGGCGAGATGGATGACTGCGTCGGCGCCCTGGACGGCTTCGCGCAGGGCGTGCTTGTCGCCCAGATCGGCCGTGATCGCGTCCGGCTCGCCTTCTATGGGAGTGGCGTCGAAGAGCCGGAGTTCGTACCCGTAGGCGGGCAGCAGGCCCCGCATCAGGGTGCCGAGGCCGCCTGCTGCGCCGGTGAGCAGAACGGTTCGCGGTTGGGGCATGGGCCAAATCTCCTCGGACGTATTCAGCCGGACTCAAATCCATGGATTGCATTCATATCCATGGACACGCTAAGGAGCCTCTCGGTCACCGTCAAGTGTCGCGCGGGGGCGGGAAATCCGCTCCTGAGTTGCGGTTTTCCGTCTTGACCGGCGCCGCGCGGCTGGCCTAGCGTGGCGCTGTTCAGAAACGTGGACGCAAATCAGAATTGTGCACGAGAATGAGTGCTTGCCGCACGGCCCAGGGAGCGCCAGTGACCTCAGCCCCGCTCGCCGCCCGCCTCAACCGAGTCGCCGGACCGCTGTTCTTCCCCGTCACCGCGTACGGTCCGGACGGCGCCCTCGACCTCGACGCGTTCCGCGCACACATCAGAAGCGGCGTCGACGCGGGAGCCGCCGCCGTCTTCGCGTGCTGCGGCACCGGCGAGTTCCACGCGCTGACTCCGGAGGAGTTCGGTGACTGCGTGAGGGCCGCCGTCGAGGAGACCGCCGGCGCGGTCCCCGTCGTGGCCGCCGCCGGTTACGGTACGGCAATTGCCGTCCGGTACGCGGAGATCGCCGAGGCCGCGGGCGCCGACGGACTGCTCGCGATGCCGCCCTACCTGGTGGTCGCCGACCAGGAAGGCCTGCTGCGCCACTACACCGCGCTGGCCGCCGCGACCGGCCTGGAGACCGTCGTCTACCAGCGCGACAACGCGATCTTCACCCCCGAGACCGTCGTCGCGCTCGTCCGGACCGACGGCGTCATCGGCCTCAAGGATGGCCACGGCGACCTGGACCTGATGCAGCGTGTCCTCAGCGCCGTACGTACCGAGGAGCCCGGCCGGGACTTCCTGTACTTCAACGGCCTGCCCACCGCCGAACTCACCGGCCTCGCCTACCGGGGCATCGGCATCACCCTCTACTCCTCCGCCGCGTTCGCCTTCGCGCCCGAGATCGCCCTCGCCTTCCACCGCGCCCTCACCTCCGGCGACGACACAACCGTGAACAGGCTCATCGACGGCTTCTACCGGCCGCTGGTCGAACTGCGCTCCAAAGGACGCGGCTACGCCGTCTCGCTCGTCAAGGCGGGTGTCAGACTGCGCGGTCACGACGTGGGCGAGGTGCGCACACCACTGAGCGAACCGTCGCCCGCGCACATCAAGGAACTCACCGAGATCATCGAACGCGGCTACGCGCTGATCGGCGACGGCGACGTGGACGGCGGCAACGGCAGCGACGGGGAGCGGGGCGAGCGCGCGTGAAGACCTCCGCCTTCCTCTACCCCTGGGACGTCCTGGGCGACCCCGACGCGCCCGCCCGCACCGTGGACCTCGGCGTCCGGCAGGTGACCCTCGCCTCCGCCTACCACTCCGTCCGCGCCCTCACCCCGCGCCACCCCCGCCACCGCGTCGTCACCGCCGAACACGCCGCCGTGCTCCACCCGCTGGACGAGGAGCGCTGGGCGGACGCGGAACTGCGCCCGTACGCCGCCGGTGACTGGGCTCCCGGCGACGCCTACGGGGAGGCCGCCGCCGCGCTCGCCGACGCCGGACTCGACGTGCACACCTGGGTCGTCCTCGCCCACAACTCCCGTCTGGGCGCGGAGAACCCCGGCGCCTGTGTGGTGAACGCCTACGGCGACCGCTACCCGTGGGCCCCCTGCGTCGCCCGCCCCGCCGTCCGTACCTATGTCGCGTCGCTGGCGGCGGAGTCCGCCGTACGGCCCGGCGCGGGCGGCACCGAGCTGGAATCCCTCGGCTGGTACGGGCTCGCGCATCTGCACGCCCACGACAAGATCGCCGGCGTCCCGCTCGACGAGGCCGCGCAGTACCTGATGTCGCTCTGCTTCTGCTCCGTCTGCCGCGCCGGATACCGGTCGCTCGGCCTGGACGCCGACGAACTGAACACCGCCGTCAGACGCGCCCTGGAACCCGTCTGGAGCGGCGCCAGGGACACCGGCGGCCCCGCGGGGTGGCCGGCCGTCGAGAAGCTGCTCGGGACGGAACTCGCGGCCGCCACCCTCGACTGGCGCCTGCTGACGGCCCGCACGCTCCAGGAGGACACGGTCGCCGCCGTCCGCGCGGCGGCCGACCCCGGCTTCCAGGTGCTGCTCCACGCCGACCCCCACCCCCACCGCACCGGGGCCAACGCCGGGGTCGACCCGGCGCACATCCTGGGCGTCGCCGACGGGGTCGTCCTGCCGTGCACCGGCGGCGCGGCGGAGGCGATGCTCACACCGTTCGCCGCCCACCGCCGCGAAGCCACCGTCCTCGCCGCGAACTTCACCGTCGTCACGGGCATGGGCGGCAGCCCGGACACCCTTGCCGACGACGCGGCGCACGCGCGCTCCCTGGGAGCGACCGAACTGCGGCTGTACCACGCGGGCCTGGCCTCGGACGCGGATCTGGCCGCCGTCACGGCCGGGCTCTCAGGCCTCGGCTGAGGCCCGTCGCGGCAGACCTCCGTAGAAGGTGAGGCCGGCCGCCGTCAGCAGCCCGGTCACCGCGGTGACCGGCAGCAGCACCGTGATGTCGACGAACGCGACGAGCCCGGCGCCGAGCGCGAGGGCCACCGCGTTCGGCACGTAGATCAGGGTGTTGGCGGTGGCCGCCGCCCGTCCCAGCACGGCGTCCGGCGCTTCGCGCTGCACCGCCGTCAGGGCCACGATCAGCACGCACGGCAGCCCGATCCCGACCGCCACCGTGCTCGCCAGCACCACCGCGTCGTACGGCAGCGCCCGCAGCCCCACGGCGGCGGCGAAGAGCGCGATGCCCCCGGCCGCGAACACCCGCTCCGGGACCCTGCGCATCAGCGGGCCCGCCAGCAGCCCGACGGCGACCGAGCCGGCTCCCTGGAGCGCGTAGAGCAGACCTACGTACGAAGGAGCGTGCCCGAGGCCCTTGTCGACCACCGCGTAGACGGCGGCGCCGTTGAGCCCCGCGAGCAGCATCGTGACCGAACCCGCCAGCACGAGCGGACGCAGGACCGGCGAGTCCCGCAGCACCCGGGCGCCCTCCGCCGTACGGGAGAGCCAACCGCCCGTGCGCTCCGGCACGGGCCTGTCCTCCCGGACCCGCATCAGCGCGAAGAGGCCGGCGGCCAGCACGAACGTGAAGGCGTCCAGCAGAGCGACCGTGCCGCCGCCGTACGCCGCGTACAGCCCGGCGCCCGCGAGCGGCGCGAGGAGCTTCATGCCCTCGTTGGCCGTCATCCGCAGCCCGTTGAAGTCACCCAGCAGCCGCTTGTCCATCGCCGTGGCGACCAGGGCCGCCTCGGCGGCGTCCTGCACGACACCGCTGACGCCGTACACGAACAGCACGGCGAACAGGATCCAGACCCGGTCGGCCGAGTCGACCAGGAGAAGCAGCGGCAGCAGCGCGGCCATCACGAGATTGCAGAACACCAGCAGCGGTCTGCGCCGCCACCGGTCCGCGACCGCCCCCAGCAGCGGCCCCACCAGCGTCGGCGCCCACATCGCGAAGATCGTCAGGGCCGCCAGACTGTCCGACCCCGTGAGCGACTTGACCCAGATCCCGCCGACCAGCCACATGGCGGAGGTGCCGAATCCCGACACGACCACGCCGGACAGATACAGCCCGGCGTTACGGTCCCGGAAGACCGTGCCCAGCGCCCCGTTCTTCCCCGCCCCTGTCCCCATCGGCACATCCTGGCACGGGTGTCGCGGCGGGTCACCGGGTCCGTTCTCCACCGCCGGAATCGGTCGGCCGCCCGAGCCGGTCAGCGCAGCGCCGCCTCCATCATCCGTTTCGCGATCGGGGCCGCCAGACCGTTGCCGCTGACATCCGAGCGTGCCGCGTCCGAGTCCTGGACCAGCACCGCCACCGCCACCTCCTTGCCGGTGGACGAGTCCTTCGCGTACGAGGTGAACCACGCGTACGGCGTCCGGCTGTTGTTCACGCCGTGCTGGGCCGTGCCCGTCTTGCCGCCCACCTCGGCGCCGTCGACGCGGGCGTTCGAACCCGTGCCCTCCTCGACCACCGTCACCATCGCGCTGCGCAACTGCTCGGCCGTGGACGACGAGACGATCCGGCGCGACGACTCGTCCTCGTAAGAGGTGAGCGTGTCACCGTTCGCGTCCACGACCCTGGACACCATGTGCGGCGATTCGAGGACCCCGTCGTTCGCGAGCGCCGACGAGACCATGGCCATCTGGAGCGGCGTGGCGGTGACGTCGAACTGGCCGATCCCCGTCAGCGCCGTCTGCGCGTCGTCCATCCCGGAGGGATAGACACTCTCGGCGGCCCGCACCGGCACGTCCTGCTCGCTGTCGTTGAACCCGAACTCCGACGCCGTCGCGCGCACCTTCTCCTCACCGAGGTCGGCGGCCATCTTGGCGAAGACGTTGTTGCACGAGTACTTCAGCGCCGTGCGGATCGTCGCGTCCTCGCAGGGCGCCGACGTGTTCTCGTTCGGCAGGACGGTGCTCGTGCCGGGCAGAGTGAACGGCTCCGGGCTCCGGGTCCGGGTGTCGACCGACGCGTACAGTCCGTCCTCCAGCGCCGCCGCGGCCACCACCAGCTTGAAGGTGGAACCGGGGGGCAGGGGCTGCCGCAGCGCGCGGTTGGCCATCGGCCGGTCCGGGTCGGAGGTCAGCCGGTTCCAGGCGTCGCCGTCCGTCGTCCCGCTGATCGCCGAGGGGTCGTAGGAGGGCGTGCTGACCATCCCGAGAATCCGGCCGGTCGCCGGGTCGATCGCGACGGCGGCGCCCTTCTTGTCACCGAGCGCCTCGAAACCGGCCTTCTGCACGGCCGGGTCGATCGTCGTCAGGACACTGCCCGGCGCGGCGTGCTCACCGGTCAGCGCGTCCAGCGGGTTCTTCAGCCGGGGGTCCGTGCCGTCGAGGACATCCCGGTAGATGCCTTCGAGCTGCGTGGAGCGGTACGCCTGCGAGCTGTAGCCGGTGACCGCCGCGTACAGCTCACCGTCCGTATACGTCCGCTTGTACTTCAGGTCGTCACTGACCGATGTCCTGGCGGAGCCCGTGACGGGCGAGCCGGCCACGACGATGTCACCCAGCGGGTGGGCGTACTGGTCGATCAGCGTGCGTCGGTTGCGTTCGTTGTCCGCGAGGGCCTTGCCCTGGTACGCCTGCACCCAGGTGACCCGCACCAGCAGAGCGAGCACCATGAGCAGACAGACGACCGCGGTGCGCCTGATTGTCTTGTTCATCCCACAGAGGGACGAACGGGACCGGACGGCGCGTTCCGCCGCGCGCCCCTTCTCAGAAACTCTTCATACCGGGCGGGAACTCTTCATACCGGGCCGGCCTTCTTGGGAGGCGGCTGTCACCCGGGGCTGATGAACCCCGATTCGTACGCCGCGATCACCGCCTGCGTACGGTCCCTGGCCCCGGTCTTCGCGAGCACCGCCGCCACGTGCGACTTCACCGTCGCCGGACCGACGCCGAGCCGTCCGGCGATCTCCGCGTTCGTCAGGCCGGTCGCCATCAGCCGCAGCACGTCCGCCTCGCGGTCGGTGAGCCGGCTCGCCCAGCGCGGCGCCTCGGGACGCCTGCGGGAGTACTCGGCCGCGAGGCCCCGCAGCGCGGCCGGGTAGAGCAGCGAATCGCTCCGCGCCACCAGCCGGACCGCCCGGACGAGGTCCTCGGCCGCCGCCCGCTTGAGCAGGAACCCGGAGGCGCCGACGCGCAGCGCCTCGTACACGTAGCTGTCGTTCTCGAAGGTCGTCACGACGACGACGCGCGGCAGCGGCACCGGGGCGGACGCCGGTGCCGGTGCCGGTGCGCCGAGGATCTGCTCGGTGGCGCGGATGCCGTCGATCTCCGGCATCCGCACGTCCATCAGCACGACGTCGGGCCGCACCGCGCGCACCACGGACACCGCCTCCGCGCCCGTCGAAGCCTCGCCGACGACCGTCAGGTCCGGCTCCGCCTCCAGGATGACGCGCAGCGCCGTACGGACCATCCGCTCGTCGTCGGCGAGCACCACCCTGATCTCGTTCACGGCCGATCCCTCCGGACGTGCGCGCCGGCGGCCGGCGGGAGGGCGACGGACAGCCGCCACAGCGGCCCGTCCTGACCCGCCGACGCGTGCCCGCCGAGCAGCGTGGCCCGCTCCGCGACGCCGCGCAGCCCGCGCCCGCCGCCGGGGCGGACGACCGGCGCGGTGGTGGGCAGCGGATTCTCCATAGTTATCCCCAACTTCTCTGTGCTCAGGGCGACATGGAGGGTGACGGGCGCGTCCCCGCCGTGCCGCAGGGCGTTGCTCAGCCCCTCCTGAACGATGCGGTACGCCTCGCGCGACACCTGCTCGGGCACCGTCGCGATGTCCCCCTCGACGGTCAGCGCGACCCGTACGCCGCTGTGCGCCAGCAGCGTGTCCAGCGCGTCGAGGGTCGGCCCGCAGGGCGGTCCGTCCCGGTGCTCGTGCCCGTGTTCGTCGGTCTGGCGCAACAGGCCCAGCACGGAGTCCAGTTCACCCACCGTCCGCCGGGTCGTCTCCTCGATCGCGGTCAGCGCCTCCCGCACGAACTCCCTGTCCCCGGGGTCGTCGCTGTCCAGGATCCGCCGCGCCGCGCCCGCCTGGAGGGTCACCGCGCTCAGCGCGTGACCGACCGAGTCGTGCAACTCGCGGGCCAGCCTGTTGCGTACGGCGAGATCCGCCGCCCGGCGTTCGGCGGCGGCAAGGCGGTCCGACGGCGTGGGGCCGAGCAGGACGGGCGCCACCCGGGCCAGCAGCGCGCCCGCCGCCGCCGCGCACGCGGCCAGCGCCACGAGCGACAGGATCCCGCCGAGCGGTGCGAGGGCGACGGCCAGGTCGTGCCGGAAGACGCGCGGCATCCCGAGCCGGTTCTCCCGCAGCGCCGGCGACAGCGGCAGCACCATCAGCGCCACCGCGAACGGCGGCAGCGCCAGCGACATCCCGCTGATGATCCCGCCGACGCCCACGTGCAGCGTGAACCAGCCGACCGTCCGTACCCTGGCCGCCCGCGAGCGGGCGGGACCGTCGGCCAGTGAACCGTCCGGGAGACCGCACATGGCCCGCGCGGCGGCCACCGACAGCGGCCGTGCGACCGGGAACAGCGCGCTCGTCGCGGCGATCGGCAGCGCGGCGGCGAACGCGCCGAACTGGAGCGCGAGGGAGCCGGAGAACATGGTGTCCGTGCCGATGAGCGGGCCCACGATCACGGTGCCGAGCAGCCAGTACGGCATCAACAGGGCGCCGCCGAGGATCAGATGGGTCCAGCGCAGCCGCGCCCGCCCGCCGGCGAGCGGACGCAGGAGGGACGCGGCCGGCCGCCGGAGCGCGGCTGTCATGCGGCGCGGCGCCTCAGTACGGAGACGAGACTGCTGAGCAACAGGAACCCGGCGACCATCGACACAGCGTAGGTCAGCACCATCGCGGAGGTGTGCGGCCGCGTCCCGTCGTCCGGCATGAGCGACGCCAGCAGCAGCCAGCCGCCCCAGCAGCCGAGTACCCCGGACCCGACCCAGGCGCCGGCTGTGGCGGCCTTCAGGGGCAGCCGGCCGCCCCGGCGGAACGCCAGCATCAGCGTGGCCGCCACGGCGAGGACCGCGAAGCCGGCGCTGACGCCTTCGAGGACGTAGAAGTCCCTCGTACGGTCGGCGAGCCGGTCCGCGCTGAGGCCGGTGGCCGATCCGGACGCCCACAGAAGATGCGCCGCACCGGGGAGGACGGCGAGGAGCGAACCGGCCACCGCCGTCGCCCGCGCCGTCCCCGCGCGCCCGGCGGACGCGTCGCCCGGACCGGGATTCCCGGCGGCCCCGGCCGTCTCGGCCGCCCCGCCGAGCGGGCCCTGCCACAGATGCCCCCACCGCCTGTGGGCGTACCGCGCGAAGAGCGTGCCCAGGGCGAGGCCCTGGACGATGAACCCGGTGTAGACGACCCCGAAGACCCACTCGTGGAGGAACGGCTCGTCGGCCGCGGGCGGCCGGGTGCCGGAGCCCGTGAGGGCGGTGACCGCGAGCTGGAGCGGGTAGCCGGTCATGATCGGCGCGAGCAGCCCCGTGGCGACCCACATCGGCAGGGCGAGCAGCCAGGCGGGAACCCGTCGCCCCCACGGCTGTGTGAGCAGCAGCGCGAGGACCACCACGGCGCCGTCGAGGACGACGGACAGGCCGTTTGCGACGGCCATCGCGATCCGGTTGTCCAGCAGCGCGCTGCCGTCCGGGACGCCGACCCGGCTGCCGGCGATCCAGAGGATCTTGAGAGTGATGTAGGGGAGGCACGAGACGATCGCGACGGCGCGCAGCGCCCGTACGCCACGGCCGGGCGGCGGCACCGGTGCCGGGGTCCGTACCCGCGTGGAAGCGGTGGGTGTCAGCGTCATGCCACCCACGCTCCCGGCCCGCGGCCTCCCGCACCTCCTGCGCCATGACGATCCCGCTCCGCCGCGCGGGGGAGAGGTCCCCGGTCGCGGGGATGCCCACGGCCGACGGATTATGAGTCCGCCGCTCCGGCGTTACCTCGCGCCGGGACGTCAGAGCCTGCGCGTGGCCAGTGTCAGCCGGTCCCGGGCGTCGAACAGCGCGTCCTTGATCATCTGTTCGTGTGCGGGGGTGAGCCGCGCCACCGGCACCGAGCAGCTGATCGCGTCGCGCGCCGGGGTCCGGTACGGGATCGCGATGCCGAAGCAGCGCAGCCCGAGGGTGTTCTCCTCACGGTCCACGGCGTACCCCTGCTCGCGGATCGTGTTCAGTTCCTCGATGAGCTGCTCGCGGTCGGTGATCGTGTGCTCGGTCAGCGGGGCCATCGTCTCCGGCAGCATCTTGCGCACCTGCTCGTCGCTGTGCGTCGCGAGCAGCGCCTTGCCGAGCGAGGTGGAGTGCGCGGGCAGCCGGCGGCCGACACGGGTGAAGGGGCGCAGATAGTGCTGCGACTGGCGGGTGGCGAGATAGACGACGTTCGTGCCGTCGAGCCGCGCCAGGTGGATCGTCTCCGTCGTGTCGTCGGAGAGCCGGTCCAGGGTGGGCCGGGCGGCGGCCACCACCTCGTCACCGTCGATGTACGACGTGCCGACCAGCAGCGCCCGTACGCCGATGCCGTACCGCGTGCCCGTCGCGTCGGTCTCCACCCAGCCCAGCTCGACCAGGGTCCGCAGCAGCATGTAGAGGCTGGACTTCGGGTAGCCGACGGCCTCCTGCACCGCGGCGAGCGAATGCATGCCAGGGCGCCCGGCGAAGTACTCCAGCAATTCCACCGTACGCACAGCGGACTTGACCTGTGCTCCACCCGTTTCCGCAGCCGACATTGTCCCTCGCCCCAATCTTGACCACTCTTGACCACACAGAACGCACCGAAATAGAGTCCCCTTGGATTCATCATCAGGAACTTTGTTCAGAATACCGAACAGCGCCTCGGTGATGACAGCGGACGGCACAGGTAGTGGAAGGAAGCCCGGTGGCAGCAGCACCAGTCTGGAGCGTCGACCCCCGAACCGGGAAGCCGCGTGAACAGGTCGCGGTCGAGGCCACGGCCGAGGAGGTCGACCGCGAGGTACGTCGCGCGTACGCCGCCCGGCCCGCGCTCGCCGACCGTACCGCGCGTGCGGCGCTTCTGCGTACGGCGGCGGACATCCTCGATGAGTCGGGCGCGTACGTGATCGAGGCGGCGGACGCCGAGACCGCCCTCGGGCCGGTCCGGCTCACCGGCGAACTCGCCCGTACGACAGCCCAGTTGAGGGCCTTCGCCGAGGTCGTGGACGAGGGCTCCTTCCTCGACGTACGCATCGACCACGCCGACGCCGACCGTACGCCGCCCTGGCCGGACCTGCGGCGCTTCAAGGTGCCGCTCGGCGTCGTCGCCGTCTACTCGGCGAGCAACTTCCCCTTCGCCTTCTCCGTCCCCGGCGGTGACACCGCCAGCGCGCTCGCCGCCGGCTGCCCCGTCGTCGTCAAGGTGCACCCCGACCACCCCGCCACCTCCGAGATCTGCGCCTCCGCGCTGCGCAGGGCGGCGGAGCGGGTCGGGCTGCCCGAGGACGTCGTGGTCCTGGTCCACGGGTTCGAGGCCGGTGTGGAGCTGGTCAAGCACCCGCTGGTCGCCGGCGCCGGATTCACCGGCTCGGTACGGGGCGGACGCGCCCTCTTCGACGCGGCGGCCGCCCGGCCGACGCCGATCCCCTTCCACGGCGAACTGGGCTCGCTCAACCCCGTCGTGATCACCGAGGCCGCGGCGGCGGAACGTCCCGAGGGACTCGGCGCCGGACTGGCCGGCTCCATGACCCTCGGCGAGGGCCAGTTCTGCACCAAGCCCGGCTTCGTGCTCGTCCCGGCCGGCGACGCGGGCGACAGCCTGCTCAAGGCGCTGACGACCGCCGTCAGCGAGACCGAGCCCGGTGTGATGCTCGACCACCGGATGCGCGACGCCTTCGTGGCGGGCGTACGGGAACGGGCCGAACTGCCCGGCGTGGAAGCCCCGATCACCCCCGGCCCCGGCGGCGACCACACCGTCAGCGCGGGATATCTGACCGTCCCCGCGCAGCGGCTCGCCGCCGAGGGACCGCACGACCTCCTGCTGGAGGAGTGCTTCGGCCCCGTGACGGTCGTCGCCCGCTACGACTCCGACGCGGAGATCGGCGCCGTCCTGGCCCGTCTCCCCGGCAACCTCACCGCCACGCTCCATCTCGCCGACGGCGAGGCCGAGGACGCCGGCTCCGGCGCGGCGCGGCTGCTCGCCGACCTGACGCCGCTCGCGGGCCGCGTCCTCGTCAACGGCTGGCCCACCGGCGTCGCCGTCGCGCCCGCGCAGCAGCACGGCGGCCCGTACCCGGCGTCCACCTCCACGTCGACATCCGTCGGCGCCACCGCGATCGAGCGCTGGCTGCGCCCGGTCACCTACCAGTCCACGCCCGCCGCGCTGCTCCCGCCGGAGCTGCGTGACGACAACCCGGCGGGTCTGCCGCGCCGGGTCGACGGCCGCCCGGAGCAGCCGGCCGCTTCCTGACCCGAACCGGCGCACCGCACAGCACCGAAACCGACCCCGCCCCGTCCGGTAAATCATTTGCCGGGCGGGGCGGGGTTTGCTGTACTCCCCGACGTCGACCGCGCCACCCGCCGGCCGGCCCGCCGGTCCGCCAGTCCGCCGAACACCCGGAACACCCACAGGAGCCGTCATGCGCCGAGCGTCAGAGTCCGTCCAGAAGAAGGGAATCTCCTACGACTCAAGGGACCTGACGTTTAGTGACCACGCTCAACCTGGGCATTCTGGCCCACGTCGACGCCGGTAAGACCAGCCTGACCGAGCGGCTGCTGCACGCCGCCGGAGTCATCGACGAGATCGGCCGCGTCGACGACGGCAACACCCAGACCGACTCCCTGGCGCTCGAACGTCAACGCGGCATCACCATCAAGTCCGCCGTGGTGTCCTTCGCCGTCGACGACGTCACCGTCAATCTCATCGACACACCAGGACACCCGGACTTCATCGCCGAGGTGGAGCGGGTGCTGAGCGTCCTCGACGGCGCCGTGCTCGTCGTCTCCGCCGTCGAGGGGGTCCAGGCGCAGACACGTGTCCTGATGCGCACCCTGCGCCGGCTGCGCATCCCCACGCTCGTCTTCGTCAACAAGATCGACCGGGTCGGCGCCCGCCACGACGGGCTGCTGCGCGACCTGGCCGAGAAGCTGACCCCCGCGACCGTCCCGATGGGATCCGTACGCCGACTCGGCACCCGCGGCGCCGGATTCATTCCGTACGGCCCGGCCGACCCGGCCTTCTCCGCGACCGGCCCACTGGCCGAGCGGCTGGCCGAGCACGACGACGCCCTCCTGGCCGCCTACGTCGACGAACCGGCCCGTCTCTCGTACGACCGGCTCCGCCGGGAACTTGCCGCGCAGACCGGCCGGTCGCTCACCCATCCGGTCTTCTTCGGCTCGGCGATGTCCGGCGCGGGTGTGGACACGCTCATCGCCGGCATCAGGGAGCTGCTGCCCTCGACCGCGGGCGACGAGGAGGGCCCGGTCTCGGGCACCGTCTTCAAGGTCGAGCGCGGCGCGGCCGGCGAGAAGATCGCGTACGTCCGGATGTTCTCCGGCGCCCTGCGCGTGCGCGACCGGCTGCCGACCGGTGACGGCACCGAGGGCAAGGTCACCGCGATCACCGTCTTCGACGACGGTTCCTCCGTGCCCTGCCCGTCCGTCGGCGCCGGCCGGATCGGCAAGCTCTGGGGGCTCGGCGGCATCCGGATCGGCGATGTGATCGGCGACCCGGCCGCCGCCGGCGCGGCCTCCCGCCACCACTTCTCGCCCCCGACACTGGCCACGGTCGTCGTCCCCCGCGAGGGATCAGACAAGGGCGCCCTGCACGCCGCGCTCACCCAGCTCGCCGAGCAGGACCCGCTGATCAATCTGCGCCAGGACGAGGTCCGGCAGGAGATCTCCGTGTCGCTCTACGGCGAGGTGCAGAAGGAGGTCATCCAGGCGACACTCGCCGACGAGTACGGCGTGGACGTCACGTTCCGCGAGACCACGACCATCTGTGTCGAACGGCTCGCGGGCACGGGGGACGCCGCCGAGGTGATGGGCAAGGAGCCCAACCCGTTCCTCGCGACCGTCGGACTGCGGGTCGAACCGGCCCCGCCGGGCAGCGGTGTCGGCTTCCGGCTGGAGGTCGAACTCGGCTCCATGCCCTACGCGTTCATGAAGGCCATCGAGGACACCGTCCGGGCCACCCTGCGTGAGGGACTGTACGGATGGGCGGTCCCCGACTGCGCCGTCGTCCTGACCCGCACCGGCTACGCGCCCCGGCAGAGCCACGCCCACGGCACCTTCGACAAGAGCATGTCGAGCACCGGCGGTGACTTCCGCCTGTTGACGCCGCTGGTGCTGATGGAAGCGCTGAAACGCGCGGGCACCGTCGTGTGCGAACCGATGAACCACTTCCGCCTCGACGTACCGGCCGGCACCTTCGGCGCCGTCCTGCCCGCGCTGGCCCGGCTGCGCGCCGTACCGCACACCCAGTCGGTGCACGGGGCGTCGTACGTGGTGGAGGGCGAGATCCCGGCGGCCGAGGTGCACGCGCTCGGACAGCTCCTGCCGACGCTCACCAGCGGCGAGGGTGTCCTGGAGTCGGCGTTCGACCACCACCGCCCGGTCCAGGGCGCGCCCCCGACCCGCTCCCGTACCGACCACGACCCGCTCAACCGCAAGGAGTACCTGCTCGGCGTGGTGCGCCGGGTCTCGACCGGGGCACGGTGAACGGTGCGCGGTGACATCCGGTCCGGTACGGGCCGCCCCCGCCGCCCCGGCGGGGGAATGGCACGCGTCTCCCGCCGGTTGCGGTAGTTGCGGAGGGAGGCTCCGCACGACCTGGCCTGGAGAGAAGCAGACACATGCGTGTGGAGATCTGGAGCGACATCGCCTGCCCGTGGTGCTACATCGGCAAGGCCCGGTTCGAGAAGGGGCTCGAATCCTTCGCGCACCGGGCCGATGTCGAGGTGGTGCACCGTTCCTTCGAGCTCGATCCCGGGCACGCCAAGGGGGAAGTCGCTCCGGTGGTCGACATGCTCGCCGCCAAGTTCGGCCGGTCGCGGCAGGAAGCCCTCGCCATGGAGGAGCAGGTCGCCTCGCACGCGCGCTCCGAAGGGCTCGGTTACCGCGTCGGCGACCGGGACCACGGCAGCACCTTCGACATCCACCGGCTGCTGCATCTGGCCAAGGCGCGCGGCCGGCAGGACGAGCTGCTGAGCCTCGTCTACCGGGCCAACTTCGCCGAGGAGCGCTCGGTCTACGACACCGGGACGCTGGTCGACCTGGCGGTCGAGGCAGGGTTGGACGAGGCCGAGTCGCGGGTGGTCCTCGCGGACCCCGACGCGTACGCCGACGAGGTGCGGGCCGACGAGCGGGAGGCGGCGGAACTCGGCGCGACCGGGGTGCCCTTCTTCGTACTCGACCGCCGCTACGGCGTCTCGGGCGGACAGCCGGCCGAGGTCTTCACCCAGGCGCTGGAGCAGGCGTGGCAGGGCCGGGCGATCACGCCCCTGGCGGGCGTCGCGGAGGACGGGGCGGGCGCCTGCGACACCGACGGCGCCTGCGAGGTTCCGCAGGCCGGCGGCCATTCATAAGGATCGCTTGGGTGTACCCGTGAAACATGCGTGATTGACCAGGAGGGACCTGGGTCCCAGGGTGAGGGCATGGACACTTTGGGTGGCGCCGAATTCGCGCCGGAGACGACGTATCTGAACACCGCGACCTGCGGCCTGCTGCCGCGCCGGGCCGTCGAAGCGGTGCGGGCGCTGGCCCTGAGCAGCGCGACCGGGCAGCCGGACGGGGCGGGCGACTTCGCCGTGGTCGAGGCCGCCCGCGCCTCGTTCGCCCGGCTCGTCCGGGTCCCCGCCGACCGGGTGTCCGTCGGTACGGCCGTCGCCGTCCATGTCGGACTGATCGCCGCCTCCCTGCCACCGGGCAGCGAAGTGCTCCTGCCCGAGGGGGAGTTCAGCTCCGTCGTCACCCCCTTCACGGTGCGCGGTGATCTCAAGCCGCGGTACGTGCCGCTGGAGTCGCTGGCCGCCGAGGTGCGGCCCGGGACCGCGCTGGTGGCGTTCTCCGCGGTGCAGTCGAGCGACGGCCGTACGGCCGATCTCGCCGGAGTACGGGCCGCGGCGGCGGCGCACGGCGCCCGTACGCTGCTCGACGCCACGCAGGCGGCGGGCTGGCTGCCGGTCGACGCGGGGGAGTACGACTACACGGTCACCGGCGGCTACAAGTTCCTCGTCTCCCCGCGCGGGACCTCGTTCCTCACCGTCGGCGAGGAGGCGCAGGAGTCTCTGGTGCCGATCCTCGCGGGCTGGGTCGCGGGCGAGGACATGTGGGCGAGTACGTACGGCCCGGTCGGGGAACTGGCCGTCTCCGCCAGGCGGTTCGACCAGCCGGTGCCCTTCCTCGCCTACCACGGCGCGGAGCGGTCCCTCTCGCTCCTGTCGGAGATCGGCGTCGGGACGATCCACGCCCACAGCACCGCGCTCGCCGCGCGCTTCCGGGCGGGGCTGCGCGAGATCGGGCACGAGCCCGCAGGGACGGGGCACGCGGACGGGTCGGCGATCGTCGCCGTCGCGGGGCTCGGCGACCGGCAGGAGGCGCTCGCGCGGGCGGGGGTCTCCGTGGCGGTCCGCGCGGGCAATCTGCGCGCCGCCTTCCACCTGTACAACTCCACGGCCGACGTGGACCGCGCGCTGGAGGTACTCGCGGGCTGACGCGGCGGCCCGCGAGTACGGGAGCGGGGCCGCGCACGAGAGCGGGGCCGGTCCTCGGGACCGGCCCCGCCTTCTCGCGTACGCGTCCTCAGCGGACCGGGGTGAAGTCCCTGGAGCCGATGAACGAGGGCCGCGGGGAGGGCGCCGCGAACGGCTCGACCGCCGTGTTCTCCACGCTGTTGAACACGATGAAGACGTTGCTGCGCGGGAACGGGGTGATGTTGTCGCCCGAGCCGTGCATGCAGTTGCAGTCGAACCAGGTCGCCGCGCCGGCCTTGCCCGTGAAGAGCTTGATGCCGTGCTGCTCGGCGAAGCCGGTGAGCGCCTCGTCCGACGGCGTCCCGGCGTCCTGCATCTTCAGCGACTGCTTGTAGTTGTCCTTCGGCGTCTCGCCCGCGCAGCCCAGGAAGGTCTTGTGCGACCCGGGCATGATCATCAGGCCGCCGTTGGTGTCGTAGTTCTCGGTCAGCGCGATCGACACGGAGATCGTCCGCATGTTCGGCAGACCGTCCTCGGCGTGCCAGGTCTCGAAGTCCGAGTGCCAGTAGAAGCCCGAGGCGCCGAAGCCCGGCTTCACGTTGATACGGGACTGGTGGACGTACACGTCCGAGCCGAGGATCTGCCGGGCCCGCCCCACCACACGCTCGTCACGCACCAGACCGGCGAAGACCTCGCTGATCTTGTGGATCTCGAACACCGAGCGCACGTCCTGGGACTTGGGCTCGATGATCGAGCGCTCGTCGGCCCGGATCGCCGGGTCGGTGATCAGCCGGTCGAGTTCGGCGCGGTAGAGCGCTACCTCGTCGGGACCGATCAGCTGGTCGACGGTGAGGAACCCGTCCCGCTCCAGGCCCTGGAGATCGGCCGCGGAGACCGGGCCCGGGGTGCCGGGCGGTGACCAGACGACGGGGTCCTGACGCGGGGTGGTCACCTCACCCACGCCACGAGTCGGGTACAGGTCGGTGCGTGCAGGGGCGGTGGTCATCGTGGTTCAGCCCTCCTCGGTCAGCAGCGGGTAGACGCCGTTCTCGTCATGGTCCTCCCGCCCGGTCACAGGCGGGTTGAAGACGCATACACAGCGGAAGTCGGTCTTCGGCCGGAGCGTGTGCTTCTCGTGGCCGTCGAGCAGATACATCGTGCCGGGCGCGATCCAGTGGGTCTCGCCGGTGTCGTCGTTGGTGAGTTCGGCCTCGCCCTCCACGCACAGCACGGCCTCGATGTGGTTCGCGTACCACATCGACGTCTCGGTGCCCGCGTAGAGGACGGTCTCGTGCAGCGAGAAGCCGACCTTCTCCTGGGCGAGCACGATGCGCTTGCTCTCCCAGGTGCCCGACGCGGATTTCACATGGCGGTCGGTGTTCTCGATGTCCTTGAACGATCGGACGATCACGGTGAATAGGACCCTTCTGTGGTGCGGTGTCTTCTACGGGTTCCCCCCGGGGCCCGGCTCAGACCGGGCCCCGGGGGTCACCTTCGGATCAGACGGTCG
Organism: Streptomyces sp. NP-1717; assembly: GCF_022695985.1. Taxonomy (GTDB): domain Bacteria; phylum Actinomycetota; class Actinomycetes; order Streptomycetales; family Streptomycetaceae; genus Streptomyces. The sequence goes on along the minus strand of NZ_JAAPBF010000104.1, from coordinate 5,977 downwards.
GACGGTGAAGCGGTCGGGCGGTGAAGCGGTCGGGCGGTGAAGCGGTCGGGCGGTCGGACGGAGGCGGTCAGGCCGTCTCGCGTACGGCGCGGGCCAGGGTGCGCAGGCCCTCGTCCAGCTCGGCGGGCGTGACGGTCAGCGCGGGCAGCAGCTTCACGACCTCGCTCTCCGGGCCGGAGGTCTCCAGCAGGAGACCCAGTTCGAACGCCCGGCGGCAGATCGCGCCGGCGCGCGGCTTGTCCTGGAACTCCATACCCCAGACCAGACCGCGGCCACGGAAACTCACACTGTCGGGCTCGCACTCGTCGACGATGGCCAGCAGCGCGCGCTCGACCTGCTCACCGCGCGCCAGCGTCTGCTTCTCCATCTGGCCGTCGGCCCAGTAGGTGTTCAGCGCGGCGGCGGCCGTCACGAAGGCCGGGTTGTTGCCGCGGAACGTGCCGTTGTGCTCGCCGGGCTCCCAGATGTCCAGCTCCGGCTTGAAGAGCGTCAGCGCCATCGGCAGGCCGTAGCCGCTGATGGACTTCGACAGCGTGACGATGTCGGGGGTGATACCGGACTCCTCGAAGGAGAAGAACCCGCCGGTGCGCCCGCAGCCCATCTGGATGTCGTCGACGATCAGCAGCATGTCCTGGCGCTCGCACAGCTCGGACAGCGCCCGCAGCCACTCGGGGCGCGCGACGTTGATGCCGCCCTCGCCCTGCACCGTCTCGACGATCACGGCGGCGGGCTTGTTCAGCCCCGAGCCCTGGTCGCCGAGCAGCCGCTCGAACCAGAGGAAATCCGGGACCTGGCCGTCGAAGTAGTTGTCGAACGGCATCGGGGTGCCGTGGACCAGCGGGATGCCGGCTCCGGCCCGCTTGAACGCGTTGCCGGTGACGGCGAGCGAGCCCAGCGACATGCCGTGGAAGGCGTTGGTGAACGAGACGATCGACTCGCGGTTCTTCACCTTGCGGGCCAGCTTGAGGGCCGACTCGACGGCGTTGGTGCCGGTGGGGCCGGGGAACATCACCTTGTACGGCAGGTCACGGGGGCGCAGGACCACGTCCTGGAACGACTCCAGGAAGGCGCGTTTGGCCGTGGTGGCCATGTCCAGGCCGTGGGTGATGCCGTCGCGCTCGATGTAGTCGATCAGCGCGCGCTTCAGTACGGGGTTGTTGTGCCCGTAGTTGAGCGAACCGGCACCGGCGAAGAAGTCGAGGTAGCTGTGGCCGTCCTCGTCGGTGAGACGGCTGCCCTGCGCGCGGTCGAACACGGCGGGCCAGCCGCGGCAGTAGCTGCGCACTTCGGATTCAAGGGTCTCGAACACGCTCAGGACGGGCGGGGTGATGGTCACAGCGGTCTCCTGCCGAAGGGGTGTGGGAGAGAGGCGGAGGGACGGGGCGGGGCGGTCGGGCGCTCAGGTCGTGAGCGGGCCGATCCGGTACAGCACCTCGGGCTGGTGCCCTCCGTCGGGGAAGAGTTCGCCCTCGAAGAGCACTTCGCGCTCCAGGGTCGCGCCATGACGCTCGGAGTAGGCGTGGAACATACGGTCCGACGCGATGTTGTCGGGCGTGACGGTCGTCTCCACAGAGGTGACCCCCTGCTCCTCGGTGACCCGCCGGGTGAGTTCGTCCAGCAGGGTGCCGGCGAGGCCCTTGCCTCGGTGGGCGCGGTCGACGGCCACCTGCCAGACGACCAGGGCCTCGGGGCGCTCGGGCCGGATGTAGCCCGTGACGAAGGCGATGGGCTCCCCGTCCGGGCCGGAGCCGGAGCCCGTGTCGGTGTCGGAGGAGGCGTCGTCGCGGGTGCCGCGGGCCACGACGGATGTCGCGGCGAAGTCACGGCACCACAGCAGATAGCTGTACGAGGAGTTCAGGTCGAGTACCTCGGAGTCGCGGGCGATGCGCCAGATCGCGGCTCCGTCCTCCACTCGTGGGGTGTCGATCCGGAAGGATCGCGTGAATTCGGTTCGGGCACCTGCAAGGTCTGCTTGGGCGGCAGTCATGTCTATTTAATTTACCGAGCTAATTCAGAAACCGCATCGTCAGCAGGGGTTGGGTGGGGATGCGATCTGTGTTATCACGCGGGCGTGTGCGCCAACACGGTCGAGGGGTGATCTGCGCCGGTTTGACCCGGAGCTTTGGGGCAATGCGGGCACGCTTGTGTACTCGGTCACATATGCGTAACGCTCTCGAACCGCTCCGGAATTACGCAGTGACCGTTGTTGAAACCTTGGTGTTTAGGATCAAAAAAAGCGGGCAGACGAATACGGGAAGCTGCGTGGAGCGGAATACATTCCCGTATTCTCGAATTAATGCGCCCGTTGATTTCAGGATGCGTCGGCGGGCCGGCTGTCGGACACTGCCCTCTCGGCCGCCGCGAGATCCACCGCCACGCCCGCCCCGGCGAGTGCGGCCCCCAGGGCCGCGAGCGAGGCCCGCACCGCGCCGAGGGTGGCGTCGGGGCCGTAGTGGTTGACCCGGATCATCTCCTTGGACAGCGCCCCGCCGCCGGCGATCAGCGGCAGCGAGGGATCGGCCGCAAGGGCCTCGGCGACCAGCCCCGCGGCGTCCACCCCGGCCGGGGTCCGCAGCGTGGTGGCCACCGGCGCGGCGTCCCGCACGGAGTACACGAACGGCTCAAGGCCGCCGCCGAGCGCGAGGGCCCCGGCGCGGGTCGCCGCCGCGGCCGACGCGTGCGCCGCCATCCGGGTGACGAGCCCCTCGGACTCGATGCGCTCCAGGCACGCGTCCAGGGCCAGCATCTCCAGCTGGGCGGGGGCGTGCGGCAGGGCCTTGCGGCCGGTGTCGATCCAGCGCTCCTTCCAGTCGAGGAGCGAGAGGTACGAGCGCCTCGGTGCCCCCGGGTTCGCGGCCAGCCGCTCCCAGGCGCGGGCGCTCACCGACACGGCGGAGACCCCGGCCGGGCCGCCCATGGCCTTCTGCGCGCCGATCACGCACAGGTCGACGCCCCAGGCGTCCGGGAGCAGCGGCTCCGCCGCCACGGACGCGACGGCGTCCAGCATGAACAGGGCCCCGTGGGCCCGGACGACCTCGCCGATCTCGGCCACGGGGTTGGTGTTGCCCGTGGCCGCCTCCGCGTGGACCAGCGACACGAAGTCGATCTCCGGGTGCTCCGCCAGCGCCCGCTCGACCTGCTCGGCGCTCGCCGCGGCGTGGAAGGGCACCGCCAGGTCGACGACGGTCGCGCCGCAGTCGCGGAGCCAGTCGCCGAAGGTCCGGCCGTACGGACCGGTGACGACGTTCAGCGCGGTCGAACCGGCGCGCGCGCCGCCCCGGACGCAGCCCTCCAGGGGAAGCAGCGCCTCGCCCTGGGTGATCACCACGTCCTGCTCGGTGTCGAGCAGTGCGGCGACCCGTCGCTCGACGGCCGCGAAGTGGGCGGGGGTGAGGGGGGCGAGGTCCAGCAGCGGGTGGGTCACGGAGGCGCGCTCTCTTCGGGTCGGACGGATGTGTTCGGCAGCGGACGGGGAGCGTCCCGCATGCCGCTCGAACGGTGTTCGGACACTCCCTCGTCGAGGGTACTCAGCGCCTCGTACAGTTCGGCCCATGAGTGATGGCGCGGTGCTGCATGTGAAGGGGCGGGTGCTCGTCGGCCCTGACGACGTCAGGGACGAGCTGTGGGTCGTGGACGGGCGGACGAGCTACGAACGCCCCTTTGGCGCGCGTGACGTCCGTACGGTCCGCGGCTGGGCCGTGCCCGGTCTGGTCGACGCCCACTGCCATGTCGGTCTGGACACCCACGGCCCGGTGGACGAGGCGACGAGCGAGAAGCAGGCCCTCACGGACCGGGACGCCGGCACGCTGCTCCTGAGGGACGCGGGATCGCCGTCGGACACCCGCTGGATCGACGACCGCGACGATCTGCCGAAGATCATCAGGGCCGGCCGGCACATCGCGCGCACCCGCCGCTACATCCGTAACTTCGCCCATGAGATCGAGCCGGGCGACCTCGTCGCCTACGTCGCCCAGGAGGCCCGGCGCGGCGACGGCTGGGTCAAGCTCGTCGGCGACTGGATCGACCGCGAGGCGGGGGACCTGACCGCGTGCTGGCCGCGCGCCGAGGTCGAGGCGGCGATCGCCGAGGCGCACCGGCTCGGTGCCCGGGTGACGGCCCACTGCTTCGCCGACGTCGCCCTGCGCGATCTGGTCGAGGCCGGGATCGACTGCGTCGAGCACGCGACCGGTCTCACCGGCGAGTTGATCCCCCTCTTCGCCGAGCGTGGTGTCGCGATCGTCCCGACGCTGGTCAACATCGCCACCTTCCCGGACCTCGCCGCGGGCGGCGAGAGCAAGTACCCGCGCTGGTCCGCCCATATGCGACGGCTGCACGCACGGCGCTACGACACGGTCCGCGACGCGTACGACGCGGGGATCCCGGTCTTCGTCGGCACCGACGCGGGCGGCTCCCTGGCGCACGGTCTGGTGGCCGGCGAGGTCGCGGAGTTGGTGAAGGCCGGCATTCCGCCGCTGGAGGCCCTGTCGGCGACCGCGTGGGGCGCAAGGGCCTGGCTGGGCCGTCCGGGCCTCCAAGAGGGCGCTCCGGCCGATCTGGTGGTGTTCGACGAGGACCCGAGGGCGGATGTGCGGGTGCTGGCGGAGCCGCGGCGGATCGTGCTGAACGGGCGGGTCGTGGGCTGAGTCCGGGGCTGTCCCCGGGCGCCGCGTTGACGGCGTGGCGCCCGCCGTACGCCGGACGTGCGCCGGACGTGCGCCCGCTGGAACTGGCTCCCGCGCGACTCCACACCCCCCGTGCGGGTGGCCCCGAGGAACGCCCGTACCCGGTGATTCGAACGCCGACACGGAAATCCCACTTTGGAGTGAACTCACCCCAGGTGTCCGCCAGTTCACTCTCGGTGCGTAAGGATTCCGGTGTCTCGGTCGCCACCCGCCGCCCACGTGTCCCCGTGCCGGCCGGTCGGCGACGTCAAATCTCTGTGGGGGTTCCACCATCTTGAACAGCAATGTCTTCCGCATGCCCGCGCGCCGTTGTGCCGCACTGGCCGCCGCCGCGGCCCTGGTGGCGGGGCCCGTCGCGTTCGCCGCCCCGGCGCAGGCCACGGGCGGAACCGGGGCGGGCGGCGGAAAGGGGAAGGCGGGCGCGGTCGTTCTGCGGACCGGCCTCGACGTCTCCCTGCTCAACAAATCGGTCGAGGTGCCGCTGCGGGCGGCGCTCAACGAGGTGCGGGCGCCGGCCGACGCGGACAGCACCGCGCTGACCGTCGAACTCGACGGGGTCGACCAGGGCAGGCCGTTCACCGTGCTGCGCGCCGACGTCGCCACCGCGCGGGCCACCGCCGACGAGCGCAGGGCCGAGGGGTACGCCAACATCGCCCACGCCAAGGTGCATGTGCCGGGCCTGCCGCTGCTGTCGCTCATCGAGGTGCGGCAAGTCACCTCCAGGGCGGTCTGCGAGGCGGGCGGGAAGCCCGTCGCGGAGTCCAACCTGCTCGGCGGCGTCACCGTCCTCGGTAAGAAGGTCACGCTCTCCGCGGGTGGGCCGACCCGGGTCGAGGTGCCGGGCGTCGGTGAGGTGACGCTCGACCTGTCACAGACGCGGACCACGTCCCGTACGGCCGCGGCGACCGCGCTCGAACTGCGGGTCGCGGTGAACCCGCTCAAGCTGAACGTCGCCGATGTCCAGGGCACCGTCACACTCGCCGAGGCGACCTGCGAGGCGCCCGCCGCACCGGTGGAGCGGGAGCGGGAGCGGCCGGAACCGGAGAAGGAGGGTGTCGTCCCGCAGACCGCCGGCGAGCCGGCCGCCGAGAACCTGGCGGAGACGGGCGGCAGTTCTACGACGCCGTATCTGGCAGGCGGCGCGGTGCTGCTGCTGGCCGTGGGCGGCGGCTCGCTGGTGCTGGTGCGGGCGCGCGGCAGGAGCTGAGGCGTCGCGCGTGCCCTGAGGGGTCGGCCGGGCCGCGGGTATGGTCCTCGGGCCCTGGATGGGGGCGGACGGCGCTACTTTGCGGACA